>NZ_JBHWVO010000022.1:46725-120616 GCF_042736635.1 Streptomyces sp. NPDC060035
GGGAGTGCGTGGCCTTCGCCCTGGCGGGGGGGTTTGGACTGGCGGGGGGGTTGTTGGGGGGGGGGGGGGGGGGCCGAACCCCCCTACCGGCCCAAACCGGGCGCCCGGGGCCCCCGGCGCCCCCGCGGCCGGCTGCAGTGGAACGCGGGGGCGTCAGCCCTCGTCGGAGCTCTTGAGAGCCTCCATGGCCCGCTCGGTCACATCGGTGACCTTGCCGAGCGCGGAGATCGTGACCACCAGGCCCTGGGCCCTGTAGTAGTCGATGATCGGCTCGGTCTGCGTGTGGTAGACCTCGAGCCGCGTACGAACCGTCTCTTCGCTGTCGTCGTCGCGCTGGTACAGCTCGCCGCCGCACTCGTCGCAGACGCCGCTGGCCTTCGGCGGGTTGTACGTCACGTGAAAGACGTGAGCGCTCTCGTTACGGCAGATGCGGCGGCCCGCGATGCGCTTGACCACCTCGTCCTCGGGGACCTCCAGGTCGAGAACCGCGTCCAGCTTGACGCTCTCACTCCTGAGCATCTCGTCAAGCGCCTCGGCCTGCCCCACGTTGCGCGGGAAGCCGTCGAGCAGGAAGCCGTTCACGGCGTCCGGCTGGGACATGCGGTCCTTGGCCATTCCGATGGTGACTTCGTCCGGCACCAGCTGTCCCGCGTCCATGTAGGCGCGGGCCTGCTTGCCAAGGTCGGTGCCCTGGCTGATGTTGGCGCGGAAGAGGTCGCCCGTGGAGATGTGCGGAATCGACAGGTTCTTGGCAAGGTACGCAGCCTGCGTTCCCTTGCCGGCACCGGGCGGCCCGACGAGGACGATTCGCATCAGCGGAGGAACCCTTCGTAATTGCGCTGCTGGAGCTGACTCTCAATCTGCTTCACGGTTTCGAGACCAACACCCACGATGATCAGGATGCTTGTCCCACCGAACGGGAAGTTCGCGTTCGCACCGCCGAAGCCTGCCAACGCCATCGTCGGCACCAGAGCGATCAGACCCAGGTACAGCGAGCCCGGCCAAGTAATCCTGTTGAGCACGTAGCTCAGGTACTCGGCAGTAGGTCGACCAGCCCGGATACCCGGGATGAAGCCACCATACTTCTTCATGTTGTCGGCGACTTCCTCGGGGTTGAACGAAATCGCCACATAGAAGAAGGCGAAGAACACGATCAACAGGAAGTACGTCGCGATGTAGTACGGGTGGTCGCCCTTGACGAAGTGGTCCTGGATCCAGGTAGCCCAGCCCGCAGTGGAGTTGGAGAACTGGACGATCAGAGCCGGGATGTAGAGCAGCGAAGAGGCGAAGATGACAGGAATCACACCCGCCTGGTTCACCTTCAACGGGATGTAGGTGGACGTACCACCGTACGACCGGCGGCCGATCATCCGCTTCGCGTACTGCACCGGAACCCGGCGCTGGGCCTGCTCGACGAAGACGACGAGGCCGACCATCACGAAGCCGATCAGGATGACTGTGATGAATTCGATCCAGCCGTCGGCGAGCTTGCCGCTCTCCTTGATGGCCCACAGGGCGCCGGGGAAGCTGGCAGCGATCGAGATGAACATCAGGATCGACATGCCGTTGCCGATGCCGCGGTCGGTGATGATCTCACCGAGCCACATGACGGCGGCAGTTCCCGCGGTCATGGTGACCACCATCACGACGGTCGTGAAGATCGACTGGTTGGGGACGATCTGGTCGGCGACAGGGCAGCCGCTGAACAGTGCCCCACTGCGGGCGGTTGCCACCAGGCCGGTGCCCTGGAGGATCGCCAGCGCCACGGTCAGATAACGCGTGTACTGCGTGATCTTGCCCTGGCCCGACTGTCCCTCCTTCTTGAGGGCTTCCAGCCGGGGGATGACGACGGTCAGCAACTGAAGAATGATGCTGGCCGTGATGTACGGCATGATGCCGAGCGCGAAGATCGTGATCTGCAGCAGTGCACCACCGCTGAACATGTTCACCAGGCCGAAGAGGCTGTTATTGCCCTTGCTTGCCTGATCAACACAAATCTGGACGTTCTCGTAGCTCACCCCCGGAACGGGAATGTGCGCCCCGAGACGGTAGAGCACGATGATGCCGAGCGTGAAGAGCAGCTTCTTGCGCAGGTCGGGCGTCTTGAACGCCCGGGCGAACGCGGTGAGCACGGTGCCTCCTGCGACCCCCGCGCAATGCGTAGAGGTGACGGTCTTGAGGATCGACGATTAGGTAACAGTCAATGGTTCCCGGACGTTTGCCCAGGACGTACCACAGCAACAGTGGACGCCACCTTACCGGCGGACATGCCCCCCTAGGAACGACCAACCGGGGATGCCCCATATGAGAGGCATCCCCGGTCGGATGTTCAGACCACCGACTTGTCCGTGTTGTCTCAGACGAGTTCGGTGACGGTGCCGCCTGCGGCACCGATCTTCTCCTTGGCGGAGCCGGAAACGGCGTCAACCGAAACCTGCAGTGCCACGGAGATCTCGCCCTGTCCGAGGACCTTGACGAGGTGGTTGTTGCGCACAGCGCCCTTGGCGACCAGATCGGCCACCGTGACCTCTCCACCCTCGGGGTAGAGCGTCGCGAGCTTGTCCAGGTTCACGACCTGGTACTCCGTGCGGAACGGGTTCTTGAAGCCCTTGAGCTTCGGGAGACGCATGTGGAGGGGCATCTGGCCACCCTCGAAGCGCTCCGGAACCTGGTAACGAGCCTTCGTACCCTTGGTACCACGGCCTGCGGTCTTACCCTTGGACGCCTCGCCACGACCCACACGGGTCTTGGCGGTCTTGGCGCCCGGGGCAGGCCGGAGGTTGTGGGCCTTCAGCGGGCTGTTCTCCGCCATGTCAGTCAACCTCCTCAACCGTCACGAGGTGGCGGACGGTGTGAACCATTCCGCGGAACTCGGGGCGGTCCTCCTTGACAACTACGTCGTGCAGGCGCTTGAGCCCGAGCGAACGCAGCGTGTCGCGGTGGTTCTGCTTGCTGCCGATGTACGACTTCGTCTGCGTGATCTTGAGGCGAGCCATTACGCACCCGCTCCCGCACGTGCACGAAGCAGAGCCGCGGGGGCGACGTCCTCGAGGGGCAGACCACGGCGAGCCGCGATCTCCTCGGGACGCTGCAGGCCCTTGAGGGCCGCCACGGTCGCATGCACGATGTTGATCGGGTTCGAAGAACCGAGCGACTTCGACAGGATGTCGTGAACGCCGGCGCACTCCAGAACGGCGCGCACCGGGCCACCGGCGATCACACCGGTACCGGGGGAAGCAGGCTTGAGCAGAACGACGCCCGCAGCCTTCTCGCCCTGGATCGGGTGAGGGATGGTGCCCTGGATACGCGGAACCTTGAAGAAGCTCTTCTTGGCCTCTTCAACGCCCTTGGCGATGGCCGCGGGAACTTCCTTGGCCTTGCCGTAACCGACACCGACGCTGCCGTCACCATCGCCCACCACGACCAGCGCGGTGAAGCTGAAGCGACGACCACCCTTCACGACCTTGGCGACGCGGTTGATCGCGACGACACGCTCGACGTACGCGGTCTTCTCGGCTGCGGCGCCGCCGTCACGGCCCTTCCGGTCCCGCCGCTCGCCGCCACCGGCACCGCTTCCGCGGCGCTGGGGTCCAGCCATTGGATTTACCTCTCTCTGTTACGTCCGCTGTGCGTAGGAACCGGGGCTTAGAACTTCAGCCCGGCTTCACGGGCGGCGTCAGCCAGAGCGGCAATCCGCCCGGCGTACTGGTTGCCACCGCGGTCAAACACGACGGCCTCGACGCCTGCGGCCTTGGCGCGCTCGGCGACCAGGGCCCCGACCTGCTTGGCCAGGGTGCTCTTGTCACCCTCGCCACCACGGATGGAGGCGTCCAGGGTCGATGCCGAGGCGAGCGTGTGGCCCGCGACGTCGTCGATGACCTGAGCGACCATGTGGCGGTTGGAACGCGTCACAACCAGGCGCGGCCGCTCCGGCGAACCGGAGATGTGCTTGCGGACGCGGATGTGGCGGCGCTTGAGGGCGGCACGCTTGTAGGCGTCACCCTTGGCGATCTTTACACCGTATGCCATGGCTTACTTACCCGCCTTTCCGACCTTGCGGCGGATAACCTCGCCGGCGTACTTGACGCCCTTGGCCTTGTACGGGTCGGGCTTCCGCAGCTTGCGGATCTTCGCGGAGACCTCGCCGACCTTCTGCTTGTCGATGCCCTCGACAGTGAACTTCGTGGGCGACTCGACCTTGAAGGTGATGCCCGCAGGGGCCTCGATGAGGATCGGGTGGCTGTAGCCCAGGGCGAACTCCAGATTGGAGCCCTTCGCCTGAACTCGGTAACCGACACCGCTGATCTCGAGCGCCTTGCTGTATCCCGCGGTCACGCCGGTGATCATGTTCGCCACCAGCGTGCGGGACAGGCCGTGAAGGGCCTTGTTCTGACGCTCGTCGTTAGGGCGGACGACGTTGAGCACGCCGTCCTCACCCTTGGTGACCTCGATCGGCGCGGCAACGGTGTGCGAGAGGGAACCCTTGGGGCCCTTCACTGCGACCGTGCGGCCATCGATGGTGACGTCCACACCGGCGGGAACCTGGATGGGGAGCTTGCCGATTCGCGACATGAGCTATTCCTCCGTTCCCGACTACCAGACGTAGGCGAGGACTTCCCCACCTACGCCCTTCTTGCTGGCCTGCTGGCCGGTCAGGAGACCGTGGGACGTGGAGATGATCGCCACGCCCAGGCCGCCGAGAACCTTCGGCAGGTTGGTGGACTTTGCGTATACACGCAGACCCGGCTTCGAAATGCGCTTGATGCCGGCAATCGAACGCTCGCGGTTGGGCCCGAACTTCAGCTCGAGGACGAGGTTCTTGCCAACCTCGGCGTCCTCGACCTTCCAGCCGGTGATGAAGCCCTCCTGCTGGAGGATCTCCGCGATGTGCGACTTGATCTTGCTGTGCGGCATTGCGACATCGTCGTGATACGCCGAGTTCGCGTTACGCAGACGCGTGAGCATGTCTGCGATCGGATCAGTCATGGTCATGAGTTGGCCTTCGGCCTCTCTCGCCGGGGTTTCCTGTATGCGCCATCCCTCTCCCCACTCAGTGGCGGGACGGGTGCGGTGCGGGGACCTACGGCGTAGTAAGTCGGTCAGGGCGGCAGGCGCCCAACCCTTCAAGCCTACGGCATGAAGAGACGGGCTCCTGCCGACCAGATACTTACCGAGAGCTTTCTGGTCCTCCCAACGCCCAAAGGGCGAAGGAGAATTACCAGGAGCTCTTGGTCACGCCCGGCAGCTCGCCACGGTGAGCCATCTCACGAAGGCACACGCGGCACAGGCCGAACTTGCGGTAGACGGAGTGGGGCCGGCCGCAGCGCTGGCAGCGGGTGTACCCGCGCACGCCGAACTTCGGCTTACGGGCGGCCTTAGCGATCAGAGCCTTCTTCGCCACGGTCAGTTCTCCTTGAACGGGAAGCCGAGGTGACGAAGCAGGGCACGACCCTCGTCGTCGTTGGTCGCCGTGGTGACCACGGTGATGTCCATGCCCCGGACCCGGTCGATCTTGTCCTGGTCGATCTCGTGGAACATGACCTGCTCCGTGAGACCGAAGGTGTAGTTGCCACGGCCGTCGAACTGCTTCGGCGACAGGCCGCGGAAGTCACGGATACGCGGAAGCGCGAGCGACAGCGTACGGTCCAGGAACTCCCACATGCGGTCACCACGAAGGGTGACGTGGCAGCCGATCGGCTGCCCCTCGCGCAGCTTGAACTGCGCGATCGACTTGCGGGCCTTGGTGACGGCCGGCTTCTGGCCGGTGATCGTGGTGAGGTCCCTGACGGCACCGTCGATCAGCTTGGAGTCGCGGGCGGCGTCGCCCACACCCATGTTGACCACGATCTTGACCAGACCGGGGACCTGCATGACGTTCTCGTACGAGAACTCCTCACGCAGCTTGCCGGCGATTTCCTCGCGGTAGCGCGTCTTGAGACGCGGCGCAGTGGTGGTCGTCATCAGATGTCCTCACCGGTCCGCTTGGCAACGCGGATCTTCTTGCCCTCGTCGTCAAAGCGGTAGCCGACGCGGGTGACGACCTTGTTACCGTCCTTCTCCACGACCAGCTGAACGTTGCTGACGTGAATCGGGGCCTCGGTGGTGACAATGCCACCCGTCTGCGAGCCGCGAGCCGTCTGACCGGCCTTGGTGTGCTTCTTGACCCGGTTGACACCCTCGACGAGAACACGGTCCTGCGTGGGATAGGCCACAATGACCTTGCCCTGCTTGCCCTTGTCCTTACCGGTGATGACCTGAACCAGGTCGCCCTTCTTGATCTTCATGCTTACAGCACCTCCGGCGCGAGCGAGATGATCTTCATGAACTTCTTCTCGCGCAGCTCTCGGCCCACCGGGCCGAAGATACGGGTGCCGCGGGGGTCGCCGTCGTTCTTGAGAATGACAGCGGCGTTCTCGTCGAAGCGGATGTACGAGCCATCCTGACGACGACGCTCCTTGACGGTGCGAACGATGACGGCCTTGACGACGTCACCCTTCTTCACGTTGCCACCGGGGATCGCGTCCTTGACGGTGGCGACGATGACGTCACCGATGCCCGCGTAGCGGCGACCCGAGCCACCGAGAACACGGATGGTGAGAATTTCCTTCGCACCCGTGTTGTCGGCGACGCGCAGTCGCGACTCCTGCTGGATCACGTCTATCTCCTGATCGTCTGCCGGTTCCCGGCGGGGGCTCCGGTGAAGGAGCCCTCGCCGAGCCTGGCGGAACTTGCCTGAGGGGGGTGCCCTTCAGGAATTACTTGGCCTTCTCGAGGATCTCGACGATGCGCCAGCGCTTCGAAGCGGACAGCGGACGCGTCTCCATGATGATGACGCGGTCGCCGACGCCTGCAGCGTTCTGCTCGTCGTGGGCCTTGAGCTTGTTCGTACGGCGGATGACCTTGCCGTACAGCGCGTGCTTCACGCGGTCCTCGACAGCGACGACGACAGTCTTGTCCATCTTGTCGCTGACGACGAGACCCTCACGGGTCTTGCGGAAGCCGCGGTCGGTGTTCGTCTCAGTCACAGTCTTCTCGCTCATCAGGCGCTCTCCACCGTCTCGATGCCCAGCTCGCGCTCGCGCATCAGGGTGTAGATCCGGGCGATGTCCTTACGGACGGACTTGAGCCGACCGTGGTTCTCGAGCTGTCCGGTCGCCGCCTGGAAGCGGAGATTGAACAGCTCTTCCTTGGCCTCGCGGAGCTTGTTGAGAAGCTCCTCGCCGCCCAGCTCGCGCAGCTCGGACGCCTTGGTACCGGCCGACATCACGACTCACCTGCCTCGCGCCGAACGATCCGGCACTTCATCGGAAGCTTGTGAGCAGCGCGGGTAAGCGCCTCACGAGCAATCTTCTCGTTCGGGTAGGACAGCTCGAACATCACCCGACCCGGCTTGACGTTCGCGATCCACCACTCGGGAGAACCCTTACCGGAACCCATGCGGGTCTCGGCAGGCTTCTTCGTCAGGGGACGGTCCGGATAAATGTTGATCCAGACCTTGCCGCCACGCTTGATGTGGCGGGTCATCGCGATACGAGCTGCCTCGATCTGGCGGTTCGTCACGTACGCCGGAGTCAGCGCCTGGATGCCGTACTCGCCGAACGCAACCTGCGTGCCACCCTTGGACATACCGCTGCGCTTCGGGTGGTGCTGCTTGCGGTGCTTGACCCTACGGGGGATCAGCATTTCGGTCAGGCCTCCGTTCCGGTGCTCTCAGCCGGAGCAGCGGCGGCGGGAGCGTCGGCCTTGGGGGCCTCTGCTGCCGGCGCGGACTGCTGCGGCTTGCGGCCGCGGCCGCCACGCTCGCCGCCACTGCGGCCACCGCGGCCAGCCGGACGGTCAGCGCCGCCACGAGCCGGACGGTTACCGGCGCGGGCCGCGGCGTTCTCGGCGCGAACCTCGGCGATGTTCTTGACGTCGCCCTTGTAGATCCAGACCTTCACGCCGATGCGGCCGAAGGTCGTCTTGGCCTCGAAGAAGCCGTAATCCACGTTCGCACGGAGGGTGTGCAGGGGCACGCGGCCCTCGCGGTAGAACTCCGAGCGGGACATCTCGGCGCCGCCGAGGCGGCCACCGCACTGGATCTTGATGCCCTTGGCGCCGGCCTTCATCGTGCTCTGCATGCTCTTACGCATGGCACGACGGAAGGAGACGCGGGAGGAGAGCTGCTCGGCGACGGCCTGAGCCACCAGCTGAGCGTCCACCTCGGGGTTCTTGACCTCGAGGATGTTCAGCTGGACCTGCTTGCCGGTCAGCTTCTCCAGCTCGCCACGGATGCGGTCGGCCTCGGCGCCACGGCGACCGATGACGATGCCCGGGCGGGCGGTGTGGATGTCAACACGGACGCGGTCGCGGGTGCGCTCGATCTCAACCTTCGAGATACCGGCACGCTCCATGCCCTTCGTCATCATGCGACGAATGGCAACGTCTTCCTTGACGTAGTCCGCGTACAGCTTGTCGGCGTACCAACGGGACTTGAAGTCCGTGGTAATGCCGAGCCGGAACCCATGCGGGTTAACCTTCTGGCCCATTACCGGGTTCCTTCCTTGCTGCTGACGACCACGGTGATGTGGCTGGTCCGCTTACGGATCCGGTAAGCACGGCCCTGAGCACGCGGACGGAACCGCTTCAGGGTCGGGCCCTCGTCCACGTACGCCTCGCTGATGACCAGCGAAGAGGCGTCAGGGTGGTCGTAGTTGTGTGCAGCGTTGGCGATGGCGCTGTCGAGCACCTTGCCAACCGGCACGCTCGCGGCCTGCGGGGCGAAACGCAGGACCGCCTGAGCCTCCGTGGCATCCATGCCACGGATGAGGTCCACCACTCGGCGGGCCTTCATGGGCGTGACGCGGATGTACCGCGCCTGGGCCCTGGCTTCCATGGTTGTCCCTTCAGTGTGAGTCGTCATAGTCGTTTCCACCCCGCGCTAGCGGCGCTTCGACTTCCGGTCGTCCTTGACGTGGCCGCGGAAGGTGCGAGTCGGCGAGAACTCGCCGAGCTTGTGGCCGACCATCGACTCGGTGACGAACACCGGGACGTGGATCTTGCCGTTGTGCACCGCGATGGTGTGACCCAGCATGGCCGGGATGATCATCGAGCGACGGGACCAGGTCTTGATGACGTTCTTGGTGCCAGCTTCGTTCTGTACGTCCACCTTCTTGATGAGGTGGCCGTCGACGAAGGGCCCCTTCTTGAGACTGCGCGGCATCTAAACCCGCTCCTAGCGCTTCTTGTTCGTCTTGCGGCGGCGGACGATGTACTTGCTCGATGCCTTCTTCGGCGAGCGAGTACGACCCTCCTTCTGACCCCACGGCGAGACCGGGTGACGTCCACCGGAGGTCTTGCCTTCACCACCACCGTGCGGGTGGTCAACCGGGTTCATCGCAACACCGCGGACGGACGGGCGTACGCCCTTCCAGCGCATGCGACCGGCCTTGCCCCAGTTGATGTTCGACTGCTCGGCGTTGCCGACCTCACCGATGGTGGCGCGGCAGCGGGCGTCGACCAGCCGGATCTCACCGGAAGGCATACGAAGGTGGGCCATCGTGCCCTCCTTCGCCAGCAGCTGCACGGAGGCACCCGCGGAACGGGCGAACTTCGCGCCGCCGCCGGGCCGCAGCTCGATGGCGTGGATGGTCGTACCGACCGGGATGTTGCGCAGCGCCAGGTTGTTGCCCGGCTTGATGTCTGCAGCCGGACCGTTCTCGACGCGGTCACCCTGCGACAGGCCACGGGGGGCGACGATGTAACGCTTCTCGCCGTCCGCGTAGTGCAGCAGCGCGATGCGCGCGGTGCGGTTCGGGTCGTACTCGATGTGCGCGACCTTGGCCGGCACGCCGTCCTTGTCGTGACGACGGAAGTCGATCACGCGGTAGGCGCGCTTGTGTCCGCCACCCTGGTGGCGAACAGTGATCCGACCGGCGTTGTTACGGCCGCCCTTGCTGTGCAGGGGGCGGACCAGCGACTTCTCCGGCGTGGACCGCGTGATCTCGACAAAGTCGGCGACGCTGGAGCCACGACGGCCCGGGGTCGTCGGCTTGTACTTGCGGATACCCATTTCTCAGTCCTCGTCCGATTCCGGACGACTCGACCTCCGTCAGGAGGTCGGGCCGCCGAAGATGTCGATCCGGTCGCCCTCGGCGAGGGTCACGATGGCGCGCTTGGTGTCAGCACGCTTGCCGAAGCCGGTCTTGGTCCGCTTGCGCTTGCCCTGCCGGTTGATCGTGTTGACCCCGGTGACCTTGACCGAGAAGACCGCTTCCACGGCCTGCTTGATCTGGGTCTTGTTGGAACCCGGCGCGACGATGAACGTGTACTTGTTCTCGTCGAGCAGCGCGTAGCTCTTCTCGGACACAACCGGCTTGACGAGAACGTCGCGCGGGTCCGAGTAGGTCTTGCTCGTGATGGTCGAGCTGGTAACGGTCGCCTCGCTCATCAGGCGTCGCTCCCTTCGGTCTCAGCGGTCTGGGGGCCAGACACGAAGGACTCGAAAGCGGCCTGAGTGAAGACCACGTCGTCAGAGACGATCACGTCGTACGTGTTCAGCTGGCCCGGCTCCAGGATGTGCACCTGGGGCAGGTTGCGTGCGGACAGCCACGCGGCCTCGTCGGCGCGGTCGACGACCAGGAGCAGGTTGCTGCGCTCCGAGATCTTGCCGAACAGCGTCTTGGCGGCCTTCGTGGAAACTCCACCCTCGACCACGCCGGTGACGACGTGGATGCGGGAGTGACGCGCCCGGTCGGAGAGGGCACCGCGCAGGGCGGCGGCCTTCATCTTCTTCGGGGTGCGCTGCGAGTAGTCACGCGGCTTCGGGCCGTGGACGACGCCACCGCCCGCGAACTGCGGCGCGCGGGTCGAGCCCTGGCGGGCGCGGCCGGTGCCCTTCTGGCGGTAAGGCTTGCGGCCACCACCGCGGACTTCACCGCGGCGCTTGGTCGAGTGCGTGCCCTGACGGGCAGCTGCCAGCTGTGCGACAACGACCTGGTGGATCAGCGGAACGCTGGTCTTCGCGTCGAAGATCTCCGCGGGGAGCTCGACGGTACCGGCCTTGTCGCCTGCCGGCGAAAGGATGTCAATGGTGCTCATTACCTCAAGCCCCCTTGGCCGCGGTACGGACCAGGACGAGGCCGCCGTTCGGACCGGGGACTGCGCCCTTGATGAGGAGCAGACCCTTCTCCGCGTCAACCGCGTGGATGGTCAGGTTCTGGGTGGTGACGCGCTCGTTGCCCATCCGGCCGGCCATGCGCATGCCCTTGAAGACACGCCCAGGGGTGGCGCAGCCACCGATCGAACCGGGGGAACGGTGCTTGCGCTGGACGCCGTGGCCGGCGCCGAGGCCCTTGAAGTTGTGACGCTTCATGACACCGGCGAAGCCCTTGCCCTTGCTCTTGCCCGTGACGTCAACCTTGACGCCGGACTCGAACACCTCGGCAGTGATCTCCTGGCCCAGCGTGTACTCGCTGGAGTCAGGGGTGCGGAGCTCCACCAGGTGGCGGCGCGGGGTCACGTCGGCCTTGGCGAAGTGGCCCTTGAGGGGCTTGTTCACCTTGCGCGGGTCGATCTCGCCGAAGGCGATCTGGACCGACTCGTAGCCGTCGCTGTCGTTGGTGCGGACCTGCGTCACGACGCACGGACCGGCCTTGACGACGGTCACCGGGACAACCCGGTTGTTCTCGTCCCAGACCTGGGTCATGCCGAGCTTCTCGCCCAGGACGCCCTTGATGTTCTTGCTCATCTCGGCCCGTCCCCTCAGAGCTTGATCTCGATGTCGACGCCAGCCGGCAGGTCGAGGCGCATCAGCGAGTCAACCGTCTTCGGCGTGGGGTCGAGAATGTCGATGAGGCGCTTGTGCGTGCGCATCTCGAAGTGCTCGCGAGAGTCCTTGTACTTGTGCGGCGACTTGATGACGCAGTACACGTTCTTCTCAGTGGGCAGCGGCACCGGGCCTGCGACCGACGCACCAGTGCGGGTCACCGTCTCGACGATCTTCTTCGCCGAGGAGTCGATGACCTCGTGGTCGTAGGCCTTGAGCCGGATGCGGATCTTCTGTCCCGCCATGGCTACTAGTAGTCCTGTCTCTCATAACGCTCTGGAACCCGGGAGTTCTACTGACTCCACCTCCGACCCACGCGGTCGGGCGTGTCGCATCCCCTCTACGAAGATCTCCCGAAGGATTTCCCAACCAAGGGGGTGCGGGCCTGAGACCTCGCGGCCGGGGGCAAAACACCCACCGGGTGCCTGGTCTGCGCCCTGCTGAACTTCCCGAAAGATTCCCGTACGTCCGACCCGCAGGGGGTCGACGAGTACTGTGGGACTCGCTTCCGGTCCTCCCGGCGGGAGGCGCGCAGCATTGACACTCAACCGAGCAACCTGGCTAGTGTGCCATACGGGTCGCAGGCCTGGCCAATCGGGCGGAGGATCTTACCCCCCGTGGTCGAATGGTCAAACGCGGGCACGCTCCGGGCCGCCGCCGAGCCCGCGCACCCCTGCTGCGAAACTCCCCCGGTGGATACGAACACATGCCCTACCTGGACGCTGCGCCCCGCTGACCTGCGGGACGTCGAGACGATCGTGGAGCTCCGGGCGGCCGTGATGCGCCCCGATCTGGAGCGTCTGGGCCGCTACGACGAACATCGCGTACGGCAGCGGCTTCGGGACGGCTTCTCCGCCGAGCACACCTCGGTCGTCCTGGCCGAGGGAACCTTCGCCGGCTGCGTCGCCCTGAGCCCGCACCGGGGCGGACACCGGCTGGAGCACTTCTACCTCTCCCCCGCCCACCAGGGCCGGGGTCTCGGCTCCGCCGTCCTGCGCGGGCTCCTGGCCCGCACGGACGCCGAGGGCACCGAAGTCCGACTGAACGTGCTCCAGGGCAGTGCGGCGAGACGTCTGTACGAGCGCCACGGCTTCGTCCTGGAGGACGAGGACCCCGTCGACGTCTTCATGGTCCGCGCACCCAGGACCTGAGCCGGGCAACCTACCCGCACCCATCTCCGTCTACCCCCTCGCAGGAGCGGGCCGACCAGCCTGACCTGCACCGAGTTGGTCGTACGCAGCACAGGACCGCCCAGGCGTCCGCTGCGGGGGAAGCGGAAGCGGACGGAGTGCGCGGCGTGACGGATCGACCTGCCCTGCCCACACGAGGGGTGCCCCGGCGCACCACCCTGCTGGCGGCCACCTCCGCGGCCGCCCTCAGCGCCTGTTCCGTACCGGCCCCACGGCGCCGGAACCCCACGCCGAACCCTGCCCCGGGCTTCATGATCAGCAGTTCGCGGCGGGCCCTGCTCATGCAGATCCTCGCCCATCCGGACGACGACCTGTACTTCATGAACCCGGACACCCGGGAGATGCTCGACGCCGGGACACCCCTGGTCTGCGTCTATCTCACGGCGGGCGAGGCCGACGGCGTCAACAAGGTCCCCGGCACCGCGCGGCCGGCCCCGGACAGGGCCGCGTACTCCTCCTCGCGCCACCAGGGCCTCCGGCAGGCGTACGCGACCCTGCTCGGGCTCGGGAGGTTCACCCCCTGGCAACGGTCCGTCGTCACTCTGCAGGGCCGCCACCGGGCCGAGATCAACGTGCTCGCCAACGGTGCGCGCCGGGTCGAACTGATCTTCCTCAACACCGCCATGCACACCTCGCACGGCCGTCTCGGGCTGCCGAGTCTCTGGCGGGACCGTCACCTGGTGCTGCGCACCGTCGTCGCCGCCGGCTCACCGCTGCGCAGAGCCGGTTCGTATACGTACGAGAGTCTCATCGACGTACTCGCGGGGCTGCTGGAGCGGTACCGGCCGACCGTCGTCCACACCCTGGACCCCGACCCGGACATCCAGCACAGCACCGAGGCGGTCCGCCGCCGGGACAGCGAGCAGCGCGGTTACTCCGACCATGCCGACCACACGGCTGCCGGCTGCTTCGCCTGGGCGGCGATGATCCGCTGGGCGGCCAGGTCGACCGCGGGCGGCGGGTCCGTGCCCGGCTTCGCCGTCACCTCGTTCCGCGGCTACTACAACCGGCACTGGCCCAAGAACCTGCCGGCCGGTGTGCTGGCCGAGAAGGCCGGCCACCTCGTCCCGTACGGCGGGTCCCCGGACTGGGAGTGCGGCAATCCGTCCGGGTGCGGGGACTACAACGTGGGCGGCGACCGGCCCCTGACCAACCGCAAGGGCTGGGTCCGCTCCACCCACCACCGCTACCCGGGCACCCGCACGGTCCTGGCCTCCGGCCCGGACGGACGGCTCTGCGCGTACGGGGTGCTGGGCCTGCGGGTGGTGCGATGGCGTGAGACCGAGGCGGACAGCGGCGTCTGGGACGCCCCGCAGGACCTCGGAGGCGGACCGCTCGCGCCCGTACTGGGCAGCGCCACCACGTACGGCGGCGAACTGCTGCTGTTCGGGCTCAGGTTCGCGGCACTCTCCGGCCACGGCGGCGACAACGAGCGCGAGATCGTACTGCTGGAGCAGCGGGCCGGCGACGGCGGCTTCCGCGCCTGGCGCGGCCTCGGCAATCCCTCACCCGGCCACGACGAGGGACGCCGCATCGGCGTACCGGTGGCCGTCACCGCACCGGACGGGCGCGTCCACCTCTTCGTACGCAACGCGGAGAAGGGTCTCAGCACCCGGGTGCGCGAGAGGGACGGCCGGTGGGGCGGCTGGCAGGACATGGGCGGCGGCGAGGTCCAGGACGGGTTCGTCCCCGCGGTGGACGGTGCCGGCCGGGTCCATGTGTACGGGGCCGGGCATCATGCGCTGCACCACTGGACGCAGGACGGTCCCGGTCACGGCCTGACCGCCCGCACGCAGATCGACGCCGGCCCGGTGCCCGGCACGTCCCCTGCCGCGCTGCCCGCCGTGGACGGGTCCGTGGAGCTGTACTACCGCGCCGAGGCCGGTCCCGCGTTGACCGCAGTCCGCGCGGGAGCTGCGGCGGTGCTGCCCGGCTTCGACGGGTACGGCCCGGTCACCGCCGCGGCCTCCCCGCGCGGCCCCGTGCTGCTCGGCCGGACTGCAAAGGGCCGGGTCCAGCTCCGTACGGCCGAGGCGCTCTTCGTACGGTCGCGCGGGGTCGTGGCACTGGACGGGGCCGCGCTCCACCTCGGGGAGGACGGGCGGCCGACCGTGGCGGGGCTGGGCACGGACGCGCTGCCCTGGCTCTGGCGTCCGTAGGCCGAACGCGACGCCACGAACGCGACGGCTCAGCCGCTCGGTTCGGGTGCCCGCTCCGCCCTCCTGCGGATCAGGCCGACGCGGATCTCCCTGGCGGCGCCCGCCAGGGTCCGCTGACGGCCATGAAGGGAACGAAGAAGAGCAGTGGCGTCAGCCTGTAGTGGCGCAATGGTTCTCCCGTCCTCCATGGACACGCCGGTGCCCACGGACTGCTGCTGCCCACGGACTGCCGCTGCCCGGCCGGGGGTGCCGGGCGTCCGCGTCACCGTTCCGGCGCACCGGCGCACCGGCCGCGGCCCGGGCGGCCGATGACGGCGGGCGCCCTCCAGGACGGCGTCGCGTCGGCAGGCGACCGGCGGACCACGGCCGAAAACGCCCCGCGTACGGCGAAGGGCCCCGTACCTCTCTCGCGAGAGGTACGGGGCCCTTCTGGTGCTCTGTGCGGAGCTACCAGGTCAGACGATCAAGTAATTACTTGAGGATCTTGGTGACCTGGCCGGCGCCGACGGTCCGGCCACCCTCACGGATGGCGAACTTGAGGCCCTCTTCCATGGCGACGGGCTGGATCAGCGAGACGTTCATGAGGGTGTTGTCACCCGGCATGACCATCTCGGTGCCCTCGGGAAGGGTCACAACGCCCGTTACGTCCGTGGTACGGAAGTAGAACTGCGGGCGGTAGTTGTTGAAGAACGGGGTGTGACGGCCACCCTCGTCCTTCGACAGGATGTAGGACTGCGCCTCGAACTCGGTGTGCGGCGTGACCGAACCCGGCTTGATGATGACCTGGCCGCGCTCGACGTCCTCGCGCTTGATGCCACGAAGAAGCAGACCGACGTTCTCACCGGCCTGGCCCTCGTCGAGCAGCTTGCGGAACATCTCGATGCCGGTGACCGTGGTGGTGGTCTTCTCGGTCTTGATACCGACGATGTCGACGGTCTCGTTGACCTTCAGGACACCACGCTCGATGCGGCCGGTGACGACCGTACCGCGACCGGTGATCGTGAAGACGTCCTCGATGGGCATGAGGAACGGCTTCTCGACGTCACGCTCGGGCTGCGGGATGGACTCGTCGACGGCCTTCATCAGGTCGAGGACGGTCTGGCCCCACTCCTTGTCACCCTCGAGCGCCTTGAGCGCCGAGACCTTGACGACCGGAAGGTCGTCGCCCGGGAACTCGTACTCGGAGAGGAGCTCACGGACCTCGAGCTCGACGAGCTCCAGGATCTCCTCGTCGTCCACCATGTCGGCCTTGTTCAGCGCGACAACGATGTACGGAACGCCGACCTGGCGGGCCAGGAGCACGTGCTCCTTGGTCTGCGGCATCGGGCCGTCGGTGGCCGCGACCACGAGGATGGCGCCGTCCATCTGCGCCGCACCCGTGATCATGTTCTTGATGTAGTCGGCGTGACCCGGGCAGTCGACGTGCGCGTAGTGACGCGACTCCGTCTGGTACTCGACGTGCGCGATCGAGATCGTGATACCGCGCTGGCGCTCTTCGGGAGCCTTGTCGATCTGGTCGAAGGCCGAGGCCTCGTTCAGGTCCGGGAACGCGTCGTGCAGCACCTTGGTAATGGCGGCCGTGAGGGTCGTCTTACCGTGGTCGATGTGACCGATGGTGCCGATGTTGACGTGCGGCTTAGTCCGCTCGAACTTTGCCTTCGCCACTGGGGTCCTCCTGAGTGGTTCTGTACGCCTTGCTTCATCGGCGCCAGGTGATCTTTGCTGGGATGCCGGTGCCGGGGGCATTCGCCGCATTGCTTACGCGCTGCGACGAATGCCCGGCCAGGCTCCGGTGATAAGCCTAAAGCGTGGACTCGGAAGAGTTACTCGCCCTTGGCCTTCGCGATGATCTCCTCGGCGACGTTCCGCGGAACCTCGGCGTAGGAGTCGAACTGCATCGAGTAGCTTGCGCGACCCGAGGTCTTGCTGCGGAGGTCTCCGACGTAGCCGAACATCTCCGAGAGGGGCACGAGGCCCTTCACGACGCGAGCGCCGCTGCGCTCCTCCATGGCCTGAATCTGGCCACGGCGGGAGTTGAGGTCGCCGATGACATCGCCCATGTAGTCCTCGGGCGTGGTGACCTCGACGGCCATCATCGGCTCGAGGAGCACGGGTGACGCCCTGCGGGCACCCTCCTTGAACGCCTGCGAACCGGCGATCTTGAAGGCGAGCTCCGAGGAGTCGACCTCGTGGTAACCGCCGTCGAGAAGGGTGATGCGAACACCGACCATCTCGTAACCGGCCAGGATGCCGAACTTCATGGCCTCC
The DNA here is from genome assembly GCF_042736635.1 of Streptomyces sp. NPDC060035. NCBI lineage: Bacteria > Bacillati > Actinomycetota > Actinomycetes > Kitasatosporales > Streptomycetaceae > Streptomyces > Streptomyces sp. NPDC060035. Next base: position 64,149 of record NZ_JBHWVO010000022.1, read on the forward strand.
TGCGCGCCCGCGTCCACCGAGGGGATGTACTCACGGGGGATGCGGCCACCGGTGACCTTGTTGACGAACTCGTACGACGCGTCGCCGCCCTCGATGGGCTCCATCGCGATCTGCACCTTCGCGAACTGGCCGGTACCACCAGTCTGCTTCTTGTGCACATAGTCGATGCGCTCGACGGTCTTGCGGATCGTCTCGCGGTACGCGACCTGGGGCTTGCCGACGTTCGCCTCGACGCGGAACTCGCGCTTCATGCGGTCGACGAGCACCTCGAGGTGAAGCTCGCCCATACCACCGATGATGGTCTGGCCGGTCTCCTCGTCGGAGTGCACCTGGAAGGAGGGGTCCTCCTCCGAGAGGCGCTGGATGGCGACACCCAGCTTCTCCTGGTCACCCTTGGACTTGGGCTCGATGGCGACCTGAATGACCGGTGCCGGGAAGTCCATGGACTCCAGGATGACCGGCTTCTTGTCGTCACACAGCGTCTCACCGGTGGTGGTCTGCTTCAGGCCCATGACGGCGACGATGTCACCGGCGCCCACCGACGCGATCTCCTCACGCTTGTTCGCGTGCATACGGTAGATCTTGCCGATGCGCTCCTTCTTGCCCTTGACCGAGTTCAGCACCGCGGTGCCGGCCTCGAGGCGACCGGAGTAGATCCGGACGAAGGTGAGCTTGCCGAGGTGCGGGTCGCTCGCGATCTTGAACGCCAGGCCGGAGAACGGCTCGTCGTCCGAAGGCCTGCGCTTGACAACAACCTCGGGGTCCTTGACGTCGTGGCCTTCGATGGCCTCGACGTCCAGGGGGGAAGGCAGGTAGCGGACGACCGCGTCGAGCAGGGGCTGGACGCCCTTGTTCTTGAACGCCGTGCCACAGAACACCGGGGTGACGGTGACGGAGTCGGCCGTACCCTTCGACGCCAGGGTGATACGGCGGATCGCCGCGTAGAGCTGGTCCACGGAGGGCTCGACGCCCTCGAGGTACAGCTCCATCATCTGGTCGTCGTTCTCGGAGACGGCCTCGAGCAGCTTGCCGCGCCACTCCTCGGCCGCCTCGACGTGGGTGTCCGGGATGTCGACGGTGTCGTACATCTCACCCTTGGCGGCCTCGTCCGACCAGACAAAGGCCTTCATCGTCACGAGGTCGACGACGCCCTTGAAGTCGGCTTCGGCGCCGATGGGAAGCTGCATGACCAGCGGAACCGCACCGAGGCGGTCCACGATCATGTCGACGCAGCGGTGGAACTCGGCGCCGGTGCGGTCGAGCTTGTTGACGAAGCAGATACGCGGCACGCCGTAGCGGTCCGCCTGACGCCAGACAGTCTCGGACTGCGGCTCGACGCCCGCCACACCGTCGAACACGGTGACGGCACCGTCGAGGACGCGGAGCGAACGCTCCACCTCGACGGTGAAGTCGACGTGACCCGGGGTGTCAATGATGTTGATCGTGTGATCAACCTCATTGAGCGGCCAGTGGCAGGTCGTCGCGGCGGACGTGATCGTGATGCCGCGCTCCTGCTCCTGCTCCATCCAGTCCATCGTGGCTGCGCCGTCGTGGACTTCACCGATCTTGTACGAAACGCCGGTGTAGAAGAGGATCCGCTCGGTGGTGGTCGTCTTGCCCGCGTCGATGTGGGCCATGATCCCAATGTTGCGGACCTTGGCCAGGTCAAGCGAAGTGGTGGCCATAAGGCTCAATCTTCTCTCGGTCTCGATGGGGTAAGCGACTACCAGCGGTAGTGCGCGAAGGCCTTGTTGGACTCGGCCATCTTGTGGGTGTCCTCGCGCTTCTTGACAGCTGCGCCAAGACCGTTGGAGGCGTCGAGCAGCTCGTTCATGAGGCGCTCGGTCATGGTCTTCTCGCGGCGTGCGCGGGAGTAACCGACGACCCAGCGCAGAGCGAGGGTGGCGGCACGACCGGGCTTGACCTCGATCGGCACCTGGTAGGTGGCGCCACCGACACGGCGGGACTTGACCTCGAGCGAGGGCTTGACGTTCTCAAGCGCGCGCTTCAGCGTGATGACCGGGTCAGCGCCGGTCTTCTCGCGGAGGCCTTCCATGGCGCCGTACACGATCCGCTCGGCGGTGGAACGCTTGCCGTTGAGCAGGATCTTGTTGATCAGCGAGGTGACAAGAGGAGAACCATAGACCGGGTCGATGATGACCGGGCGCTTCGGGGCGGGGCCCTTACGAGGCATTCTTACTTCTCCTTCTTGGCGCCGTAGCGGCTGCGGGCCTGCTTGCGGTTCTTGACACCCTGGGTGTCAAGGGAGCCGCGGATGATCTTGTAACGAACACCCGGCAGGTCCTTCACACGGCCGCCACGCACGAGCACGATGGAGTGCTCCTGCAGGTTGTGTCCCTCACCCGGGATGTAGGCCGTGACCTCGATACCGGAGGTCAGACGCACACGCGCGACCTTACGGAGTGCCGAGTTCGGCTTCTTCGGGGTGGTCGTGAACACACGCGTGCAGACGCCGCGACGCTGGGGCGAACCCTCGAGCGCGGGCGTCTTGTTCTTCTCGACCTTGTCCTGCCGGCCCTTCCGGACCAGCTGCTGAATCGTAGGCACTACTTCTCCGGTTTCTGTGTGCCGTCGGTGAAACTAACCTGGAACACTCGCCGACCCACGCGGTCGGGTGTGTCGAATACTGCAAGCTCCTGCCCTGAGGCAGAAGGAGCGCAGATTGCGGTGGCCACTTACGGACTCGCCATGCGGTTGAGGACACGCACCCGAGCCCAGGCACACCCCAGGCACAAGGCTTGAGCGTACCTACCTCACGGACTGCGGTCAAAACAAATGCCCCGGAGCGCGCGGCCCGCAGTGCGCGGGGGACGCCACGGCGAGACGCTCCGGGCCAAAACCGGCTTTCTCCCCGCGCGCGGCGCTCACTGCCAGTAGTTTGACCTGCCCGCTGCGTCGACGGGCGGGCCACCGGAGCCGCCACCCGACAGCGGGACGGGTACCGGGGCCGGGGACAGGGCCGTCCGCGCCGGGACGGGACAGTCAGCGCGTGATGCGCAGGGGGGCACGATGACCATGCTGGAACCGCCGGGGGGCCACGGGCTGGACGACCGCGTTCCCTTTCTCGCCAGGCTGGAACGGGAGGACCGCACCGCACTCCTCGCACTCGGCAGCGTGCTCCGCTTCGGGACGAGGTCCGCGCTCATCCACCAGCAGGAACCGTCCTCCCACGTCCTGCTGGTCACCGCGGGCTGGACCAAGGTCACCGCCTCCGCCGCGAACGGCTACGAGGCGCTCCTGGCCCTGCGTGGCCCCGGTGACATCGTCGGCGAGTCGTCGGCCCTGACCGGCCGCGCGAGATCGGCCACCGTCACCGCGCTGGAGCCGGTGGAGGCGGTGGCCGTGGAGCACGACCTCTTCAAGGAGTACCTGTCCCGGTCCCCCGCCGCGTCCTTCACCCTGCTCGGGCTGACCTCCGACCGCACCAGGGCCGCCGACCGCCGACGGCTGGAGTTCGCCTCGCTGACCGTGCGGGAGCGGTTCGCCGTACTGCTCCTCGATCTGGCCCGCACCCACGGCGTACGCACCCAGGAGGGCATCGAGCTCGCCGTGCCGCTGAGCAAACAGGAGCTCGCCGGCTCCGTCGGGGCGTCCCGGGAGATGGTGCAGCGGCTGCTCAGGGACCTGCGCGCCCGGCAGGTGGTGTCGACCGGCCGGCGGAGCCTGCTGATCCTGCGGCCGGACGTCCTGCGCCAGATAGCCCGGGCCCAGGAGCCCGCGGGCTGACCTCGCCCGCACCGGCCGGCTCCCGGGCGGCTCCCGGCCGGCTCCCGGGCGGCTCCCGGCCGGCTCCCGGGCGGCTCCCGGCCGGCTCCCGGCCGGCTCCCGGCCGGCTCCCGGGCGTACGTACACACGGTCACACTTTCAGTGAGTCATCTGCCCTCACCGGTCCGGATCCGGCGGGCCCAGGCTGCTGCCACTCGCAGATCACCGAGAGGCAGCCATGACCGACCCCGTGAGCCGCACCATCCTGCTGTTCGACATCGAGCGCTTCAGCGAACGCGACGACATCGAGCAGAACTACCTGCGGCGCATGCTCTACGACATCGCCGACCGCACGCTCACAGCGGCCGGGATCGGGGAGGACCGGCGGGTCCGCGCCGACCGGGGCGACGCGGTCATGGAGCTGATCGACGCGAACGCCTCGGTGACCACGCTGCTGCGGGCGCTGCTGACCGAGACCCCCGTACAGCTGCACGGGGTCAACCGGATGGCGTCGAGCAGCGCCCAGATCCGGCTGCGGGCCGTCCTCGCCACGGGGTACGTCGCGATCGACGAGCGGGACGGCTGGGTGGGCTCCGACCTGAACCATGCCTGCCGGCTGCTGGACGGCGACGTGCTGCGGGCCGCCCTGCGCGAACGTACGGGCGATCTGGCGCTGTGCGTGTCGGAGGACGTGCACCGCGGGATCGTCCGGCACGGCCATCCCGGCATCGTGCCGGAAGAGTTCCGCCCCATCACCGTGGCAGGCAAGAACGGCCCGATGAAGGCCTGGCTGCACGGCCCGGTGCCAGGGGCGGGAACGGTCGCGGCGCACGGGGGCGCCGCGGCCGGCACGGGGGAGGCGGCGCACGGGGGCGTCACCCCCGCCACGGGGAGGGCGGCGCACGGGGGCGCCGCCGGCGGGTCGCCGGAGGGGGTGGACGGGGGCTCCTCCGGCGGCCCGGCATCCGGGACGGCGGGCGGTGCCGTGTTCCACTTCCGAGGCGGCGCGCCCTCCTTCGGCGGCAGCCTGGTCGGCGGTGACCTGCACGGGGTGAGCGGCGGGCACGTCGGCGGAGACGTGGTGCTCGGCAGTACCGGCGACGGCCGCCCCGAGGGTCTGCGCGGTCCCCGCCCCTGCGACACGCCCGCGGACGGGGGTGACCACCGATGAGCCAGGAGCCGGCCGAGCCGGCCGGCCACGGTCCCGGCAGCGCCTCCGACAACCCCGGCGGCGCTCCCGACGCACCGGAGGCACCTCAGCCCGGGGACGGCGCGCCCTCCCCCGCATCCGACGCCCCGGAGGAGGAGGCGGAACAGCCGCAGGACGCCTGGAGCGCGCGCCGCGACCTCTACGCGCACAGTCCCGCCATCATGGTCGGCGCGTCGGCACGCTTCGAGGGCGGGCTGAGCGGCCGCGACCAGCACGGCGTCAGCGGCGGACACGTCGTCGGCGACGTGATCATGGGCTCCAAGACCGAGATCTATCAGCTCGGGGTCCCCAGCGACACGCACACCTCCGGCCTGATCCCGCAGGACAGCCTGGACCGGACGGCTGTCCTGTTCGTGCCCGGCGGGGACGGGTCGGCGTTCGCCGGACTCGTGGAGCGGCTGAGGACGGAACGTGTCCTCGTGCTTTCCGGCCAGCACTTCACCGGCCGCCGCACCGCCGCCCTGATGCTCCTGAACCGGCTGGGCGCCACTTCCGTACGCTCCCTCGACCGCGACACCACCCCCGCCGCACTGGCCGGGCTGCTCGACGGCACCCGCGGCCATGTGCTCTGCGACCTCGCGCTCCGCCGTGCCCAGCCCCTGCGCGACACGCACCTGCTGGCCCTGCGCGAGAGGCTCGTCGAGCAGGACGCCCATCTGGTGATCACCGTGGATCCGGCCGCGGCGCTGGAGGACGTACCCGTCGCGCACTGGCAGCCCCCGCAGTCGCGTGCCGTCCTGGAGGCACATCTGGCGGCGCTGCTGGACGACCACGCAGGCCCCGGAGCGGACGCCGTGGCCGCGCTGCTGGAGCACAGTTCCGTCAAGGAGTTCCTCGACCGCGGCCACCAGCTGCGCGAGGTGGCCGCCTTCGCCCGGCTGCTGGCGCGCATCGCCCTCGGCCGGGCCGCCGGGCACGACCTGGAGCACTTCTCCCTCGCGGCTCTGGAGAGCCAGGTCGAGGAGTGGTTCGGTGATCCGTCGGCCTCCCTCTCCGACAAGGCCTTCCTCGTCTCGCTCGCCGCGTTCAACGAGGCTCCGTACGCCCTGACCGCCGAGCTGAGCGATGTGCTGTACGCGCTGCTCCAGAAGACCGAGGACCCCTCGAAGCCTCCCCTCGTACCCGTCTTCGGCAACGCGGCAAGCGGTCGGCTGAACCGGGCGCGCGCCGAGCGGTACGAGGAGAACGAGGTGACCGAGTGGGGCCCGGTCGCCCAGCGCAAGGCCCGGTACCGCGACGACCGCGCCGCCCTTGTCCTGCTGCGTGAGGTGTGGACCGGCCACCCGTCCGCCCGCCCGGCCCTGGTGGCGTGGCTGGACAGGCTCGCCGACGACGGACGCCCCCTCGTACGGACCCGCGCCGCCTCGACCGCAGCCGTACTCGCCGCGGCGGACCTGCCGTCGGCGATGGCCCTCGTCATCACCCGCTGGGCCACGTCGCGCCGCTACCGTCAGCGACTCGTCGCGGTGAACGCCCTCACCCTGGCCCACTTCCTCGGGGCCCCCAACGTCCTGCGAATCCTCAGCAGTTGGTGCGCGGGCGGCGACCGCAGGGAACGCTGGGCGGCGATCCGCGCCTATGCCCTGATCGGCCCCGCCCATCCGGCGGAGGCGCTGCAGGCCCTGCGCTCCGTGGCCCGTACGCACTTCATGGCGGGTGACGGACTCGGCGGCGACACCGGCGGGCTCGCCGAGGAGATCGACGAACTCGCGTCGTCCGTGGCCCTGTTGCTGCTCTCCCCGGCCGGCGGGCAGGTGCTTGCGGAGATGGGGGGCTGGCTGGGCGACGAACCCGCCCTGCGCGATCTCGCCCTGCGTTCCTTCCTGTCCGCGTGTGCGCACCCCGAGGACAGCGATTCCACGGCGTCCCCGGCCCCGCTGCTCGAGTGGTACGCCGTGGCTGCCGCCGCGCGCGCCCCTCAGACCCGGGACATCGCGGGCCTGTGGACAGCCGCTCTCCGCGACCGCCACCACACGGAGGACGCCCTCGGGGTCCTGCGCGCATGGACGTGGTCCGCGGACCATTCCCCCCGCGCGGAGGCGGCTCTGGCCGCGCTGCTGCCCGACCTCGTCGAGACCGACACCGACCGCAGGCGGCTCGCCCATCTGCTGCGCACGATGCCCGCCGAGGACGGCGGTACGACGCCGCCTCCGGTCGCGGGCCGGCTGCTGGCCGTCGTCGATCCAGGCTGAACCACCCTCACCCTTCAAGGAGAAGAGTTCCGATGGCCGACTTCCGCCGTCCGCCCGAATGGCAGCAGAGCGCCGACCGCCACACGCAGCTGACCGATCCGGTGCTGACCGTGCGGCAGCTGACGCGCTTCGAGTACGTGACCCGCAAGCCGGTCACCCAGATCGATCACGCGCTGGTGTTCGTCACCTCCAGGGGCGAGTACGACACCTTCCTGCCGCCCCACCGCCCCGTACGCGCGGACATGGCGACGCGGCGCTACACCGCCGTCTACGAGGTGGACATGGGGATCCATCCGGTGAGGACGGAGCTGGCCCTGCCCAGCGACAACGACGCGTTCGAGTTCGGGGTGGCGGTCGACCTGTCCTGGCAGGTCCTGGAACCGGACGTGTTCGTCAGGAGCGGCCACCGCCACGTCCCCGAACTCCTGCTCGGCGAACTGCAGCAGGCCGCGCGGCCGGTCACCCGGGCGTTCCCCGTCCACCGCAGTTCCGAGGCCGAGCAGGCGGTGCTGCGGGCGGTACAGGCGCAGGGGCCGCTGGGGGCGACGGCCGGACTCCTGGTCACCTGGACCGTGCGACTACGCCGGGACGACGACAACATCGCGCACGAGAAGCGCAAGCAGGCCATCGAGCACCAGAGCGCGGAGCAGGTCCTCATCGCCCAGCGCGGCATGGACATCGATATGGAGGTCGACCGCCGCTCCCGGCAGCAGGACCTGCTCCTGACGGGGAGGTCCCTCGAACACCAGCGGCAGCAGCACGAACTGGCCATGCAGCAACAGGCGCTCCAGCACCAGCACGCGCTGCTCGCGGGTCGCCAGGACCTCGAACTCCAGGCCCTGCAGGCGCAGAAGATCAATTTCTACGCCTACCACCTCCAGCACGGCGGGGTGCACGCATGGGCACTCCACCTCTCCGAACACCCGGAGGACTCCCGGCTGGTGATGCAGTCCATGCGTGACGACCAGCTACGGCTGATCCAGCAGCAGAAGGAGCTGGTCTCGGAGCTGCTCGGGGGCAAGCACGCGGAGGCGTTCGAGCTCGACGGGCCCAAGGAGCTCGCGCTCAGGACCGTCACCGAGATCCTTGCGCAGCGGCTGCCGGGAGTGGCCGACACCGTACCGACCCCGGCCCCGCCGGCCCCGCTAGCACCGGCGGACGGCGCACTCCCCGCGCCGCCGTCGCCGCCCGGCGCCGTCCCCGGGCAGCCCGTCGCCGAACCACCGGTGGCCGAATCCCACCCCCCGGCCGCCGGGGCGGCGGTCGGGGCACCGCCCTTCGACGGGTACGCACCGGTGCCGCAGACCTACGGACCGCCGCCGGTCCGGCAGCCTCCGTACGGCCCCCCGGTCGGGGCCCCGCCCGGGCCGGCCGTGCCACCGCCCTACGGCTTCCCGCCCCCGCAGCCTCCCGGCGTACCCACCGTGCCGGCCGCCACCCCGCCTCCGATGCCCGCCATGCCCTTCGCCGCCCCGCCGCAGGGCGCCACCCCCGAGGCTCAGGACGAGCCCTCCGCCGCCACGGACCGGGAAGGCCGGCCGTCATGACGGCCGACCCGGCCGGGGTGCGCCGGGACGCCGCCTCCCTGGAGGCAGCCGGCCGGCTGCTCACCGACGCCCGCAGCGAGATCGCACGCGCCGACAGCAAGGCCGCGGTACTTGCCGGGGCCCTCGGGGTGACCGTGGGGGTCGTCAGCGGTTTCCTGACGGCCAGGCGCTGGCGCCCGTGGGATCTGAGCGGATTCAGCAGCGTGCTGTGGTGGGCCGGGGCCTGCTGCGTGGCACTGGCACTGCTGTCCCTGCTCATGGCGATCCTGCCGCGGTACCGGCCGAGCACCTGGGCACCGGGGCAGACGCTCACCTACTTCGCCGACACCCGGCGGGCCTCGTCCCAGGGCCTGCTGGCGCAGGCCCTGGCCGACACCGCCCGCTCCCCGGCCGAAGCCCTGCTCGTCTCACTGGCGGAGACCAGCCGCATCGTCGCGGACAAGCACCGCTGGATACGGATCGGCCTGGCCGCCTTCTTCCTCAGCACCTTCTTCTTCCCGGTCGCGGGACTCCTGGGCTGAGCCGCCCCATCACCAGGACCGCGCCCGTCCCGCACACCCGAGGAGACCGATGACCCACCCGCCCGGCCACGACGGACCACCGCCCGAGTACCCACGGCGCACCATCGCCCACGCGACGGACCCCGCGCCCCGATACCCCGGCACGCCCGCGAACACCGCACCCCAATACCCCGGCACACCTCCCCCCGGATATCCCGGGACTCCAGGCCCGGTCCCGAACCCCGTGCCGGCCCAGCCGGAGCGCCACCCCCACGAGATGGACTTCGAGCAGCGGCGCGTCCACCTCACCGCCCGCCAACGGGGCGCGGACGCCACCGCGCTGAGCCGGCTCCTCGTACAGGTACCCGCGTTCCTCTGCAGCCTCGCCGTGGTGACCGGCTTCTCGACGGCGTTCTTCGGGTCGGCGGCCTGGCTTCCCATCACCGTCTGGGTGCTCAGCGGCGCACTGGTCTTCCACCGCCCCACGGAGAGCCTCCTCGCCCGCACGCTGCTGCGGCTACGTGCTCCGACCCCTGCCGAACGGGCCCGGCTGGAGCCGGTGTGGCGCGAGGTCACGGCGCGGGCGGGCGTCGACCATCAGCGGTACGAGCTGTGGATCGAGGAGAACGACGGCATCAACGCGTACGCCGCGGCCGGCCACATCGTCGGCGTCACCACCTTCTCGCTGAACCACCTGCCCAACGGCCAGCTGGCCGCCGCGCTCGCCCACGAACTCGGCCACCACACGGGCGGCCACGCCTGGGCCTCCCTGCTGGGCCAGTGGTACGCGCAGCCGGCCGAGCTGACCTGGCGGGCGATACGCGGAATGTCGAGGCTCGCGCTGCGCGTGGCACGCGTCATCTCGCTGCCGGCGACAGGATTCCTGTTCCTGCTGTTCGGCTGCGGTGTCCTGGCCTTCGTAGCGGCGGCCTGGATGATCGTCCTGCCGATGGCGGTCGCTCCGTACCTGCTGGCCCTGGTCAACAGGAGAGCCGAGCTCCGGGCCGACGCCCACGCGGCCGGCCTGGGCTTCGCACACCCCCTCGCCGGGGTCCTGCACACCATGCAGACGCACGAGGAGGCCCGGTACGCGGCTGCGGGCGCCAGGGCCCCCCGTACCGGCGGTCTCGCCAAGCTGCTGTCCTCGCACCCCGACTACGCGGACCGGCTGCGGCGCCTCCAGCCCTACCTCGACGACCGTCCACCGCGGTGACACCGGAGCCGGACACGCCGAAGGGCGGCCACCCCGTACGAAACGGGGTGACCGCCCTTCGGTCGTATCAAGCGACTCGCTTACTGGTTGTACGGACCGTAGTCGTAGTCCTCCAGCGGAACGGCCTGGCCGGAGCCCGTGCCGAACGGCGAGTAGTCGATGTCGTCGTAGCCGACGGCCGAGTACATCGCGGCCTTGGCCTCCTCGGTCGGCTCGACCCGGATGTTGCGGTAGCGGGACAGACCCGTACCGGCCGGGATGAGCTTACCGATGATGACGTTCTCCTTGAGGCCGATCAGGGAGTCCGACTTGGCGTTGATCGCCGCGTCGGTCAGAACCCTGGTCGTCTCCTGGAAGGACGCCGCCGACAGCCACGACTCGGTGGCGAGCGAGGCCTTGGTGATACCCATCAGCTGCGGACGGCCGGAGGCGGGGTGACCGCCCTCGGTGACCACACGACGGTTCTCGACCTCGAACTTCGACCGCTCGACGAGCTCGCCCGGCAGCAGCTCCGCGTCGCCGGACTCGATGATCGTCACGCGGCGCAGCATCTGCCGGATGATGATCTCGATGTGCTTGTCGTGGATCGACACGCCCTGCGAGTTGTAGACCTTCTGGACTTCGCCGACCAGGTGGACCTGGACCGCGCGCTGACCGAGGATCCGCAGCACGTCGTGCGGGTTCGTGGCACCGACGGTGAGCTTCTGGCCCACCTCGACCGCGTCGCCCTCGCCGACCAGCAGACGGGCACGCTTGGAGATCGGGAACGGCGTCTCCTCGCTGCCGTCGTCCGGCGTGACGACGAGCTTCTTGGTCTTCTCGGTCTCCTCGATCCGGACACGGCCCTTGGCCTCCGAGATCGGGGCGACACCCTTGGGCGTACGGGCCTCGAAGAGCTCGACGACTCGGGGCAGACCCTGCGTGATGTCGTCACCGGCCACACCACCGGTGTGGAAGGTACGCATCGTCAGCTGGGTACCGGGCTCACCGATGGACTGGGCGGCGATGATGCCGACCGCCTCACCGATGTCGACCAGCTTGCCGGTGGCGAGCGAGCGTCCGTAGCAGAAGGCACAGGTGCCGACCGCGGACTCACAGGTCAGGACCGAGCGGGTCTTGACCTCCTCGACGCCGGCGCCCACGAGGGCGTCGATCAGGACGTCACCGAGGTCGACGTTGGCAGGCGCGATGACCTTGCCGTCGATGACGACGTCCTCGGCGAGCATGCGGGCGTAGACCGAGGTCTCGACATCCTCCGTCTTGCGGAGCACACCGTCCGCACCCTTGACGGCGATCTTCAGCTTGAGGCCGCGGTCGGTGCCGCAGTCCTCCTCGCGGATGATCACGTCCTGCGAGACGTCCACCAGACGACGGGTCAGGTAACCCGAGTCGGCGGTACGCAGGGCGGTGTCCGCCAGACCCTTACGGGCACCGTGCGTGGAGATGAAGTACTCCAGAACGGTGAGGCCCTCACGGAAGGACGCCTTGATCGGACGCGGGATGGTCTCGTTCTTCGCGTTCGACACCAGACCACGCATACCCGCGATCTGACGCATCTGCATCATGTTTCCTCGGGCACCCGAGTCAACCATCATGAAGATGGGGTTCGTCTTCGGGAAGTTCGCGTTCATCGCCTCGGCAACCTCGTTGGTCGCCTTGGTCCAGATCGCGATGAGCTCCTGCGTGCGCTCGTCCTTGGTGATCAGACCGCGCTCGTACTGCTTCTGGACCTTCTCGTCCTGCTCCTCGTAGCCCTTGACGATGGCCTTCTTGGCCTCGGGGACGACGATGTCGGCAACAGAGACGGTGACCCCGGAACGGGTCGCCCAGTGGAAGCCCGCGGCCTTCAGGTTGTCGAGCGTCGCCGCCACGATGACCTTGGGGTAACGCTCGGCCAGGTCGTTGACGATCTCGGAGAGCTGCTTCTTGCCCACCGAGTAGTCGACGAACGGGTAGTCCTCGGGCAGCAGCTCGTTGAAGAGCGCGCGGCCCAGGCTCGTACGCAGCCGGAAGGTGTCACCCGGCTGGTACTCGGGCTCGCCCTCCTCGGCGACCGGCGGCACCCAGCCACGCGGCGGGATGGTGCCCACCGGGAAGCGGATGTCGACCTGCGCCTGGAGCGAGAGCTCGCGGGCGTCGAAGGCCATGATGGCCTCGGCGGTCGAACCGAACGCCCGGCCCTGACCGATGACCTTGCGCTCCTCCTCGTCCGTGGTGAGGAAGAAGAGGCCCAGCACCATGTCCTGGGTAGGCATGGTGACGGGACGGCCGTCCGCCGGCTTCAGGATGTTGTTCGAGGACAGCATCAGGATGCGGGCCTCGGCCTGCGCCTCCGCGGAGAGCGGAAGGTGCACGGCCATCTGGTCACCGTCGAAGTCCGCGTTGAACGCGGTGCAGACGAGCGGGTGGATCTGGATGGCCTTGCCCTCGACCAGCTGCGGCTCGAAGGCCTGGATGCCGAGTCGGTGCAGGGTGGGTGCACGGTTCAGCAGCACCGGGTGCTCGGCGATGACCTCTTCGAGGACGTCGTACACGACGGTGCGGCCACGCTCGACCATGCGCTTGGCCGACTTGATGTTCTGCGCGTGGTTCAGGTCCACCAGGCGCTTCATCACGAACGGCTTGAAGAGCTCCAGCGCCATCGCCTTCGGCAGACCGCACTGGTGCAGCTTGAGCTGCGGACCGACGACGATCACGGAACGCGCGGAGTAGTCCACACGCTTGCCGAGGAGGTTCTGACGGAAACGGCCCTGCTTGCCCTTCAGCATGTCGCTGAGGGACTTCAGGGGGCGGTTACCGGGACCGGTGACCGGGCGACCGCGGCGGCCGTTGTCGAACAGTGCGTCGACGGCCTCCTGCAGCATCCGCTTCTCGTTGTTCACGATGATCTCGGGGGCACCGAGGTCAAGGAGACGCTTGAGGCGGTTGTTGCGGTTGATCACACGGCGGTACAGGTCGTTCAGGTCGGAGGTCGCGAAGCGGCCACCGTCCAGCTGCACCATCGGACGCAGGTCCGGCGGGATGACCGGCACGCAGTCGAGCACCATGCCCTTGGGCTTGTTGCTCGTCTGCAGGAACGCGGAGACGACCTTGAGGCGCTTGAGCGCACGGGTCTTCTTCTGGCCCTTGCCGGTACGGATGATCTCGCGGAGGCGCTCGGCCTCCTCGTTGAGGTCGAAGGACTCCAGGCGCTTCTGCAGGGCAGCAGCACCCATGCAGCCGTCGAAGTACGTGCCGAAGCGGTCACGCAGCTCGCGGTAGAGCAGCTCGTCGCCCTCGAGGTCCTGGACCTTGAGGTTCTTGAAGCGGCTCCACACCTCGTCGAGACGGTCGATCTCGCGCTGCGCACGGTCGCGCAGCTGCTTCATCTCACGCTCGGCACCTTCGCGCACCTTGCGGCGCACGTCGGCCTTGGCGCCCTCGGCCTCGAGCTCGCCGAGGTCGGTCTCGAGCTTCTTGGCACGGTTCTCGAGGTCCGAGTCGCGACGGTTCTCGACCTGCTGGCGCTCGACGGAGACATGCGCCTCCAGCGACGGGAGGTCGCGCGTGCGGCGCTCCTCGTCGACGAACGTGATCATGTACGCGGCGAAGTAGATGACCTTCTCGAGGTCCTTCGGCGCGAGGTCCAGCAGGTAGCCCAGGCGCGACGGGACGCCCTTGAAGTACCAGATGTGGGTGACGGGAGCGGCAAGCTCGATGTGGCCCATGCGCTCACGACGCACCTTGGCGCGCGTGACCTCGACGCCACAACGCTCACAAATGATGCCCTTGAAGCGGACACGCTTGTACTTGCCGCAGTAGCACTCCCAGTCCCGGGTCGGACCGAAGATCTTCTCGCAGAAGAGTCCGTCCTTTTCGGGCTTGAGCGTGCGGTAGTTGATGGTCTCCGGCTTCTTCACTTCGCCGTGGGACCAGGTCCGGATGTCGTCCGCGGTGGCAAGGCCGATCCGCAGCTCGTCGAAGAAGTTGACGTCGAGCACTTGTCGTCAATCCCTCTTTCGGGGGTTCGAGCCCCCTCGCCTGAGCGAGAAATCGGGGCACTTCAGCAATGGTCTGAACGGGTCCGGGGAGAGCCGGCCGGATCACTGGGATCCGGCCGGCCAACCCGTCAGACCTCTTCGACGCTGCTCGGCTCGCGCCGGGACAGGTCGATACCGAGCTCCTCCGCCGCGCGGAAGACGTCCTCGTCCGTGTCACGCATCTCGATGGACATACCGTCCGAGGACAGCACCTCCACGTTGAGGCAGAGCGACTGCATTTCCTTGATGAGCACCTTGAAGGACTCGGGAATGCCGGGCTCGGGGATGTTCTCGCCCTTGACGATCGCCTCGTAGACCTTCACGCGGCCGGTCACGTCGTCGGACTTGATCGTCAACAGTTCCTGGAGGGCGTATGCGGCGCCGTATGCCTCAAGGGCCCACACCTCCATCTCACCGAATCGCTGCCCACCGAACTGCGCCTTACCACCCAGCGGCTGCTGCGTGATCATGGAGTACGGTCCGGTCGAACGGGCGTGGAGCTTGTCGTCGACCAGGTGGTGCAGCTTGAGGATGTACATGTAGCCGACCGAGACCGGCTCGGGGAACGGCTCACCGGAGCGGCCGTCGAACAGGTTGGCCTTGCCCGAGGGCTGGACCAGCCGGTTGCCGTCGCGGTTCGGGATCGTGGCCTCGAAGAGGCCGGTGATCTCGTCCTCGCGGGCGCCGTCGAAGACGGGGGTCGCGACGTTGGTGCCGGGGGCGACCTGGTCGGCGCCGATGGACTGCAGGCGCTTGGCCCACTCGTCACCGAGGCCGGAGACGTCCCAGCCGCGGCTGGCGAGCCAGCCGAGGTGGATCTCCAGGACCTGTCCCGGGTTCATTCGGGACGGGACACCCAGCGGGTTGAGGATGATGTCGACCGGGGTGCCGTCCTCCAGGAACGGCATGTCCTCGATCGGCAGGATCTTCGAGATGACGCCCTTGTTGCCGTGACGGCCGGCGAGCTTGTCACCATCGGTGATCTTGCGCTTCTGCGCGACGTAGACGCGGACCAGCTGGTTCACGCCCGGCGGCAGCTCGTCGCCCTCTTCGCGGTCGAAGACGCGGACGCCGATGATCTTGCCGATCTCGCCGTGCGGGACCTTCAGCGAGGTGTCGCGCACCTCGCGCGCCTTCTCACCGAAGATCGCACGGAGCAGGCGCTCCTCCGGCGTCAGCTCGGTCTCACCCTTGGGCGTGACCTTGCCGACGAGGATGTCCCCGGCCGTGACCTCGGCACCGATACGGATGATGCCGCGCTCGTCGAGGTCCGCGAGGACCTCTTCGGAGACGTTCGGGATGTCCCGGGTGATCTCCTCCGGGCCGAGCTTGGTGTCACGGGCGTCGACCTCGTGCTCCTCAATGTGGATCGAGGAGAGGACGTCGTCCTGCACCAGACGCTGCGACAGGATGATCGCGTCTTCGTAGTTGTGGCCCTCCCACGGCATGAACGCCACGAGGAGGTTCTTGCCGAGCGCCATCTCGCCCTGCTCGGTGGCCGGACCGTCCGCGAGGACCTGGCCCTCGACGACCCGGGAGCCCTCGTCGACGACAACCTTCTGGTTGACCGAGGTGCCCTGGTTCGAGCGGGAGAACTTGGCGATGCGGTACGTGGTGTACGTGCCGTCGTCGTTGGTGACGGTGATGTAGTCCGCGGAAACCTCCTGGACCACACCGTCCTTCTCCGCCTTGATGACGTCACCGGCGTCGACCGCACAGCGGTACTCCATGCCGGTGCCGACGAGCGGAGCCTCGGACGTGATCAGCGGCACGGCCTGACGCATCATGTTCGCGCCCATGAGGGCACGGTTGGCGTCGTCGTGCTCGAGGAACGGGATCATGGCGGTCGCGACCGACACCATCTGGCGCGGCGAGACATCCATGTAGTCGACGTCGTCGCCGGGGATGTAGTCGACCTCTCCGCCACGACGGCGGACCAGGACGCGCGGCTCGGTGAACCGCATGTCCTCGGAGAGCGTCGCGTTCGCCTGGGCGATCACGAAGCGGTCTTCCTCGTCGGCGGTCAGGTAGTCGACGTCGTCGGTGACGACACCCTCGACGACCTTGCGGTACGGCGTCTCGACGAAACCGAACGCGTTGACGCGTCCGTACGAGGCGAGCGAACCGATCAGACCGATGTTCGGGCCTTCGGGGGTCTCGATCGGGCACATGCGTCCGTAGTGGGACGGGTGCACGTCTCGGACCTCGAAGCCGGCCCGCTCACGGGACAGACCACCCGGGCCGAGCGCCGAGAGACGGCGCTTGTGGGTGAGACCCGACAGCGGGTTGTTCTGGTCCATGAACTGCGACAGCTGGCTGGTGCCGAAGAACTCCTTGATGGAGGCGACGACCGGCCGGATGTTGATCAGGGTCTGCGGCGTGATCGCTTCGACGTCCTGGGTCGTCATGCGCTCACGCACGACGCGCTCCATACGAGCCAGACCCGTACGGACCTGGTTCTGGATGAGCTCGCCGACGTTACGCAGACGACGGTTGCCGAAGTGGTCGATGTCGTCGGTCTCGACGACGATCTGGGTACCGCTCTCGCCGACCGTCTCGGTCTCCCCGGCGTGCAGCTTCACCAGGTACTTGATGGTCGCGATGATGTCGTCGCTGGTGAGGACACCCGCGTCGAGCGGCTCGTCGGCGCCGAGCTTCTTGTTCACCTTGTAGCGGCCGACCTTCGCGAGGTCGTAGCGCTTCGGGTTGAAGTAGAGGTTCTCGAGCAGCGTCTGAGCAGCCTCACGCGTGGGCGGCTCGCCCGGGCGCAGCTTGCGGTAGATGTCGAGCAGCGCGTCGTCCTGGCCCTGGGTGTGGTCCTTCTCCAGGGTGGCGCGCATCGACTCGTACTCGCCGAACTCCTCGAGGATCTGCTCGGTGGTCCAACCGAGAGCCTTCAGGAGAACGGTGACGGACTGCTTGCGCTTGCGGTCGATACGGACACCGACCATGTCGCGCTTGTCGATCTCCATCTCCAGCCAGGCACCCCGGGACGGGATGATCTTGGAGGAGAAGATGTCCTTGTCGGACGTCTTGTCGATGGAGGAGTCGAAATAGACACCCGGCGAGCGGACCAGCTGCGACACGACGACACGCTCGGTGCCGTTGATGACGAAGGTGCCCTTGTTGGTCATGAGCGGGAAATCGCCCATGAAGACCGTCTGGGACTTGATCTCGCCGGTCTCGTTGTTGGTGAACTCGGCCGTGACGAAGAGCGGCGCGGCGAACGTGAAGTCGCGCTCCTTGCACTCGTCGATGGAGTTCTTCGAGGGCTCGAACCGGTGGTCGCGGAACGTGAGCGACATCGACCCGGAGAAGTCCTCGATCGGCGAAATCTCCTCGAAGATCTCTTCCAGGCCGGACTTGGTGGGGACGTCTTGTCCGCTGTCCAGAGCAGCCTCGACGCGAGCCTTCCAGGCGGCATTACCGAGGAGCCAGTCAAAGCTCTCGGTCTGCAGCGCGAGGAGGTTCGGAACCTCGAGGGGCTCCCTGATCTTTGCAAAAGAGATGCGCAGCGGGGCGGTGCTGGCACCGTTGTTCGTATTCGAGGTCGAGGCGTTGCGCGAGGCGGCCAAGAGGGGGTCCTTCCGAGGGCTCGGACTCACTACGCGCGTACCGGCCCCAAGCCGCACACAGAGACAGAAATCCCAAGATCAGGGAAAGGTCGGTCATCGGTGCTAGGCGTGGGCATGCCCCTGGTGACGGGCAGGAGGCAGCTAACAGGCAGCGCAAAGGGTCAGTGTAGCCAAGCGGCACACTGATGTCCAGTCGGGGTTCTCAGAGACCCACGTTGCTCTCAACAGCTGTTCTCAACACCTATGAATAGCCCTCGCGCGGTGTGCGCTCTTCTTTACTGCCCTCTTCGTTCTCGATCCATGCCTCGGATCCGGATCGAGATGACGACGTCCTGAGAATTGCGCGCCGCGTGCGGTTCGTCAAGGCCCCCGGGCCCGGACGGACATCCTGCGATCTTCACCTGGGGCCCCAGGACGCCTGTTGACGCCCCCTGGGGGACACACGGCGAAGATCACCCTACTCGCCGCCGCCGGAAGATCAAGGCAGCCTCCGTGGGTACGCCAAAGGGCGACCACCCGATTGGGTGATCGCCCTTTGCGATGTGACATCCCTGCCTCGCGGCAGAGACGGTCCTGAGGAGTCAGATGACTCGCAGGGTCACTTGACCTCGACGGAGGCGCCGGCGCCCTTGAGGGACTCGGCAGCCTTCTCGGCGGCCTCCTTGGCGACCTTCTCGAGGACGGGCTTCGGGGCGCCGTCGACGAGGTCCTTGGCCTCCTTGAGACCCAGCGAGGTCAGCTCACGCACGACCTTGATGACCTGGATCTTCTTCTCGCCGGCACCCGTGAGGATGACGTCGAACTCGTCCTGCTCCTCAGCGGCCTCGGCGGCCGGGCCGGCGCCCGCGGGACCGGCTACGGCGACCGCGGCGGCGGCGGTGACGTCGAACTTCTCCTCGAACGCCTTAACGAACTCGGAGAGCTCGATGAGGGTGAGCTCCTCGAACTGGGCGAGCAGGTCTTCCTGGCTGAGCTTCGCCATGATGGCGTCCTTCCACTAATTCGGCAGGTGCCGGATGTATATGTAGGCGGGCGTACGGGCCCGCTGCGAGCCGTGGACGCGGAGTGTTACTCCGCCACCTCGGCGTCGGCGGGAGCCGGCGTACCGGCACCGCCCTGCTCGGCCTTCTTGGCGCGAAGCGCTTCCGCGGTGCGGACGAACTTCGACGGCAGAGCCTGGAAGAGCTGCGCAGCCTGAGTCTGCTTGCCCTTCATGGCGCCGGCCAGCTTGGCGAGCAGAACCTCGCGGGACTCGAGGTCCGCGAGCTTCTTGATCTCATCGGCGGACAGCGCCTTACCGTCAAGGACACCGCCCTTGATGATGAGGTTGGGGTTGTCCTTGGCGAAGTCACGAAGACCCTTCGCCGACTCCACCGGGTCACCGGTGACGAAGGCAACCGCCGTCGGACCCGAGAACAGGTCGTCCAGCGTGTTGATCCCGGCCTCGTTGGCCGCAATCTTGGTCAGCGTGTTCTTCACCACGGCGTACTGGGCGTTCTCACCGAGCGAACGGCGCAGCTCCTTGAGCTGTGCCACGGTGAGACCCCGGTACTCGGTCAGCACAGCGGCGTTCGAGCTGCGGAACTGGTCCGTCAGCTCGGCTACCGCGGCAGCCTTGTCGGGCCTTGCCATGAGCATCGGCCTCCTTCCGGGTGATGAGGACCGCTCAGAAGGGCCGGGAAAGACGAAACGCCCCGGCGCAGGCGCCAGGGCGTAGCTCGACCGGACAAGTCCGGGAGCTTTCCACAGTCACCTGCGCAGGTCGTCCGTTCTCGACGGATCCTTCGGTCGCCGTCCCTCTTGCGAGAGCGCGGCAACGACCAGCGGTCTTTGGCTTCCTGTGGAGCGTACGCGACCGGGGCGTCCCGGAGCAAATCCGTCCCGGTTCGACCGGTGCGTGAGGTTTAGGACGCGCCCGGCCTCCGGAGGCGCCCGCCGAATTGCCCTGCTTCTGCAGGATGTCCTTGAAGTCGACCGTGTCGCCGGCCGCCGGCTTCTCCACCGTGGCGTCCGTGCCGTAGTCGCTGCAGAAGACCGTCGAATTGAGCTCGCCGGCCGTCGTGTCGCCCCGCTCGGTCTTCTTCACCAGCAGGTTGTCCTTGTCGACCCGGATGTCGACCGTCTCCGTCGTGATGCCGAGTTGGCCGAGCTGCTTCTTGAAGGCAGCAAGCTGTCCGGCGTCCAGCGCCGAGTTCTTCGCGGTCAGCTCCGCCACGTCGACGGTGCCCGAGTAGTGCGTCGTCGCGACGCCCCGTACGTCCTCCTGGCCGACCTTCCTGACGTCACCCGAGGCCGGCAGCGCCTTCACCCCCTGCTGCGGGGTGCTGTTCTGCATCTGGTCCTTCATGACCTCACCGGAGGCCCCCGCCGGCTCGGCGAGTTCCGCGTAGCCGTAGCGGATCCAGTGCTTGCCGCCCACGTTCGCGGCGAACGCGTCGCCCATGTCGGCGTAGTACTCGTCCTTGAGGTAGCGCGCCTGCATCGTGCCGTCGCCGCCGGACTTCTTCAGGGCGTCCCCCATGGTGCCCCCGGTGTACGTGATCTCCAGGGCGCCCGTGATCCCGTCCGACCAGTCGATGGCACCGGACTGCTTCATGGACATGCTGCTGCCCATCACGGTGGTGCCCTCGACCTTGGCCGACTGGGCCCCGCCGGTCTCCCTCTGCACCAGGCGCAGCGCCGCCACCGCGTCGGTCCGGGCCACTGCACCGCCGCTGCGGTCCTTGTCGGCCCTGGGGGACCCGGTGGAACCGTCCGGTCCACCGCAGGCCGCCACCGAGGCCGGCGCCGCTGCCGCCGCGATCAGGACTCCTGTACGCCGCACCGCCGTGATCGTCGTGTACCGCCCCACCCCTCGCTCACGATTTCGTTCCACGGATACGAGGACGGGCCCCGCACCTCGAAAGGTTGCGGGGCCCGTCACATGCCGTGAAACCGGCTACCGGGTGAGCACGGGTGCTCAGACGGAGGCCGGGTCCTCCTCGACGAGGAGGTTGCGCACGCGGTTGGAGTCCAGCGGGATGCCGGCGCCCATCGTCGTGCTCAGGGTCGCCTTCTTGATGAAGCGGCCCTTGGCGGCGGACGGCTTCAGGCGGAGGATCTCGTCGAGCGCCGCGCCGTAGTTCTCGACCAGCTTCGTGTCATCGAAAGAGGTCTTGCCGATGATGAAGTGCAGGTTCGAGTGCTTGTCGACGCGGAACTCGATCTTGCCGCCCTTGATGTCGTTGACAGCCTTGACGACATCGGGGGTGACGGTGCCGGTCTTCGGGTTCGGCATCAGACCACGCGGACCGAGCACGCGGCCCAGGCGGCCGACCTTGCCCATGAGGTCCGGGGTCGCGACGACGGCGTCGAAGTCCAGACGGCCCTTCGCCACCTCGTCGATGAGCTCGTCGGAGCCGACGATGTCGGCGCCCGCGGCTTCCGCGGCCGCAGCACGGTCACCGGTCGCGAAGACCAGGACCCGGGCGGTCTTGCCGGTGCCGTGCGGGAGGTTCACGGTGCCACGGACCATCTGGTCGGCCTTGCGCGGGTCAACGCCCAGGGCAAACGCGACCTCGACGGTGCTGTCGAACTTCGTGGAGGCGGTCTCCTTGGCGATACGGACGGCCTCGAGCGGGGCGTACTGGCGCTCCCGGTCGATCTTCGCGTCCGCAGCGCGGAGGTTCTTGCTGCGCTTCACTTCTACTCCTGTGGTTATCAGAGTGTGGAGTCGTGGTGCGGACCAGCGCTTGGTCCTACCACTGAGGGCTTACGGGGCTGAATCAGCCTTCGACCGTGATGCCCATGGAACGGGCGGTGCCAGCGATGATCTTCGACGCGGCGTCGAGGTCGTTGGCGTTCAGGTCGGGGAGCTTCGTCGTGGCGATCTCGCGGACCTGGGCAGCCGTCAGCTTGGCAACCTTGGTCTTGTGCGGCTCGCCGGAGCCCTTCTCCACGCCCGCAGCCTTGAGGATCAGCTTGGCGGCCGGCGGAGTCTTCGTGATGAAGGTGAAGGAGCGGTCGTCGTAGACCGTGATCTCCACCGGCACGACCATGCCACGCTGCGACTCGGTCGCGGCGTTGTAGGCCTTGCAGAACTCCATGATGTTGACGCCGTGCTGGCCCAGTGCGGGGCCGACCGGCGGGGCCGGGTTGGCCGCACCGGCGTTGATCTGGAGCTTGATAAGCCCCGTGACCTTCTTCTTCTTGGGAGGCATTGCTCTCTCCGGGTCCTAGTGAGAGTGTTTCGCCGCCATTCCGGTCATCCGGATGGAGGCATACCGCACAACGATAACGGGTATAGCTGCGCGACCAAAAACCGAGCAGGTCAGACCGGCTGCGAAGCCTGTCTGACCTGCTCGGTAGGCATGTGTCCGGAAGCCGGCGGAAACCGCTAGTTCTTCTGGATCTGGTCGAAGCTCAGCTCGACCGGGGTTTCGCGACCGAAGATCTCGACGAGGCCCTTGACCTTCTTCGAGTCGGCGTTGATCTCGTTGATCGTCGCCTGCAGCGTCGCGAACGGGCCGTCGGTGACGGTGACCGAGTCGCCCACCTCGAAGTCCAGCACCTGGACCTCGACCTTGCGGGCCGGAACCGGCTTGCCCTCGGCCTCTGCGGCCTCGCGGGCTGCCTTCTCCTCGGCCTCCGGAGCGAGCATCTTGACGATCTCGTCCAGGGTCAGCGGGTACGGGTCGTACGCGTTGCCCACGAAGCCGGTGACGCCGGGCGTGTTGCGGACAACACCCCAGGACTCGTTCGTCAGGTCCATGCGCACCAGGACGTATCCCGGGAGCTTGTTCTGACGGACGTTCTTGCGCTCACCGTTCTTGATCTGGACGATCTCTTCCTCGGGCACCTCGGCCTGGTAGACGAAGTCCTCGACGTTGAGCGAGACGGCGCGCTGCTCCAGGTTGGCCTTCACGCGCTTCTCGTAACCGGCGTACGTGTGGATGACGTACCACTCGCCGGGCAGACCGCGCAGCTCCTCGCGCAGGGCGGTGACGGCATCCACGGGGGCGGCCGGTTCGGCCTCCTCCGCGTCCTCGTCGGACTCGGCGGCGTCCTCGTCGGACTCCTCGGAGTCGGCGTCATCGGCGGCGTCCTCGTCGGACTCCTCGGAGTCGGCGGCGTCCTCGTCGGACTCGGCGGCCTCCTCGGCCACCACTTCCTCGTCGGACTCGACGTGCACGGCGTCCTGCTCGGCGGGCTCGCCCGCAGCGGCGTCAGCAGCTTCGACCTGGTCCGGCGCCACGGCATCTGCCGCCTCGACGATGTCGAGCTCGTCCTCGGCGGACTCGACGGCGCTCGCCGTAGGCTCGGCGTCGTCGTTCAGGTTCGGGTCAGACACGATGGCTGCTTCTTCCTGGATACAAATGGGTGGAACATGCGAAAGGGGCGCCTGTGAGGCGCCCTCCGCGGGGATCAGCCGAAGACGTACTTGATGACCCGCGCGAAACCGAAGTCAATCACGGTAACAAGACCGATCATGACGACGACGAACACGATCACCACGGACGTGTACGTCGTCAGCTGGCTGCGAGTGGGCCAGACGACCTTGCGCAGCTCGGCAACGATCTGGCGGTAGAACAGCGCGAGCCGGCCCAGAGGGCCCTTCTTGCCGCGCTTGCCGCCCTTCCGGGTCTTCTTCTTCGACTCGGGGGCCTCATCATCGGCATCAGGCATGTCGATGGAGCCCACGGCGTCCGTCACGCTACTCACCTGATTCCGGGTCGTGGCCGTGCCGCGCCCGGTGGAGCCGCACGGCGATGCATTGAAGTACGTACATGCGCACACATCCTGGCGAAGGAGTGTGTAGCAGGGCCGGAGGGACTTGAACCCCCAACCGCTGGTTTTGGAGACCAGTGCTCTACCAATTGAGCTACGACCCTTTGTGGTTTTCACCAACCTACCGCATCTTCCCCGGTGGGCCGGGTGCAAAAACGGTGCGGCTGATGAAGGCCAACGACAGGTGAGTGTACGTGCTCAGGGGCGCCGCGTCGAACAGACAACTACCGACCGGTCCTGTCCGGATGCTGTCCGAGTCCTGTCCGGTCCCTGAAACCCCTGTGCCGACGGTAAATCGTGTCTGCGAGCATGGGGGCATGAGCGCTGCAACTTCTCCGTCCGAGCGCCGGGTTTCGGCCCGCATCGGTGCGATCTCCGAGTCCGCCACCCTCGCCGTCGACGCCAAGGCCAAGGCCCTCAAGGCCGCTGGGCGTCCGGTGATCGGCTTCGGCGCCGGCGAGCCCGACTTCCCGACCCCCGGCTACATCGTCGACGCCGCGATCGAGGCCTGCTCCAACCCGAAGTACCACCGCTACACCCCGGCAGGCGGGCTCCCCGAGCTCAAGGCCGCCATCGCAGAGAAGACGCTGCGCGACTCCGGCTACGAGGTCGAGCCGTCCCAGGTCCTGGTGACCAACGGTGGCAAGCAGGCCATCTACGAGGCCTTCGCCGCCATCCTGGACCCGGGCGACGAGGTCATCGTCCCCGCCCCGTACTGGACCACCTACCCCGAGTCCATCCGTCTCGCGGGCGGCGTCCCGGTCGAGGTCGTGGCCGACGAGACCACCGGCTACCGGGTCTCCGTCGAGCAGCTCGAAGCGGCCCGCACCGAGCGCACGAAGGTCGTCCTGTTCGTCTCGCCGTCCAACCCGACGGGCGCCGTCTACGACAGGGCCGACACCGAGGCGATCGGCCGCTGGGCCGTCGATCACGGGCTGTGGGTCCTGACCGACGAGATCTACGAGCACCTGGTCTACGGCGACGCGGAGTTCACCTCGCTCCCCGCGCTCGTACCCGAGCTGCGCGACAAGTGCATCGTGGTCAACGGAGTCGCGAAGACCTACGCGATGACCGGCTGGCGGGTGGGCTGGATCGTCGGCCCGAAGGACGTCGTCAAGGCCGCGACCAACCTCCAGTCGCACGCCACGTCCAACGTCAGCAACGTCGCCCAGGTCGCCGCGCTGGCCGCGGTCTCCGGCCCGCTGGACGCGGTCGCCGAGATGCGGACCGCCTTCGACCGCCGCCGCCGGACGATCGTGCGCATGCTCAACGAGATCGACGGCGTGCTCTGCCCCGAGCCCGAGGGCGCGTTCTACGCCTACCCGTCGGTGAAGGCGCTGCTCGGCAAGGAGATCCGGGGCAGGCGTCCGGCCGACTCGGCCGAGCTCGCGGCCCTCATCCTGGACGAGGCCGAGGTAGCCGTCGTACCGGGTGAGGCCTTCGGTACGCCGGGCTACCTGCGGCTGTCGTACGCGCTGGGCGACGACGACCTCGTCGAGGGCGTCTCGCGGCTCCAGAAGCTGCTGGGCGAGGCCCGCGACTGACCCGCGTACCTCTGCGGAAAGGTGGCCCCCGGCTCCGGCCGGGGGCCACTTCTTTGTTCGAGCAGTACCTCAGGAGGGGATCGGGCTACCGCGACACGCCCCATGTGCGGCAAGATCCTTCAATGGAGCGTGACGTACGGCTTTTGCCCAAGGCCCACCTGCATCTGCACTTCACCGGGTCGATGCGGCCCACCACCCTGCTCGAACTGGCGGACAAGTACGGGGTGCGCCTCCCCGAGGCGCTGACCAGTGGTGAGCCGCCTCAGCTGCGGGCCACCGACGAGCGCGGCTGGTTCCGATTCCAGCGCCTCTACGACATCGCGCGATCCTGCCTGCGCTCCCCCGAGGACATCCAGCGGCTCGTGCGCGAGGCCGCCATGGAGGATGTCGCGGACGGCTGCGGATGGCTGGAGATCCAGGTCGACCCCACCTCGTACGCCCCGCTGCTCGGCGGGCTCATCCCGGCCATCGAGATCATCCTGGACGCCGTGGACAGCGCGGCCCGCGATACCGGGCTCGGGATCCGGGTCGTGATCGCGGCGAACCGGATGAAGCACCCGTTGGACGCCCGGACGCTGGCACGGCTCGCCGTGCGGTACGCGGACCGGGGTGTCGTCGGCTTCGGACTCTCCAACGACGAGCGCCGCGGCATGGCGCGCGACTTCGACCGTGCGTTCGCCATCGCCCGCGAGGGCGGCCTCCTCGCCGCCCCGCACGGCGGCGAGCTCTCCGGGCCCTCCAGCGTCCGGGACTGCCTGGACGACCTCGGCGCGGCCCGGATCGGGCACGGCGTGCGGGCAGCCGAGGATCCCCGGCTGCTGCGCAAGCTCGCGGAGCGTGGGGTGACCTGCGAGGTCTGCCCGGCCTCCAATGTGGCACTGGGCGTCTACGAGAAGCCTGCGGACGTACCCCTGCGCACTCTGTTCGACGCGGGGGTCCCGATGGCGCTCGGCGCGGACGACCCGCTGCTGTTCGGTTCGCGACTGGCTGCCCAGTACGACCTCGTACGACGCCACCACGCCTTCACCGACGAGGAACTGGCCGAGCTGGCGCGGCAGTCCGTACGCGGGTCGGCGGCACCGGTCGAAGTCCGGGAGAAGCTGCTGGCCGGAGTCGACGCGTGGCTGGCCACCTGATTCCGCCCAGCAGGGTGCGGCGGTTCGAAGCGGCGAACTCGTCCAGCGGCTGCGGGGCCCTGTCCTGGGGTGCCGTCTCGCAGGCGACGGCGCGCCGGGCGCAGGGGGCCAGCAGCAGGGACGCGGCGGTGTAGGTGTCGGCGTCCGTCCGGACACGGCCGTCCCGCTGAACGCCCGGCCTCGGTTGCAGGCCCTGCTACAGGCTGACGCCGACCGTCACGGGTTCGTTGACGAGCGTGACTCCGAAGGCCTCGTGAACCCCCGCGACGACTTCGCGGGCCAGGGCCAGCAGATCATCGGTTGTCGCGCCGCCGCGGTTGGTGAGGGCGAGCGTGTGCTTGGTGGAGATGCGGGCCGGGCCCGTGCCGTAGCCCTTGGTGAAGCCCGCCTTGTCGATGAGCCAGGCCGCGGAGGTCTTCACGCGGCCCTCGCCTGCGGGGAAGGCCGGAGGGGCGGCGTCCGCGCCGAGGCGCTCCCTGGCGCGGGCGAGGAAGGCGGCGTGTTCCGCCTCGTCGAGGATCGGGTTGGTGAAGAAGGATCCTGCCGACCAGGTGTCGTGGTCCTCCGGGTCGAGCACCATGCCCTTCCCCGCCCTCAGCTTCAGGACCGTTTCGCGGGCGGCTGCGGCGGGAACGCGATCGCCCTGCTCGACGCCCATGGCACGGGCCGTCTCGGGGTAGCGGAGAGGCGCGGACTGCCCGCCCGCCTCTTCCAGCTCGAAACGGACACGGAGCACCACGAAGCGGTCGGGCTCGGCCTTGAAGCGGCTGTGCCGGTACGAGAACGCGCATGCGGCGTTCGGGACGGTGACCGTCTCACGGGTGGACCGGTCGTAGGCGACGACCTCGGTGATGACCGAGGACACCTCCTGCCCGTACGCACCGACGTTCTGGATCGGCGTCGCCCCGGCGGACCCGGGGATCCCGGCGAGGCACTCGATGCCTGCCAGGCCCGCCTCGACCGTACGGGCCACGGCGTCGGTCCAGACCTCGCCGGCCGCCAGTTCCAGCCTCGTACCCGAAAGCTCGAAGCCCTTGGTCGCGATGCGCAGGGCGGTTCCGTCGAAGCCCTTGTCGCCGATGACCAGATTGGAGCCGCCGCCGATGACCAGCAGCGGGGTGCCGCTCTCGTCGGCCTCACGCACGGCGGCGACCACCTCGGCGTCGGTCGTGGCCGTCAGAAGGCGACTGGCGGGGCCGCCGAGCCGGAAGGTGGTCAGGGGGGCGAGGGGGGCATCGTGGAGTTCCTGCACGGGGACAAGAGTACGGTCCGCGGTCCCACCGCTCGGGCGGGGCCACGGACCGTACACGCACGGCAGCAGGTCAAACGGCCATGGGGTCCGGCCCTCGGCCGGCTCGGGGTCCGTCAGCCGCACCGTCCGCCGAACCCGGACCGACGGGCTCGCGACGGCCACTGCGCCACACGCCGGCGGAGCGAGGGACACCCCGAAGGAGAGCGCCCCACCCTGCTCCCGCCGGCCCCGTACCTCAGGCCAGCCGGACCACGGCGCGGGACATGCCCAGCACCTTCTTGCCGTCGCTCATCGCCGTCAGGTCCACCCGCACCAGGTTGTCGTCGAGCTTCGCGGCAACCTTGCCGCTGACCTCGACCACCGCACCCGTGTCGTCGTTCGGCACGACGACCGGCCTGGTGAACCGCACCCCGTACTCGACGACCGCACCCGGGTCACCGGTCCAGTCCGTGACCACCCGGATCGCCTCGGCCATGGTGAACATGCCGTGTGCGATCACATCCGGGAGACCGACCTCGCGCGCGAACTTCTCGTTCCAGTGGATCGGGTTGAAGTCACCCGACGCGCCCGCGTACTGCACCAGCATCGCCCGGGTCACCGGAAACGACTGCGCCGGCAGCTCCGTACCGACCTCGACCGCCTCGTACGCAATCCTCGCCGTCATCACGCCTCCTCGGCGGCACGGGCCACCAGCTTCGTCCACGCGGTCACGACATGCTCACCCGACTCGTCGTGCACCTCGCCGCGGACGTCCACGATGTCGTTGCCCGCCATCGACTTGATGCCCTCGATCGTCGAGGTGATCGTCAGCCGGTCCCCCGCCCGTACCGGACGCACGTACGCGAACTTCTGGTCACCGTGCACCACACGGCTGTAGTCCAGACCGAGCTCCGGATCCTGTACCACCTGACGCGCGGCCCTGAAGGTGATCGAGAAGACGAACGTGGGCGGAGCGATCACATCCGAATGCCCCAGGGCCTTTGCGGCCTGCGGATCCACGTACGCAGGATTGGTGTCACCCACCGCCTCCGCGAACTCCCGGATCTTCTCCCGGCCGACCTCGTACGCCAGAGTGGGCGGATAGGTCCGCCCCACGAAGGACTGGTCGAGCGCCATGAGCTCGCTACCTCCTGATGAAAGTCGAATAGGGCCAAGCGCAACCCATACAACGACACGAGGCCGCCCCCAAAGGGGACGGCCTCGTGTACGAGCCTGTTTTTAGCGCGTTTCGCGGTGCGCAGTGTGCGAGTTGCAGCGCGGGCAGTGCTTCTTCATCTCAAGACGGTCCGGGTTGTTACGCCGGTTCTTCTTGGTGATGTAGTTCCGCTCCTTGCACTCCACGCAGGCCAGCGTGATCTTCGGGCGGACGTCGGTGGCAGCCACGTGAGTGCTCCTTGGACGGACGGATGGACGGATGAACGCAAAAAAGAGTAGCCGATCGAAGGACCGACCCCACAATCGGCTACCGTTAGTAGCGGTGACCGGACTTGAACCGGTGACACAGCGATTATGAGCCGCTTGCTCTACCGACTGAGCTACACCGCTTTGATGACGAGTCTCCCCGCCGAAGCGGGGTTACCCGATCACCAGAGCCCCAATGCGGAATCGAACCGCAGACCTTCTCCTTACCATGGAGACGCTCTACCGACTGAGCTATTGGGGCGAGCGAGGAAGACATTACACGGTCCCTCGCCGATCGCCCAAATCCGTTTCGACCGCCCGCACCCGGACCTTGATCGGCCTCTTGGCCGACCCTGCGCCCAACCCCCTGATCAGGCCCTTGATCAGGGACTGGTCAGAAACTGATCAGGGACTGATCGGGGGCTGCGCCACCGCCTCGCACCGGCCGGTAACCCCCGCGAACACACCCGCCCCGCACACACCGCAGAACCACAGCAGTACGACTATTCAGCGCCTCCTCCAAGCGCACCCGACACCCCCATAGGCTCCAACCACTCTGCGTGATCTTGCCTCTCCCTGGAGTGCGATGCCCCACAGCGAGCCGCACCGGCCGGACAACAACGCGACGGGCCCCGGAGCCACCGCCGGCGCAGGCGCACTCCTCCTCAGCGGCGCCCGGCTCGCCGACGGGCGCGCCGTCGACGTACGGATCCGTGGCCCCCACATCGAAGCCGTCGCCACCGCAGGCACCCTCACCGACCACGGCACGCGCCTAGACCTGCGCGGCTACCTCCTGCTCCCCGCCCCCGCCGAACCCCACGCACACAGCGACACGGCACTCACCGCCGACAGCCTCAGCCCCCCGCCCCACTCCATCGAGGACATCCGGCGCCGCACCACCGAGGCCGCCCTGATCCAGCTCAGCCACGGCGCCACCGCCCTGCGGACCCACGTGCACATCGGGGACGGAGAAGGGCTCGCACCCCTCGAAGCCGTCCTCCAGGCCCGCCGCTCCCTGCGCGGACTCACCGACATCGTCACCGTCGCCGCGCCCCGGCTCCTCACCGGCACCGCGGGCGCCGGCAACCTCGCCATGCTCCGCGACGCCATGGACATGGGCGCGGGCGTCGTCGGCGGCCGCCCCGGCCTCGACCCCGACCCGGACGGCTACACCGAAACCGTCCTGGACATCGCCGCCTCACACGGCCGCCCCGTCGACCTCCACACCGACGGTGACGACCCCGACCACCTGGTCCGCCTCGCCGCCATGGCCCACGGGCTGCGCCCAGGCGTCTCCATCGGCCCCTGTGCGGCCCTCTCCCGGCTCCCCGCCGAAGCTGCCTCCCGCACCGCCGACCGGCTCGCCTCCGCCGGCGTAACGGTGATCTGCCTCCCCCAGGGCAACTGCTCGGGCGCCGCACACCGCGGAACCCCGCCCGTACCCCTGCTGCGCGCCGCAGGGGTACGCGTCGCCGCAGGCAGCGGCGCCGTGCGGGACACCACGAACCCCGTCGGCCGCGGTGACCCCCTGGAGGCCGCCTACCTGCTCGCCTCGCAGAGCGGCCTGGGCTCCGAGCACGCCTACGACGCCGTCTCCGGCGCTGCCAGAGCAGCCATGGGCCTGCCCGGCGTACGGATCGAAGCCGGTTTCCCGGCCGAACTGCTTGCCGTACGGGGAGAACGGCTCTCCGGAGTGCTCTCCCTCGCGTACAGCCGGATCGTGGTGCACCGAGGACGCGTCGTCGCGCGGACCAGCGCGGTACGCGAGTACTGCGACTCCGAGACCACCACCCTGGACCTCCCCCGCCAGGGACGTACCGATTCCGGCCCCGGCGGCGGGCCTTGAGCGCAAACGCACGCTCCGGCGTACGGTCGTGAGCATGCGCATTGTCATTGCAGGTGGACACGGTCAGATCGCACTGCGGCTGGAGCGGCTGCTCGCTGCACGCGGCGACGAAGCGGTGGGCATCATCCGCAACCCGCAACAGAGCGAGGACCTCCGGGAGGCAGGAGCCGAACCTTCGGTCCTCGACCTCGAATCGGCCTCCGTCGAAGAGGTCGCAGCGGTCCTGCGCGGCGCGGACGCGGCGGTCTTCGCCGCCGGCGCCGGCCCGAACAGCGGCAGCGAACGCAAGGACACCGTGGACCGCGGCGCAGCGGTGCTCTTCGCGGACGCCGCGGAACGGGCAGGGGTGCGCCGCTACCTCGTCGTCTCCTCGATGGGCGCCGACGCCGACCACCCCGGCAACGAGGTGTTCGACGTCTACCTGCGCGCCAAGGGTGCCGCGGACGCCGACGTACGCTCCAGGCCCGCGCTCGACTGGACGATCCTGCGCCCCGGGATGCTGACCGACGACGCGGGCACCGGCCAGGTGCTGCTCGCCGCCTCGACGGGTCGCGGCCCGGTCCCGCGCGACGATGTGGCCGCGGCTCTGGTGGAGCTGCTGGACACTCCTGCGGCTGCGGGCCTGACGCTGGAACTGATCGCCGGGAACGTGCCGGTGGCGGTCGCGGTGAAGGACATCGCCGGGAACTGATCCCCGTCCCTTCCTGCATCGTCCAGCTCCCGGACGGCACGTGCACCTGCGTCGCCGCTCCGCCCTTGCGTCCGGACAGCGCTCAGGTTGTCCGTAGGACAGCGGTGGTGCCGTTGCGGCCAGGTGCAGGAGCCGGGGATCGCAGGTCACGGCTGCGTCCTGCGGCGTAGAGCCCGGGTGGAACACCCAGGTGGCGCTTGAAGTGCCGGTTCAGGTGTGCCTGGTCGTAGAAGCCGACGGCCGGGGCGACGTCGGCAAGCCGTTGCCCGGCAAGCAGCAGCAGCCGGGCCCGCTCCACGCGCCGTCCGGTGAGGTAGGTGTGCGGCGGTAGCCCGTACGCCTGTCGGAAGCAGCGGATGAGGTGGGTGGGGTGGGCGCGCAGGAGCACGGCCGCCTCATCGAGGGTCACCCCCGTACGGAGGCTGGAGTCCAGGAGCTCGCGCAGGGCGGCGGCGAGCCGCCCCGCCTCACGGCCCGGCGTCCTGGACCGTGGTGACGCGCCGAGGTGGGACAGGAGGCGTTCACGGACGAACACCAGCCGGGACTCCGCCTCGAACACGTCGCCTGCGGCATCGAGTGCATGGTGCAACTGGTGGAGGCGCCGGTGCAGCGCCGCGTCCGCATGGACCGGGACATCGACCGCGGCCCCGGCGAGCCGGCCGGGCAGCACCTGGGCGTCGAGGTACAGCACTCGCTTGCGAAACCCCGAGGCGTTGACCGTCCTGCCGTCATGGGGCACTCCGGGCGGCAGCAGGACGACCGTGCCGGACCCGGCGGCGCCGTGCCGCCGGCGATCGACGGCGAAGTCCACGCAGCCGTCGTCGAGGATCATCAAGTCCCAGGTGTCGTGGGTGTGCACCGGGTAGGCGTGGTCGGTGAAGTGGGCGTGGAAGACCTCGGTGATCCCGGCGACCCCCGGGTGCCAGGCACTGATCCGGGTTCGGGGTCGTCGGCTCGCCGTGGAGCTGCTCATGCCAGGAACGTACAAGACCGGCCGCATCCGGCGGGGCACGCTCGTGGCATGAGCAACACGATCAGGCCGACGTCGGCCATCAACCTGACGCACAAGCTCTCACTGTTCAGCGAGCTGTGGACACAGAAGAAGATCGCTGACCTGAACGACTACGAGGTCAAGCTCGCCAAGCTGAAAGGGGAGTTCGTCTGGCACAGCCACGAGGACACCGACGAGATGTTCCTCGTCCTCGGCGGGCGTCTCACCATCCAGCTCAGGGAAACCGACGACGTCGTGCTGGAGTAGGGCGAGCTGTTCGTGGTGCCGCGCGGGGTGGAGCACCGCCCGGTGGCCGAGGAGGAAACAGCCATCCTGCTGCTCGAACCGGCTGGGGTTCTCAACACCGGTGACGCGGGCGGGCCGATGACCAGGCCTGCCGAATCCCTGGAGTGAACTGCGAGCAGTGCCGGGCAGTTGGGGGCACGCCCTGAACAGGGGTGGGATTCGGGTGAGACAGGGCGGTACACGCGGGCCGACGGTCTACGCCGCCTTGTCCTCGGCCTGCTCATGGGCGGGCCCGAGCGCCATCCGCGCATCGACCACGTCCGTCGTCGAGGTCGCCCAGTACGGATGCGTGCTCACCGTGACCGACAGATCGATCAGCCGTCGGCGCAACCTCTGCACCTCCGCCGCCTGCCCGGCGGTGCAGCCCGGACTGTCGGGAAGGGACACCCCCCGGTCACCGGGTACGTGCTTCTCGCTCGTCCGGCCGGGCTCCGGAATCGCCGACCACGGCATGGCCTGACACCGCGCCGCGTACTCAGCACGCGTTCGGTGCAGGTCGAGCTGCGCGGCGCGCAGGTCGTCGGGGAAGCCGTACGTTTCAGCCACACCAGAATAATACATCTGTTCGATTTCAAGAACCCAGCAGCGCATGCCCGGGTGTGTGCCGGCAAGAGCCGCGGTCGGCCCCGTTCCGTGAACGCTCACCGGTGACGGCCGCCCGTGGCGGCCACAACGCTGTCGCAACGGCTGCCGCACCGAGTCGTTCAGCGGTACCAGCGACCGAGACCGGAATAGAGTGGTATGAGGTGGTAGGAGCGACATCCGGGAGGCCGTCGTGAACGCTCTCCGCTTTGTAGTCGAACCGGACGAGGGAAAGTCGATCTGGCTCGGGGGCATTGGGGTCGACTTCAAGATCTGGGCCGAGGAAACCGGTAAGCAGTTCTCGATCGTCGAGCACCCGATCGAGCCGGGCCGTCTCGTGCCGCCACATGTGCACAGCCGTGAAGACGAGTTCTCCTACGTCCTGCAGGGCCGGGTCGGTGCACGGGTGGGCGCTCAGGAGGCCACAGCGGGTCCGGGCTCGTACATCCTCAAGCCACGAGGGATCCCGCACACCTTCTGGAACGCCGGACCGGAACCGGCGAGGATCCTGGAAATCCTCTCCCCGGCAGGCTTCGAGCGATTCTTCGACGAGATGGGCACGCTCGCCGAAACGGCCGCCGATCCCGCAGAGTTCAACCAACGACGCGCGGAGCTGGGCAAACGGTTTGGTCTCGAGTTCTCGGACGAGTGGGTCGCCGAGCTGACCGACAGGTACCAACTCAAGCTCGTCGGTGAGTAATTACTCCGATCCGGCAGGATGACACGGCACGGCCGATGGACTCGAGCCTGAGCCGCGCAGCCTTCTACCGCATGCGGGCCGTGCGTCCGTACATGCATGCCTCGCATGCTTGCTCAACCCCATGACCTCCGGCCGCCCGACGGGCAGGATTGGACGTGACCGCGTCCGGAGCGCGGCGGCCCGGCTGTCGGGCGAGCAGCGGCATCAGGGGGCACAGTGGGGCACCACAACGCGCAGGACGCCCGCGAGAGGTGGGCGGAAGAGGCCTACTCGGTGCTGGTCGATGTGGCGCGTACGTATCACGCGGTCATCACCTACAAGGAGCTAGCAGCGGAGATACAGGAAAGGTCAGGCATCCGCACCAAGGCCCTGCTCCACAACTGGATTGGCCCTGTCCTGGGAAGGGTTGTCCGTGAAGCGCACCGAAGAGGCGATCCGCCACTGACCGCACTCGTCGTGCACACCGACGACGGCATGGTGGGCGTGGGCTACAAGGAAGTTCTGGAGGCCGCGGGACAGCCGCCGGTACACGGGGTGGAGGAGCGCGAACGGCATGCTGCCGAAGCGCGACTGACCTGCTACCAGCGTTTTGGCGCGACCCTCCCTCCCGACGGAGGGATCGCCGCTCTTGCTCCTAGGCATCAGGCAGCCATCGAGCGCCGGCGCGGCCGAACCGCGGAACCGCCCCCCGTGTGCACCGGCTGCTTCGTTGAGCTTCCGGCGACGGGCGTCTGTGACTCCTGCGGATAATCGGCAGCCTTGCAGTGGGCACCCGTTGCACCAGCTGACGTGGGCTTTCTCCGCCGACTGCTCTGCCTCCGTCCCGCGAAGGGACAGCCCGTAGCCGTGCACGAGGCTGCCCCACTGCCATCGCCACAGGTGAGGGACGCCGTACGCCTGATAGGCACTGTGGACCGGCAGTGGGGTCAGTCCTGGCAGGGGAACGAAGTGGGCCGTACGCCCGCGGACCTCACCCGCGACGCCCATCGCCGCCTCGCCCGCCTTTCACCGTGTCAGGTCTTCCATAGCTGCCAGAGCCACCAGCCCCGCATGGCGCCGTGGCGGGCGTAAGCCCCCACCGTGAACCCCAGGATTTGGCCGTAGGCCGCTGTTTCCCACGGGTCGAACGTCACACTCGGCCCAAGGCCCACCTTGGCCACCGAAATGATCCCTATCTCTGCGTGCTCAGCCTCGTGGCGGGCGAGCCCAACGTGGACACACACGTCCCAACCTTCGGGTGGAGGGGGGATCTGGAGGCCCTTGATCTGGACGGTCGCAGTGGCGGTGGGATACGCCGTGTACGAGCCGTCATCAGGGTGGAACGCGTCGATGGGCCTTGACTCTTCCATGATGAGCGTGGACATACAGACCTCCGTCATTTCCCGCGGCAGCGTTCCAACGCTTTCGAAGGAAAATTGGTTGCTCGCTCGAATCGTCCAACTCCCAGGCGTATAGACAAGCCTCAGACGACTACGCCATTCGTGCCACTCGGTATCTGCCAAACGGGTGAGCAATGCGTTGCGCACCCGGGGCCGTTCGTCGACCGCTGTATGAGCTCACCCGCTGGCACTACGGCCGGGTGACGGACGAGCGGCAGCTGGCGTCCTCCCAGCAGTGCCGCTCGCTTTCCGACTGTGCGAGTGGCCGTTCGTGGGCGTTCATGGATGGCCACTCGGCAGCTCCGAGAGGGCCGGCGTACGGCGGTGAACTACGGCGGGCGTGAGCTTCGGGCAGTGCGCCGGCGGAAGGATCGCGGGCAGGCCTCTGCCGAGCTTCGCCGAAAGACCGGGCACACCCCGCATGCGCAGACGTTCCGAACCGAGACGCTCGCCGAGGGCCGGCGGGCGGACCTGCTCAGGGCATCCCACGCAGGCGAACCCTTTGATGAGGTGACGGACGTACCTGTCCGGGAGCTGCACCAGCGAAACGATGTGAGCCGGCGCCAGCACGCCCGCGACTACGTCGAGTTGAAGTGGCCGCACTCCCCCGGGTCCACCCGGCGGACGCTCTCCGAAGCCATGGCGACCATCGCGCCGGCGCTGGTCACAGATATCAAGGGCATGGCCGACGCCAGGACCGTACGCACCGCGCTGTACAGCTGGGCCTTCAACGTGACACGGCGTACCGAGGAGCCCCCACCTGAAGGTGCCAAGGTCCTTGCCTGGTTCGAGCGCAAGTCACTGCCCGCATCCGCGCACCGGCCGACCGCATGCGCGTACGGGCTGCACTCGATGCCCTGACCAAGAAGCTGGACGGCGCCACCACATCCGCTTCGACCATTCGCAGGAAGCGAGCGAGACCGGTGCGGGCTCAAGCACCGTGCCGATCCCCCCTGACCCGGTCGCCCTGCTCCGCCGGCACATCGTCGCCTACGGAGTGGCTCCCGATGGTCGGCTCTTCCGCACACAGCGCGGTGGGCTGATCCAGGGACACCGGATACGGGGAGGGGTGGGCAGAAGCGTCAGCACATCGCCACGTACGGCGTTGCCCCCGACGGTCGGCTGTTCCGGACGAGCCGCGGCGGGCTGCTCCAGGAGACCCGATACGGAGAGGTCTGGGCGCGGGCGCGGAAAGACGTGCTGACCGAGCAGGAGAACGCCTCGCTCCTCGCTCGTCGCCCGTATGACCTACGCCACGCAGGAGTCTCCTTCTGGCTCAGTTCCGGCGTGGACCCCATGGAGTGCGCGCGGCGGGCCGGCCACACGATCGCGGTTCTGTTCCGGTCTACGCGAAGGTGCCGGCACAGACGCAGGAGCGCGCGAACCACCGGATCGACGCCGCGCTGCGGGAGTGGAACGAGCCGGAGTGAGCTCCCCCTGGGGGACAGGTGGGGGACACGACCTGATCAGAGTCGGGATACCCGCGATATCGAGTGAGACAAGCCGCCATTCCGGTGAGCTCTCCCAGGCATGTCCCGAGCATGCAGAAACCCCCGTTGACTTGCTATTTCAGCAGGTCAACGGGGGTTTCCCGTCCTGTGGCGGTGCCAGGGTTCGAACCTGGGTAGGCTGAGCCGGCAGATTTACAGTCTGCTCCCTTTGGCCACTCGGGCACACCGCCTCGAACAACGCCTCGGAGCCCGGTCTCAGGGCTCCTTGGCGACGACGTAAACGATACCCGATGACCAGGGGTGCTCCGCCACCTGATTGATCAGTGCTCGCGGCGGGCAGCGGTGGCTAGGCTTTGTGCCGTACCCACCACATACGACGCAAGGAGCCACACGTCATGGCCGACTCCAGTTTCGACATCGTCTCGAAGGTCGAGCGGCAGGAGGTCGACAACGCCCTCAACCAGGCCGCCAAGGAGATCTCCCAGCGTTACGACTTCAAGGGCACGGGTGCCTCGATCTCGTGGTCCGGCGAGAAGATCCTCATGGAGGCGAACGGCGAGGAGCGGGTCAAGGCGATCCTCGACATCTTCCAGTCCAAGCTGATCAAGCGCGGGATCTCACTGAAGTCGCTGGACGCGGGAGAGCCGCAGCTCTCCGGCAAGGAGTACAAGATCTTCGCCACCATCGAGGAAGGCATCTCCCAGGAGAACGCCAAGAAGGTGGCGAAGATCATCCGCGATGAGGGCCCGAAGGGCGTCAAGGCGCTTGTCCAGGGCGATGAGCTGCGAGTCAGCTCGAAGAGCCGGGACGACCTGCAGACCGTGCAGGCGCTGATCAAGGGCAAGGACCTCGACTTCGCGGTGCAGTTCGCCAACTACCGGTAGACGGTTCGCCGCTGTGTGCAGCGGTTCATGAGCGGGGCGGGGCGTGCCGGTCGGTGCGGGCCGTCCCGCCGTCGTATGTGATGTCCGAATACCGCCGGTCGCGGCGCGGCACGGGTTGCAGACTCGTGGGTACGGGATGTGATCGGGCCGCCTCCGCGGTCCGCCGGGCAGGGAGTGTGACGAGTCATGACGACGGTGTACGCGAGGGTCGGCAGCCCGCTGGGTGAGCTGCTGCTGGTCGGCGAGGAGCGGGCCTGTACGGCGGATGGTGTGGCGCTGGTGTCGCTGTCCCTGCCCGGCCAGAAGGGTGCCGCGGTCGTGAAGGACGGATGGCGGCACGCGCCGGAGCTGTTTGCCGGTGTTGCCGGGCAGCTGGCGGCGTATTTCGAGGGGCGGCTGACCCGGTTCGACATTCCGTACGCGGACGGCGTGGGTACGGAGTTCCAGCGGCGGGTGTGGAAGGCCGTGGATGCCATTCCGTACGGGGTGACGGTGTCGTACGGGCAGATCGCGGAGCAGGTGGGTTCCGTGGGGGCCGGGGTGCGGGCTGTCGGGACGGCGATCGGGCGCAATCCGCTGCTGGTCGTGCGGCCGTGTCACCGGGTGATCGGTGCGGACGGGGCCCTGCGTGGCTATGCGGGCGGCGTGGAGCGCAAGGAACAGCTGCTGGGGCTGGAGGGTGCCCTGGCGGTGGGGCGCTGAGGGCGGCGGGCCGGGTGGTGCCGGGCGGGGTTGTGTCGTCACCGGACGGACTGTTCCCGAGGCCGCGCAGGGTGGTTGCTCCGGGGGCTGTGCATGTACCGGGGTGGTTGTCGCCGGAGCGGCAGCGGGAGTTGGTGGCAGCGTGCCGGGAGTGGGCGCGGGGGCCCGTCCCGCTGCGGCGCACCGCGCTGCCGGGTGGTGGGGTGATGTCGGTGCGGACCGTGTGTCTGGGGTGGCACTGGCTGCCGTACCGGTATGCGCGCACGGCGGACGATGTGAACGGTGCGCGGGTCGCGGAGTTCCTGCAGTGGCTGGTCGAGTTGGGGCGGGCAGCTGTGGCGGAGGCGTACGGGGATGCGGAGCGGGCCGAGGCGTACGCGCCGGATGCGGCGTTGGTCAACTTCTACGACGGCGCGGCGAGGATGGGGATGCACCAGGACAGGGAGGAGCGGTCGGACGCTCCTGTGGTGTCGCTGAGTCTCGGCGACGCGTGTGTGTTCCGTTTCGGGAACACGGAGGACCGGGGGCGGCCCTACACGGATGTGGAGCTGGTCTCCGGTGATCTGTTCGTGTTCGGCGGTCCGTCGCGTTA
This sequence comes from Streptomyces sp. NPDC060035, assembly GCF_042736635.1. Taxonomy (NCBI): domain Bacteria; kingdom Bacillati; phylum Actinomycetota; class Actinomycetes; order Kitasatosporales; family Streptomycetaceae; genus Streptomyces; species Streptomyces sp. NPDC060035. The sequence continues at coordinate 103,354 of NZ_JBHWVO010000022.1, forward strand.
CGCGTTCCACGGGGTGCCGCGGGTGTTCGAGGGGTCGGCCGGTCCCGCGTCGGGGATGCGGGCCGGCCGGCTCAATCTGACGTTGCGCGAGACCGGGCTGGGCGGGACCCGGCGGGGCGAGCGGTCGGGGAGGTAGCTCAGCGGCGCTCGCGCGAGTTGCCGAACAGCAGCCGGTAGGCGACGAGCAGCACCAGCGACCCGGCGATGGCGGCGATCCATGTCGCGGTGTCGTAGAAGTCCGTGCTGATGGGGCGGTCCAGGAAGCGGGAGGAGAGCCAGCCGCCGAGGAAGGCGCCCACGACGCCTATGAGGGTGGTGCCGATGATGCCGCCGGGGTCCCGACCGGGGAGAAGGAGCTTGGCTATGGCGCCGGCCAGGAGTCCGAGGATGATCCAACTGATGATGCTCATGGTCGCGAACCTACCCGCCACATCGTCGTGCAAGCCAGGACGGTTGTGGGATGGGTGCAGTTGCCGCGCGGGGTGCCGGGTTACCTCGAGGCGAAAGGCTGGTCGGTGCGGACGATCTCCTTGCCGAAGGGCATCAGGGAGACCGGGATGAGCTTGAAGTTCGCTACGCCCAGGGGGATGCCGATGATCGTGATGAACAGGGCGATGCCGGTGCAGATGTGGCCGAGGGCGAGCCACCAGCCTGCCAGGATGACCCAGAGGACGTTCCCGATGAGCGAGCCGCCTCCGGCGTCATGGCGGTCGACGACGGTGTAGCCGAAAGGCCAGAGGGCGTAGACGCCGATACGGAACGCGGCCAGGCCGAAGGGGATGCCGATGATCGTGATGCAGAGGAGAAGTCCCGCGGCCATGTAGCCGAGGAACATCCAGAAGCCGCACAGGACCAGCCATATGACGTTCAGGATTGTCTTCATGGTCGATAACCTGCCATCTGCTCGAGTCGGGCGATGCGTTCCGCCATGGGCGGGTGGGTGGAGAACATCTTGGACGCGCCCTGGCCGGGTCGGAACGGGTTCGCGATCATCATGTGGCTTGCCGTTTCGATCCTGGGTTCGGGCGGCAGCGGAAGCTGTTTGGTGCCGGCGTCGAGCTTGCGCAGGGCGCTGGCGAGTGCAAGCGGGTCGCCGGTGAGCTGGGCTCCGGAGGCGTCCGCCTCGTATTCGCGGGAGCGGCTCACGGCGAGCTGGATGACGGTGGCCGCGAGCGGACCGAGGATCATGATCAGGAGCATGCCGACGATGCCGGGGCCTTCGTCGTCGTTGGACCGGCCCACCGGGATCAGCCAGGCGAAGTTGACCAGGAACATGATGACGGAGGCCAGGGCGCCCGCGACCGATGAGATGAGGATGTCGCGGTTGTAGACGTGACTCAGCTCGTGGCCGAGAACGCCGCGCAGTTCGCGTTCGTCGAGGATCTGAAGGATGCCTTCGGTGCAGCAGACTGCGGCGTTGCGCGGGTTGCGGCCGGTGGCGAAGGCGTTGGGTGCCTGCGTCGGGGAGATGTAGAGCCGGGGCATGGGCTGACGGGCTGCGGTCGAGAGCTCGCGGACGGTGCGGTAAAGCTGCGGTGCTTCGAACTCGCTGACGGGCCGGGCACGCATGGCGCGCAGGGCGAGCTTGTCACTGTTCCAGTACGCGTAGGCGTTGGTGGCGAGCGCGACGAGGAGGGCCACGATCAGGCCGATGCGTCCGAAGAAGCTGCCGATGACGATGATGAGTGCGGACAGGCCCCCGAGGAGTACGGCGGTTTTCAGCCCGTTGTGCCGGCGGTGCACGGTACGCCCTCCAAGTGGTGCAGCAGGGGAACCCTTGCTTGGTGGTGCTCCACTCCCCAGTGGAGCCTCCCGTACTGGTCAACGCGAGGCGAGGGGAGCTAGTTCCCTTGTGCGTGGGGCCGCAGGCAAAGGCCGAAGGGGCGGATCCGGCTGGATCCGCCCCTGGACCATACGGGTGGTGTGGTGGGCTTTCGGCGGCCTTGGGGACTGCCGGTGTGCTTCCGCTGCCTCGCCTTGTGGGGGCGTGCCCGGTCAGCGCTGAGCGGGAAGGCCGGCGAGTGCGCGTGCCTCGGAGTCCGGCTCGACGTCGCTGGTGCAGTGGGCACAGCGGGTGGCGACGGCGGGGATCTCGGTGAAGCAGCGGGGGCAGTCGCGAAGGGCGGCCTTGATGTCGGCCTTCGTTTCCTCTTCCTTGGCCGTGAAGCGGTTCTGGACCTTGGCCATGGGCAGGACGACGAGGAAGTAGAGGACGGCGGCGGTGATGAGGAAGGCGATGGCGGCGCTGATGAAGAGACCGTAGGGGAAATGCGTGCCGTCGACGGTGAAGGTCGCCTTGCTGAAGTCGCCGGTTCCGCGGGTGAAGAGCCCGATGAGAGGCACGATGAAGGCGTTGCTGAAGCCCGTGACCACAGCGGTGAACGCAGCTCCGACGGCGAGGCCGATGGCCATGGAGATGACGTTCCCGCGCAGGATGAAGTCCTTGAACCCGTTCAGCACCGCTTTGGCTCCTCTTTGCTCTTTTCGTGACGCTTCCAGGCAAGACCATGCCCTGTCCGGGTCTTCGCGGGCAAACCGATCTTGCGAAGGTCAGAAGAGGCTGACCGCGGCGAAGCGGAGGACGAGCTGCGGTGCGCCGGAGAGTGCGATGCCGGTGAGTGCCGTGAGGGCGATCGCGGTGGTGAGGGATGCGGGGACGTGGTGTTTGTGGGGGGTGGCGGTCTGCTCGTCGCCGGGTGTCGTTTCGGGGGTGCGGAAGAGTGCCGCCGTCCACTGAAGGTAGTAGTAGAGCGCGATCACGACGTTGACGGCCATGACGACGGCGAGCCAGCCCAGCCCGGCGTCGACGGCCGAGGAGAAGACGGTGACCTTGGCGAAGAGGCCGATGATGCCGGGGGGCAGGCCGGCCAGGCAGAGCAGGAAGAAGCCCATGGAGAGCGCGGCAAGGGGCCGCGTGGCATAGAGGCCGCGGTAGTCGCTGAGGCGGTTGCCGGGGTGCGTACGGGCGACGAGGGCGACGACGGCGAAGGCGCCGAGGTTCACGACGGCGTACATGAGGGCGTACGCGACGGTGGCGCCGATCTGTTCGTCGCTGGAGTACGCGGCGGCGGCGATCGGGACGAGAAGGTAGCCGGCCTGGCCGACGGATGACCAGGCGAGGAGGCGTACGGCGCTGCGGGCACGGGTCGCGGTCTGCCGGAGTGCGGCGACGTTGCCGATGGTCATGGTGAGGGCGGCGAGTACGGCGAGGGCGGGTCCCCAGACATCGGCGTAGGACGGGAAGCCGATGACGGTGACGAGGATGAGGCCGGAGAAGCCGACTGCCTTGCCGACGACCGAGAGGTACGCGGCGATGGGGAGGGGGGCTCCGACGTAGGTGTCGGGGACCCAGAAGTGGAACGGTGCGGCGGCTGTCTTGAAGGCGAAGCCGACCAGGGTGAGGACGACGCCCGCCTTGGCGAGGGTGTCGAACTGGCCGGGTACGTCGTCGAGGCGGTCGGCGATCTCCGTCAGGTGCAGGGTGCCGGTGGTCGCGTAGACGAAGCTGACGCCGAGGAGCATCACGGTGGTGGCGACGACGGAGGAGAGGAAGAACTTCAGCGCGGCTTCGGAGGAGCGCCGGTCGCCGCGCTTGATGCCGACGAGGGCGAAGGCGGGGAGCGAGGCGACTTCGAGGGCGACCACGAGGGTGGCGAGGTCGCGGGCCGCGGGCAGGAGGGCGGCGCCGGCTGCGGAGGACAGCAGCAGGAACCAGAATTCGCCCGCCGGGAGCTTGCGGGTGTCGCTGATCGAGAGCAGTGCGGTGAGCAGGGCTCCGCCGAGTACGAGGGCCTGGATGACGAGGGCGAAGTGGTCGGCGGTGTAGCTGCAGGCCTGGGTGTCACCGGTGAGGCAGAAGGTGGAGCGGTCTCCGGCGCGGAGCGGGATGAGGAGGGCGAGCGCGGCGACGAGCCCGGCGATGGCCCCGTAGCCGAGGAGCGGCTTGCGCTGTTCGCTGACGAAGAGGTCGGCGACGAGGACGGCGAGGGCCACCACGGCGGCGATGACGGGCGGTGCGATCGCGAGCCAGTCGACGGACTGGACGAGGCTTGCCGCCCCGGTTGCGCTGTCGGCTGCCACGGTCACGACTTGCCTCCTGCGAGGAGCTTCTGCACGGCCGGGTCGGTGAGGCCGAGGAGGACGGCGGGCCAGAGTCCGGCGAGGACGGTGAGGGCGGCGAGCGGGGCCCAGGCGGCGAATTCGTAGCTCTGGATGTCGGCGATCTGACGCGGTTCTTCGCGGTTCCCGCCCGTTTCGGGGGTCCCGCCCATGCAGACGCGGCGTACGACGATGAGCATGTACGCGGCGGTCAGCAGGGTGCCGAAGGCGCCGATGGACATGAAGGTGAGGAAGGCGGGGCGGCTGAGGCCTTCGGCGGGGTCGAATGCGCCGAAGAGGGTGAGCATCTCGCCCCAGAATCCGGCGAGGCCGGGGAGGCCGAGCGAGGCGATCGCGGCGAAGGCGAGGAGGCCGCCGAGGTGCGGGGCACGGCCGTAGAGAGCGGCTCCGGTGGCTCCGGCGAGCGTGTCGAGGTCCGCTGTGCCGTAACGGTCCTTGACGGCGCCGACGAGGAAGAACAGCAGGCCGGTGATGAGGCCGTGGGCGATGTTGGCGAAGAGTGCGCCGTTGACACCGGTGGGCGTCATCGTCGCGATGCCGAGGAGCACGAAGCCCATGTGGCCCACGGAGGAGTAGGCGATGAGGCGCTTGAGGTCGCCCTTGGCGCCGGGGCGGGCGAGGGCGAGGCAGGCGAGGGATCCGTAGATGATTCCGACGACGGCGAACGCGGCGAGGTAGGGCGCGAAGGTCTGCATCCCGTCGGGCGTGATGGGGAGCAGGATACGGACGAAGCCGTACGTTCCCATCTTCAGCAGGACGCCGGCGAGGAGGACGGATCCGACGGTCGGCGCTGCGGTGTGGGCGTCGGGGAGCCAGCTGTGCAGCGGCCACATCGGGGTCTTCACCGCGAGGCCGATACCGATGGCGAGTACGGCGATGACCTGCACGGATGCGGTGAGCCCACGGCCGTTGTCAGTGGCGAGTGCCACCATGTCGAAGGTGCCGCTCTTCAGGCCGATGAGGAGCAGTCCCAGCAGCATGAGCACGGAGCCGAGCAGGGTGTAGAGGATGAACTTCCAGGCGGCGGGCTGCTTCCGGTCGCCGCCCCAGCGGGCGATGAGGAAGTACATCGGGATGAGGACCATCTCGAAGGCCAGGAAGAACAGCAGCAGGTCGAGGACGGCGAAGGTCGCGAGGGTGCCGGACTCGAGGACGAGGACGAGTGCGACGAAGGCCTTCGGGGAGGGGCCGTCGGGGAGCTTGAAGTAGCTGTAGAGCGCGCAGAGGAAGGTCAGCAGCGCGGTCAGTACGAGAAGGGGGAGCGAGATGCCGTCGGTGCCGAGGTGGATCCGCACGTCGAGTGCCGGGATCCAGCTGATGTCGGTGGTGGCCTGCATCTTCGACGGGTGGTCGTGGTCGAAGCCGGCGGCCAGGACGAGCGCGGCGATGAGGACGGCGCCGGTGACGGTCACGCCGTGGCGGAGCACGGCCTGGTCGGGGTTCCTGCCCTTGAGTCCGGGCGGTGCGGGCAGGAGCGCGGCGGCGGCGCCGAGGAGCGGGCCGACGACGATGAACGCCAGAAGGAACTGCATCACGGACGCGCTGATATCGATCACGGTTCACGCCCCGGCGTTGACGTTGGCAAAGACGACGGCGGCGATCGCCAGGACAAGGGATCCGGCGAGCAGCGCGCCGAGGTAGGTCTGCACGTTGCCGGTCTGGGCCCGGCGGACCATGGTGCCGAGTCCGCGGGCGAGGCTGCCCGAGCCGCGGACGTATGTGTCGACGACCTCGCGGTCCAGGAAGCGGACGAGGCGGGCTGCGGCCTGGACAGGGCGGACGAAGAGCCTTGTGTACAGGGCGTCGAGGTGGAAGCCGGTGACGGCGTGCCGGTGGAGGGGGCCGAGGAGGAGGCGGCCGGGGTCCGAGGGGTCGGGGGCGTCCGCGATGGTGCCGTAGGCGGCGGTGTGCGAGGTCATCGCCTCGACCTCCACCAGGGCGGGTTCTGCGTCGGGGTGGGCGGCGACCGCGCCGACCGGGGGACGGTCGGCCATGGCTGTGGTGTGGCGCCAGGCCCCGTAGGTGACGAGTCCGCCGACGAGGCCGACCCCGGTGGAGAGCACGGCGGTCGTGAGGGACGGGGTGAGGCTGTGTCCGTCGAACCAGTCGGCGATGGCACCGACGGTGAGGCCGAAGGCGATCGTGGGGACGGCGAGGACCCAGAGCACGGAGGTCATCGCGACGGGCTGTTTGCCGTGGTCGGGAACCTCGGTGCCGCGCCCGCGGAAGGCGAGGAGCCACAGGCGGGTGGCATAGGCGGCGGTGAGGACGGCGGCGAGGAGCCCGGCGACGAGGATCGTCCAGCCCGCGGCGGCGGGGGCCACGTCACGGTCGCCGAAGGCGGTGTGCTCGGCGGCGACGAGTACGGCTTCCTTGGAGAAGAAGCCGGCGAACGGGGGGATGGCCGCGAGGGCGAGGAGGGCGACGGTCATCGTCCAGTAGGCGTCGGGGACGCGCTTGGTCAGGCCGCTCATGCGGGACATGGTTGCCAGTGAGTTGGTGCCCGCGGCGTGGATGACGACGCCTGCGGCGAGGAAGAGGACCGCTTTGAACGCGCCGTGCGACATGAGGTGGAAGACGGCGGCACCTCGGTCGCCGACGGCCAGGGCTCCGGACATGTAGCCGAGCTGTCCGATGGTCGAGTAGGCGAGGACGCGTTTGATGTCGTCCTGCGCGAGAGCGGCCAGTCCGGAGCCGATCATCGTGATGGCGGCCATCACGGCGAGGACGACGAGCGCTGTGCCGGATGCGGCGAAGACGGGGAGGAGCCGGGCCACGAAGTAGATACCTGCGGCGACCATCGTCGCGGCGTGGATGAGCGCGGAGACCGGGGTGGGGCCGGCCATCGCGTCGGGCAGCCACGTGTGCAGGGGGAACTGCGCGGATTTGCCTGCGACGCCTGCGAGGAGCAGCAGGGCGATGAGGGTGGGGTGGTCGAGTCCGCCGTTGGTGACGGCGGCGAGGATGCCGGTGATGCGGAAGGTCCCGGTGTCGGCGGCGAGTGCGAACAGGCCGATGAGGAAGGGGACGTCGCCGAGCTTGGTGACGAGGAAGGCCTTCAGGGAGGCGGCGCGGGCCTCGGGCGTCTCCCAGTAGTGGCCGACCAGGAAGTACGAGCAGATGCCCATGATCTCCCAGCCGACCAGGAGCACCATCAGGTCGCCGGAGTAGACCACGAGCAGCATCGCGGAGGTGAAGAGGGAGACGAGGGCCGCGTAGGAGGGGTAGCGGGCGTCGTCGCGCAGGTAGGCCGTCGAATAGATCTGCACACAGGTGGCGACGAGTGCGACGAGTACGGCGACGAGGACGGCGAAGCCGTCGAGGTACAGGGCGAGGTCGATGGGGACCGAGCCCGTGGGGGTGAGTTCGGTCGCGGCGACGATGGCCGGGCCGCCGCCCTGGCGTACGGCGACGACGACGGCGATGACGCCTGCGGCGAGCGTGGGCAGTACGGCGAGGGGGCGTGCGAAGCCGGTCCTGCCGAGGAGGAGTCCGGCGGCGGCACCCAGGAAGGGGAGGAGGGGGACGAGAACGGCGAGGGTCGTGGTGGTCACGCGGTGGCCTCTGCCTTCTTTGCCTTCCCTGCCGAAGCAGTGGCCTGGTCTGCGGTGCCGTGGGCGGCGTCGTCGGTTTCCTCGTCGCCGGGGAGCGTCTCGGCCTCGTCGGTCTCCGCGGTGTCGCGGAGGCGGTCGACGTCCGAGCTGCCTCGGTTGCGGTAGACGGCCAGGACGATCGCCAGGCCGATACCGATCTCGGCTGCGGCGATGGCGATGATGAAGAGGGTGAGGGCCTGGCCCGAGTGGAGCGCGTCGCGGAGCCAGACGTCGAAGGCGACCAGGTTGAGGTTGACGGCGTTGAGCATCAGCTCGACGGACATCAGGACGAGGATCGCGTTGCGGCGGGCGAGGACTCCGTACAGCCCGGTGCAGAAGAGGAGGACGGCGAGCACGGCGGGATAGGCGAGGTGCATCAGCTCTTGCCCTCTCGGTCCTTGCGGGACAGGACGATCGCGCCGACGAGGGCGGCGAGCAGCAGGACGGAGAGCGCCTCGAAGGGCAGTACCCAGTGCCGGAAGAGGAACTCGCCGGACGCCTTGGTGGAGCCCTGGGCCGGCCCGTCCAGATCTATCCAGGTCGTACGGAAGGCGTCCACGACGACCCAGACGAGGGCGGCTGCCGAAGCCGCGGCCACGCCGAGGGCGATCCATCGGTTGCCCGAGTCGGCGTCCGGCGAACGGCCGATGGGGGCCCTGGTGAGCATCAGCCCGAAGAGGAGGAGGACGACGATGGAGCCGACGTAGATCAGAACCTGCACCCAGGCGATGAACTCGGCCGTGAGCAGGAGGTATTCGACGGCCAGACCGCCGAGCGCCACGACGAGCCAGAGAGCGGCGTGCACGAGCTGCCTGGTGGTGACGGTGATGAGCGCGGCGCCGAAGGTGGCGAGTCCTACGAGGAGGAAGGCGATCTCGACGCCGGTCGGGGAGAGGAAGCCGGGGTGACCGGCGGCCGCTGCGAGGGTCACTCCTGTCCCCCCTTTTCCACGTCCTGTTCGGCGGCCTGCTCCGGAGTCCGTTCCGCGGCCTGTTCCGCTTCCTGCGCCGACCGGAGCTTCTCCGCCGTCTTGCGGGCGGCTGCGATCTCCTTCGGCTCCTCCGCTGCCGGGTCGAGGGCGGGCGGCTCGGGCACGGTCCACATCCATTCGCGGAGCTTGTCGCGCTCGTGGGTGAGTTCGTGGATGTCCGTCTCGGCGTACTCGAACTCCGGTGACCAGAACAGTGCGTCGAAAGGACACACCTCGATGCAGATACCGCAGTACATGCACAGGGCGAAGTCGATCGCGAAGCGGTCCAGGACGTTGCGGCTGCGCTCGCGGCCACCGGGAGCGGCAGCGGGCACGGTCTCCTTGTGGGAGTCGATGTAGATGCACCAGTCGGGGCACTCGCGTGCGCAGAGCATGCAGACGGTGCAGTTCTCCTCGAACAGCCCGATGACGCCGCGGGTCCGGGGCGGAAGTTCGGGCTGGACGTCCGGGTACTGGGCGGTGACCGTGCGCTTCGTCATGGTCCGCAGGGTGACGGCCAGGCCCTTGGCCAGGCCTGAGCCGGGGATCGGAGGCACTAGTTGATCGCCACCTTCACGATGCCGGTGAGCGCGATCTGCGCGAGAGCGAGGGGGATGAGCGTGGTCCAGGCGAGCTTTTGCAGCTGGTCCTCGCGCAGACGGGGATAGGTCACGCGCAGCCAGATGACGACGAAGGCGAGGACGGCCGCCTTGAGCAGCGTCCAGACCCAGCCGAGCCCGTCGGCGCCGAGCGGACCGTGCCAGCCCCCGAGGAAGAGAACGGTGGTCAGACCGCACAGGACGACGATTCCGGCGTACTCGGCGAGCAGGAACAGAGCGAAGCGGAGACCGGTGTACTCGGTGTACGCACCGAAGATGATCTCGGAGTCGGCGACCGGCATGTCGAACGGCGGACGCTGGAGTTCGGCGAGGCCGGCCACGAAGAAGACCAGGGCGCCGACGATCTGCCAGGGCAGCCACCACCACTCGAAGGCGTTCAGGATGCCGGGGAGCGAGACGGTGCCGGCCGCCATGGCCACGGAGGCGGCGGCGAGCAGCATCGGCAGTTCGTACGCGAGGAGCTGGGCGGCGGTGCGGAGGCCGCCGAGGAGCGAGAACTTGTTGGCCGAGGCCCAGCCGGCCATCAGCGAGCCCAGCACCCCGATGCCCATGACGGCGAGCACGAAGAAGATACCCGCGTCGATGACCTGTCCGACCGCGCCCTCACTGGGGCCGATCGGGATGGCGAGGAGCACGAGGAGGTACGGGAGGAGGGCGACGGCGGGGGCGAGCTGGAAGATGCGGCGGTCGGCATCGGCCGGGACCACGTCCTCCTTCTGCGCGAACTTCACCCCGTCCGCGACGAGCTGGGCCCAGCCGTGGAACCCGCCCGCGTACATGGGGCCGAGCCGGCCCTGCATGTGGGCCATCACCTTGTGCTCGGCCTGTCCCACGACGAGCGGGACGACCATGAACACGGCGAAGACGATGACGAGCCGGATGGCGACGTCGAGTACGTCGTTCACGCGGTATCGCCTCCGGCGGGACGGTCGGTTCGGGGATCGGGCTCGGGCTCGGCGTCGGGGTCGGCGTCGGGCTCGGCGTCGGGGTCGGCGTCGGGCTCGGCGTCGGGGTCGGACTCCGGCTCGGCGGCTCCGGGCTCAGGCCGCGGTCCGGAGCCCGGAGCCGGCGCGGCTCCGCTCTGCGGAGCCGGCGCGGGCCGCGCTGCAGCCTCGGGTGCGGGCCGGGTGCCGGCTTCCCGCGCAGGGCCGGGCGCGGGCGCGGTGCCGGGCGCGGGCGCTAGGCCGGGCTCCGGCGCAGGGCCGGGCTCCGGCTCGGGCTCGGGCTCGGGCTCGGTGGCCTGGTCCGGGGCGTTCTCCGGTGCGGGACCGGCGCCGGGTGCGGAGGCGGTGGGCTCGGGCGAGTCCGTGGCGCCGCTGTCCGGGGCGTCATCGAAAGCGGGGCGTGCGTGGTGCCAGGGTGCGTCCGTGCTGCGGACAGCACGAGGCGCCCGCGTGCTCTTCGGCTCGGTGCCTGCCTCCCCGGCTTCGGCCGGGGCACCTGCCGCGTCCCCCTCAGTGGCCGGCGGCGCTGCGGGCTGCGCGGCGTCGGAGGGTGCGGTCTGCCGACCGCTGTCGGACCCGGTGGGTTCCGGCGCTCCGGTGGGCGGTGCCGCCTCCGGGCCGGTGGCCGCCGGTGGGGGCCCGGTCGGAGGTGTCGGCCCGGTGGCCGGGGCGGTAGCTTCCGCGGGCTGGCTTGCCGAGCCCTGGGAGACGCTGCGGCTGCGGCGCTGCGGCGCAGCCTGCGGGGTCGCGGTGACATCCGGCGCCGCGGCATCCGGCATCGTGGCATCCGGCGCCGTGGCATCCGGCGTTGCGGGCCGCTGCGCCGCCGAGCCTTCGCTCGCGCTGCGGTCCCGGCGTACGGGACGGTCGCCCGCCGCCCGGGCTGCCCTGGCCGGGCGGACCGGGGCAGGCGGGAGCTGGCCTTTGAGCGGGCCCCACTCGTTGGGGTCGGGGACACCCGGAGGAAGCATCGTGCGCCGCTTGGGCCCCCCGTGTTCGGACTCGCCCGGCTCCTTCGCACCGGGCCAGGCCTTGGCGACCCGGGCAGCCAGGATGAAGTCCTTCCGCAGCGGGTGGCCTTCGAAGCCCTCGGGCAGCAGCAGCGGAACCAGATGCGGGTGGTCCTCGAAGCGGATGCCGAACATCTCGTGCGTCTCGCGCTCGTGCCAGGCCGCGCCCGCGTACACACCGATGGCGCTGGGCAGTGCCGGGGCCTCGTGCGGGACCGTCGTACGGACCAGCAGGCGCCGGACCCTACCGGTGCGCGGAGCGGCGACATGGGCGCAGACGAGGAAACCGGTGCCCGGTTCGTCGACCGCGCTCAGCCAGTCGAAATAGCCGCAGCCCAGCTCGTCGCGGGCCGTTTCGAGAGCGGCGATCCAGGAGGAGGCGGGAACGTCGACGGTCAGCAGGTCGTACGCGTACGCAGCCGTGGCGTCCTCGCCGAAGATGTCGGCGACGGCATCCGGCAGCCGGTCGTACGTGTCCGCGGCGGTCACTTCTGTTCCTCCCCCGGTGCTTTCGGGGCGGCGACGAGACCGCTGCGCAGCGCGGCGGTCGAGGGGCGGGCCGTGTCCTCGGTGGCGTACCGCTCGGCGAGCGACTCCCGGGCGATCTTCTCCTGGAGCTTGAGGATGCCCTGGAGCAGGGCTTCGGGCCGGGGCGGGCAGCCGGGTACGTACACGTCGACGGGGATGATCTGGTCGACGCCCTTCGTCACGGAGTACGAATCCCAGTACGGGCCGCCGCAGTTGGAACAGGCGCCGAAGGAGATGACGTACTTCGGTTCGGGCATCTGCTCGTAGAGCCGCTTCACGGCCGGGGCCATCTTGTCCGTGACGGTGCCGGAAACGATCATGAGGTCGGCCTGCCGTGGGCCCGGGGCGAACGGGATCACGCCGAGCCGGATGAAGTCGTGGCGCGCCATGGAGGCGGCGATGAACTCGATGGCGCAGCAGGCGAGTCCGAAGTTGAAGACCCAGAGGCTGTAGCGGCGGCCCCAGTTGAGGACCACCTTCATCGGTTCGGGCGCGAGCCGGGACAGTACGCCGAGCTTCTTCGGCCCGGGCAGCAGCGTCGGGTCGGGCAGCGGAACGGGAGGTTCGGGGTTCGGCCGGCTCGTCACGCCCATTCGAGGACGCCCTTCTTCCATGCGTAGAGCAGTCCTACGGCCAGGAAACCGAGGAAGATGAACATTTCCACCAGCGTCGTCGCACCGTATCCGGGCGCCGCGAACACCGTTGCCCACGGGAACAGGAAGATCGAGTCGACGGCGAAGATCACATACAGGAAGGCGTAGACGTAGTAGCGGACCTGGGTGTGGGCCCAGCCCTCCCCCACGGGGTCCACGCCGCACTCGTAGGTGAGGAGTTTCTCCGGCGTCGGGACCACGGGCCTGAGCAGTCGGCCGGCCCCGAAGGCGACGGCGACGAACAGCACGCCGACCAGGGCGAGGAGCCCGGCCACTGAGTAGCTCTGGAAGTAGTCCGACGCGAGAACGGTCGGTCCCGGCACGTCCGCCACGTCCGCCCCTCGCTCCTTCAGCCTGTCCGACGGTCTGTACGCACGGGAGTCTAGGCCCTGTTAAAGAGAGGGTAAGCAGCCGCGTCGGACAAGTGGTGGGGTTATCCCTACTTCGCCCCACCCACGAACCCCATGGCGTGCGCGGGTCCGGCCCGGCAGGCTGGGCGTATGACCATGAGCCCCGCCCTGCCGGACAACGACCGGCCGCCGCCCGCGCGCTTCGCCTTCGACCGGCAGACGTGGAAGGAGATCGCGTATCTCCTGGCCAACCTTCCGATGGCAATTGCCGGATTCGTCTACACGGTGTTCCTGGTAGGTGTGGGCGTGGGACTTTCCGTCACCGTGGTCGGTCTGCCGTTGCTCGCCCTCGGACTGCAGGGCGCGCGGGGGCTCGGCCGGGCGGAGCGGGGCCGGGCGCGGGGGATGCTCGGGGTGCGGATCGATGAGCCGAGCCCGATGCCGCGGAGCCGCAGCGACCGGGGATTCTTCTCCTGGCTGTGGTCGGGGCTGAGGGATCCGGTGGGCTGGCGGGCGTTGTTGTTCTCGTTCATGCGGCTGCCGTGGGGTGTGGCGACGTTCGCCGTGGCGCTGGTGAGCCTCTTCGTGCTCTGGCCGGTGCTCCCCTTCATCGCTCGGGGGCTGACGAACGCGGACCGGGCGATGGTGCGGGGGCTGCTCTCTCCCTCCGACGAGCTGGAGTCCCGGATCGCCGAGCTGGAGTCGGACCGTGGGGTGGTCGTGGACACGGCCGCCGCGGACCTGCGCCGCATCGAGCGGGACCTGCACGACGGCGCCCAGGCCCGCCTCGTCGCCCTCGCCATGGACCTCGGCCTGGCCAAGGAAAAACTCACCGACGACCCCGAAGCAGCAGCCCGCATGGTCGACGAAGCCCACGGCGAAGTGAAGGTCGCACTCCAGGAACTCCGCGACCTCGCCCGAGGCATCCACCCCGCCGTCCTCACCGACCGCGGCCTGGACGCCGCCCTCTCCGCCATCGCCTCCCGCTGCACCGCCCCCGTGAACGTGTCGGTGGCGCTGCCGGGACGGCCTGCGGAGGCCATCGAGGGCATCGCCTACTTCACGGTGTCCGAGCTGCTCCAGAACGTCAGCAAGCACAGCCGCGCCCGGTCGGCCTCCGTCGAGGTGTGGCGCTCGCAGGAGCGGCTGCTGATCCAGGTGACGGACGACGGGGTCGGCGGTGCGCGGCTGGACGGCGGCACGGGCATGGCGGGGCTGGCGGAACGGCTGGGCGCGGTCGACGGGCTGTTCGTCCTGGACTCTCCGGAGGGCGGGCCCACCACGGTCACGGCGGAGCTGCCGTGGCGCGACCGCGTGGACGCCGCGCCGAAGAGCGTCTGACCGCGCTCCGCGGGTGGAGGGGTGGGGAAAACCCCCGGCCGGATACGGAGACCGCCCTCATGGTGCGGATCCCCCCGACGCAGCAGTCTTGAGATATCAGCCGTTGTATCGGCCCGCGGGGAGCTCCCGCTCAGAAGAAGCGGGGAGCTCCCGCCCAGAAGAAACGGACGGACGCCACTGATGGCCACGGCATACGGACCGGACACACGGGACCACCACAGGCCCGGTGCCGGATCGGGCGGCTACCCCCCGGAGAAGCATGTCCTCCCGGCGGCGCTGCGTGCGCCCTTCGAGGCACGGACGTGGCGCGAGCTCGCCTATCTGGTACTGAGCCTGCCGATCAGCGTGGTGCTGTTCAGTTTCGCGATCACCATGATGTCGCTGGGCCTGGGCATGCTGATCACTTTTCTCGGCATTCCGATACTCGCCGCGGGTCTGGTCATGTGCCGCGGCTTCGGTGCGGTGGAGCGTGTCCGTGCGCGTGGGCTGCTGAAGCTGGAGGTGGCCGATCCCGCGCCGGTACGGGGGAGGACGGGCGGCCTGATGTCCTGGGTCGGTGCGGTACTGAAGAGCGGGGTGTCCTGGCGGCACCTGCTCTACGCACTGCTGCACCTCCCGTGGGCCCTGTTCGCCTTCGTCGTCTCGGTGACGTTCTGGACGTACGGGTGGGGCATGTTCACCTATCCGCTGTGGCGTTGGGTCTTCCCGACGTACGCGGGTATCGACGGCATCCAGCTGTACGGCGACAGCACCCATCACGTCTATCTCGACTCCCCCTTCGAGATGGCGGTCACCAGCGGTCTCGGGCTGGTCCTCGTCCTGGTCACGCCGTGGATCATCCGTGGGCTGACGTCCGTGGACCGGGTGATGGTCGGTGGCCTGCTCGGCCCCTCGCGGCTGGCGACCCGGGTCTCGGAGCTGGAGTCGGACCGTGGGGTGGTCGTGGACACGGCCGCCGCGGACCTGCGCCGCATCGAGCGGGACCTGCACGACGGCGCCCAGGCCCGCCTCGTCGCCCTCGCCATGGACCTCGGCCTGGCCAAGGAAAAACTCACCGACGACCCCGAAGCAGCAGCCCGCATGGTCGACGAAGCCCACGGCGAAGTGAAGGTCGCACTCCAGGAACTCCGCGACCTCGCCCGAGGCATCCACCCCGCCGTCCTCACCGACCGCGGCCTGGACGCCGCCCTCTCCGCCATCGCCTCCCGCTGCACCGCCCCCGTGACGGTCGTGGTGGACCTGGAGTCGCGGCCCGCCCAGGCCATCGAGGGCATCGCGTACTTCACGGTGTCCGAGCTGCTCCAGAACGTCAGCAAGCATGCGCAGGCCACTCGCGCCGGGGTCGATGTGTGGCGCACGGCGGACAGGCTGATGCTCCAGGTGACGGACGACGGGCACGGCGGAGCCGACCTCGCGTCGGGCAGTGGTCTGGCCGGTCTGACCGAGCGACTGGGCGCGGTGGACGGCATCCTCGTCGTGGACTCGCCCGCCGGAGGCCCGACGACGATCACGGCCGAGCTGCCCTGGCGGGGCTGAGACGTTCCCGGCCACGCTCGAGCCGTCCCACTGCAGCGCCCCGGCCGCCTCGACGGCGGCCGGGGCGCTGCAGTGGGCGTGGACGGCGGTCGAAAGCTGCCTGTACGGCCCATCCGGGCGCCGATCCTGGGATGCTTGACGTTGCAGGACGGCGCGTACAGCGGCGTATTACGCGGATCACCATCACACGTGAACATGGACAGTGGGGGACACAGCGTCGTGGAGGAACGAGTGCGGGTTGTCATTGCCGAGGACTCAGTACTGCTTCGGGAGGGACTCACCCGGCTGCTGACCGATCTCGGGCACGACGTCGTCGCGGGGGTGGGGGATGCCGAGGCGCTGATCAAGACCGTGAGCGACCTCGCCGCACAGGATGCGCTGCCCGATGTGGTGGTCGCCGATGTACGGATGCCCCCGACCCACACCGACGAGGGAGTGCGGGCCGCCGTGCGGCTGCGCAAGGAGTACCCGGACATCGGGGTGCTGGTCCTCTCGCAGTACGTCGAGGAGCGGTACGCCACCGAGCTGCTGGCCGGCAGCAGCCGGGGGGTGGGTTACCTGCTGAAGGACCGGGTCGCCGAGGTCAGGGAGTTCGTGGACGCCGTGGTGCGTGTGGCCCAGGGCGGGACCGCACTGGACCCCGAGGTGGTGGCGCAGCTTCTGGGCCGGAGCCGCAAGCAGGACGTGCTGGCGGGGCTCACGCCGCGCGAGCGGGAGGTCCTCGGTCTGATGGCGGAGGGACGGACGAATTCGGCGGTCGCCAAACAGCTGGTGGTCAGCGACGGCGCCGTGGAGAAGCACGTCAGCAACATCTTCCTGAAACTGGGCCTGTCACCCAGTGATGGAGATCACCGGCGTGTTCTTGCTGTTCTCACCTATCTCAACTCGTAGTGATCCGACGATGTAGCGGCAATGAAGCGAAATCCCAGGCCTGGAACGAAAGGATGAGTGCCGGAGGCGTTCATCCGACGGCTGGGGGGTCCGAGAAATATGGCAAAGCGTGACGATCCCATCTCTCAAAAACGCGTCCACCATATGATCGGTCCAAGGAAGGCGACCCTTACAGAAGTAGGGTGGGGCCTGGACCGCCGGCGGGCCGGCCGGTCCCGAGCCGCCGCCCCGAGGGAGGTCCAGTTCAGTGACCAGCCAGGTCAGTAGCCCAGCCGGAAAGACCGATGAGGCCAGCGAGGCTGTCGTCGGGGAGCAACGCGCCCCCCAGTCAGATCAACCGGGCGCCACTGAGAAGGAAATCCGCCGCCTGGACCGGGTGATCATTCGTTTTGCGGGTGATTCGGGTGATGGTATGCAGTTGACGGGTGACCGGTTCACGTCGGAGACGGCGTCGTTCGGGAACGATTTGTCGACGCTGCCGAACTTCCCGGCCGAGATCCGGGCGCCTGCGGGCACGCTGCCGGGTGTGTCGTCGTTCCAGCTGCATTTCGCGGACCACGACATCCTGACTCCGGGAGACGCCCCGAATGTACTGGTCGCGATGAACCCCGCCGCGCTGAAGGCGAACATCGCCGATGTGCCGCGGGGGGCGGACATCATCGTGAACACCGACGAGTTCACGAAACGTCCGATGGCGAAGGTCGGTTA
>NZ_JBHWVO010000023.1:0-115553 GCF_042736635.1 Streptomyces sp. NPDC060035
GTCCCGGAGCAGTGATCACTGCTCCGGGACACCGGCCCCCAGCGTTTGCCCCAGGGCGCCGAGAAGCCCCGACAGCCGGCGCCGGTCCGCCGGCCCGAGCCCGGCAAGCAGCTCACGCTCCTGGGCGGACCGTGCGGCAAAGACCCGCTCGGACAACGCGATGCCCTCCGGGGTGAGGCACAACCGGACGATCCGGCGGTCATCGGCGTCGCGCTCCCGCCGGATCAGGCCCACCGCCTCCAGACGGTCCGCGTGCTGGGTGAGGCCGCCCGCGCGGACCGTACCGGCGGCCGCCACCTCGCCCATCGTCCGGCGGTAGGGCTCACCCGCGTCGCGCAGAGTGGCGAGCACCTCGTAGGCGGGCAGGCTGATGCCGTACTCGCGGACGGTCCTGCCGACAAGCCCCTGATAACGCTGGGCGCACTCGCTCAGCATGTCGAACAGGGACGAGGCGGAGTCGTCCGCACCGGGGGGCGTCGGTGCGGGCGCAGACCGCCGGGATTCCGGGCGCTGCGCTTCCGGGCGCTCGATTTCCTGGCTCCCGGCCTCCTGGCTCCCGGCCTCCGGGCCCTCTGGGCGTGCGGGTACGCCCTCGCCCGTACCTTCGGTGCCGCGCACCTGCCGGCGAGCCGGATCCAGGGCATCGCCGAAGGCGGCGGTCAGCACGTCCGTCAGCGCGGGAGCGAGTTCCCCGGTCGGGACGGAGGCCGCCGGCTCATGCGCGAAGACATAGCGTTCCATGATCACGCCGAAGAGGACGCTGCGGATCATGGCGGTGCGCACGTCCGCCTCGGCCGAGTCGCCGAGCAGCCGGGCGAGAGGTTCGCCGACCTGCTTCTCCAGGATCGTGCGCAGCAGTTCGGCGCTCGGCGGGTGACTGACCGCCGAGCGGATCAGCGCGGGCCAGGGATCCTCCGCCGGCAGGCGGTCCCACCGTTCCAGGTAGGCGCGGGCAAGGGCTGCCGGCAGATCGCCCGTGCCGTCGGCCCCGAGCACGTCGCCGCTGACGCCCGCCCCGCCCCCGATCGCCTCGCGGAACAGACCGTCCTTGGTGCCGAAGTACGCCATCACCAAGCCCGGCGTCACCCCTGCCTCGGCCGCGATGGCGCGAACCCCGACACCCTTGTAGCCGTGCGCGCCGAACAGCCGGCGGGCAGCATCGAGGACCGCGCGGCGATTGCCTTCCGGGTCGTGGGAGCCGGGACGGCGCGGCGCGGCCGCCGACTGCCCGCTGTCGCGCCCGGCCTGCGGTACGGGGCTGTCGGCCGCTCGTCCACGGCCCTTGCTTTCTGGATCCACAGCCCTCACATTAAACGAGTGTTCATAAAAACAGTCGTTCAAAAACGGTCACACTCTGTGCACCGGGCCGGGCCGGAGGGTGAGTGGCAGTCCGCTGCCGCCGCGCCGCACCGCGACGATCTCGGCCATGATCGACACGGCGGTCTCCTCGGGCCCCCGGCCGCCGAGATCCAGGCCGATCGGCGAACGCAGCCGTGCGATCTCCGCCTCGGTGGCGCCGGCGGCACGCAGTCGTGCGAGCCGGTCCTCATGTGTACGGCGACTGCCCATGGCCCCCACGTAACCGGCCCGGCTGCGCAGCGCGAGCGCGAGGACCGGCACGTCGAAGCGATGGTCATGGGTGAGCACACACACGGCGGTCGTCGCGTCGACCAGATCCTCCCGGGTACGGAACCAGCGGTCGGGCCGGTCGGTGACGACCTCGTCGGCCATCGGGAAGCGCTCGGGCGCCGCAAAGGCGGGTCTGGCATCACAGACCGTCACGCGGTGTCCGAGCGCGGCGCCGATATCCGCCAGGGGCCGGGCGAACTCGGCCGCACCGAAGATCAGCAGCTGCGGCCGGGGAGCGAAGGACTGCACCAGCAACTCCCGCTCCGGCGCGCAGGCGGTACCGTTGGCCGCTGCGTTTCCGCTGGTCACGAGCCCGCTCGCGGCCCGTCCCAGCATTCCCTCGGCGGCCTGGGCTGCCGCCCTGTCCGCCTGCGGGTCACCCAGCGAGCCAGTCACCGTCCCACCGCCGACGGCCAGTCCGCCACCGCCGACGGGAGTGACCAGAGCCACCGGCACACCGGCCGCCAGGTCGGCGGCGATCCGGCCGAGCGGTACCTCGGGACCCACCTCACGGATCAGCACCTCGATCGTGCCGCCACAGGTCAGGCCCACCTCGAAGGCGTCCTCGTCGCCGACTCCCCAGCGTTCGACCGTCGGCGGGGCGCCCGCGAGCACCTCCTCCGCGATCGCGCAGACAGCTGATTCGACGCATCCGCCGGAGACGCTGCCGACGATACGGCCGTCCTCGCCCACGAGCATCGACGCGCCCGGCGCGTGCGGCGCCGAGCCCCAGGTCCGCAGGACGGTCGCCATGGCGAAGCGGATTCCGGAGCGCTGCCAGGCGACTGCCTGGTCGATGATGTGTCGCATATCGCTCACCTCGGACAGGGAAATCTCGGACAGCCTCTTGCCAAGAAGAAACTTTAGTGTAAATCATTTTAGGTACTAGATAGATCTGCGCGTGTCGAATGCCACGGCGCGACGACGACCAGAGAGGACCGGTGGCAGCAAGTTGAAACCCTCACCCTTCGACTACACCGCCCCCAGCACCGTCGGCGAGGCGGTCGCCCTCCTCGCCGACGAGGAGCGGGAGGCAAAGGTCGTAGCGGGCGGTCAGTCCCTGATCCCCATGCTGAACATGCGCCTCGCCAGACCCGAGCTACTCGTTGACATCACCCGTATCCCCGAGCTCGGCCGCCTGTACGTCGACGAAGCGGGCAACCTCCGCATCGGAGCAGCCGTGCGGCAGGCCCGCGCCGCCGCCGACCCCGCGGTACGGGACGGGTGGCCGCTGCTGGCCGCCGCGATCGAGCACATCGGCCACCCGCAGATCCGCAACCGGGGCACCGTCTGCGGCAGTCTCGCCCACCACGACCCGGCCGCCGAGCTGCCCAGCGCGGCCCTCGCACTGGACGCCCGGTTCGTGATCACCGGACCGCGCGGCACCCGTACCGTCACCGCGGAGGACTTCTTCGTCGCGACCTTCTCCACTGCCGTCGAGGCGGACGAGCTGCTCACCGAGGTCGTGTTCCCCCCGCTCCCGGCGGATCACGGCTGGGCCTTCGAGGAACTGACCCGCAGACATGGCGACTTCGCCACCGTCGGCGTGGCGGTCGTTCTGGAACGGAGCGCCGGGACGGGCACCGTCCGGGCCGCCCGCGTGGTCTTCAGCGGCGCGGCCCCCGTCCCCGTACGTCTGTCCGCCGCCGAGGACGCACTCGTGGGCAGCGATGCCGACGAGCCGGCCCTCGCCGCCGCAGCCGGCGCCGCGCTGGCCCGCCTCACACCCTCCGACGACGTCCATGCCACCGCCGAGTACCGGCGCGAGGGCGCCGCCCATCTCCTCGTCCGCGCCTGCACCACCGCCTGGGAGCGCTGCTGATGACCCCGTCCGTCCCCACCCCGCTCGCGGCCCGTACACCTCCGCTCGCCGAGCCGTCCGCCTGGCACGAGATCGCCCTTACCGTCAACGGCCGGCCGGTCACCGCCCAGGTCGAGTCCCGGCTGCTCCTCAGCGACTTCCTGCGCGACCGGCTCGGTCTCACAGGTACCCATGTCGGGTGCGAGCACGGAGTCTGCGGGGCCTGCACCGTCCTTGTCGACGACGAGCCGGTGCGTACCTGTCTGACGCTGGCCGTGCAGTGCCGTGGCACCGAGATCCGCACGGTCGAGGGCCTCGCGCCCGGCGACGCCCCCCTCACCTCCGTACAGCGGGCCTTCCACGAGTGCCACGGCATGCAGTGCGGCTTCTGCACGCCCGGGTTCGTGATGACAGCGACGGCACTCACCGAGCAGTCCGACCGCCCGGACAAGGAGCAGGTCGCCGACGCCCTCAGTGGGCATCTGTGCCGGTGCACCGGCTACCGCAACATCCGCCGTGCCGTGTGCCAGGCACTCGACGAGCGATTCGGGGAGTGACCCGTATGTCCCACGATTCCGACCTGCACCGGCACGGCGACGGGCGTTGGATCGGCCGTTCCGTCCCGCGCGTCGAGGACGACCGGCTGCTGCGCGGCAATGGCCGCTACGTCGACGACATCGCCCTGCCCGGCGCCGTCGAGGCCGCATTTCTGCGCAGCCCGCACGCCCACGCCCGCATCGACTCCGTCGATGTGAGCGCGGCCCTGGCCGCGCCCGGCGTCGTCGCCGTGTGGACCGGCGACGACGTGGCGGACCTTCCCGCGATGCTGAACAAGGAGGAACTGCGCACCCCGCCGGGGCTCGCCGAGCTCCTGGACCCGGTGGTCCGCATGACTCCCATGCCACTGCTCGCCCGCGACAAGGTCCTCTACGTCGGCCAGCCCGTCGCCGTCGTCTTCGCCGAGAACCGCTACCTCGCCGAGGACGCCCTGGAGCTCGTCGACGTGCGCTACTCCCCGCTGGCCGTGCTCGTCGATCCCGAGCTCTCCTTGGCCCCGGACGCGCCTCTGCTGCACGAGGAGCTGCCCGACAACACGGCAGTCGCCGTCGCCGCCCGTGTCGGCGACCCGGACGCGGCGTTCGCCCGTGCGCACGCCGTGGTGAGCGAGCAGTTCGAGGCCCACCGGTACGTCGCCTCGCCGATCGAGACCCGCGCCATTTCGGCCCAGGTGGAGCCGTACAGCGGCCGGGTCAAAGTCTGGTCGGGCACCCAGACCCCGCACCGGCTGCGGGACGCCATCGCCCACACCCTCGGTCTGGAATCCGCCGCGGTCCATGTCATCGCGGCCGATGTCGGCGGCGGTTTCGGCCAGAAGGGCATCCTCTACGTCGAGGAGCTCCTCGTCCCGCATGCCGCCCGCCGCATCGGCCGACCCGTGCTGTGGCGTGAGGACCGCAACGAGAACCTCACCGCCGCCTCCCACGCCCGTGAGCAGATCCACCGCATCGAACTCGCCGCGGACGCCGAGGGCCGGATCGTCGCCGTACGCGACCGGATCACCGTCAACTTCGGCGCCTACAACATGACCGGCCTTGTGGTGCCGTACAACTCCCTCTGTCATCTGCTCGGCCCCTACCGCATCCCCAACGTGGACATCGACGTCGTCGGTGTGCTCACCAACACCACCTTCGCCACGCCCTACCGGGGAGCCGGACGCCCGGAGACGGTGTTCGCCATGGAACGCGCGATGGACCGGCTGGCCGCGGAACTGGGCATCGAGCCCGAGGAGCTGAGGGCACGCAATCTTGTCGGACCCGACGCGATGCCGTACGCGACCGGGCTCGTGGACCGTTCGGGCAGACCGCAGATCTACGACTCCGGGGACTATCCCGAGCTCCTGCGCCGCGCCGTGGCCAAGGCGGATGTCGAGCGGGTACGCGCACGGCAGCGCGAAGGCGCCCGTGACGGGAAGTACATCGGCATCGGATTCGCCATGTACATCGAGGCCACCGGACTCGGACCGTTCGAAACCGCCCGGATCGACATCGCCCCCAGCGGCAGGGTGCGCCTCGCCATCGGTGCCCCCTCCCAGGGGCAGGGGCACCGCACCTCCATGGCGCAGATCGCCGCGGACGCCATCGGGGTGCCGTTCGATGTGATCGACGTGGTCGGCGGGGACACCGAGGCCACCCCGTTCGGTGTGGGCACCATCGCCAGCCGTGCCCTGGTCACCGCGGGAAACGCCACCCACCGGGCCGGCCGACTGATCCGCGAGAAGATCGTCGAAGCGGCGGCACGCCGTCTCGGCGTCGACGCGGACGGCCTCCGCCTGAGCGAAGGCGTCGTGGCGTCCAAGGAGCCGGGCGGCCCGTCCATCGGTCTGGCGGAACTGGCCGCCCGCGCCCCGCTGCCCGGCACCCCCGAACCCGCCGACGGACGGTACGGCACCGAGATCAGCGAGACCGTGCACTTCCGCCCACCGGGTTTCGCAGTCGCAGGCGGAGCACACGCGGCGGTCGTCGAGGTCGACGAACACACCGGCGGCATCGAGATCCTGCATTACGTCGTCGTCCACGACGCGGGCAACATCGTCAACCCGATGATCGCGGAGGGACAGGTCACCGGTGGCATCGCCCAGGGGATCGGCGGTGCGCTCTACGAGGAGATGGTCTACGGCCCCGACGGCCAGCCCCGCACCGGCACGTACATGGACTACCTGGTGCCCACGTCCTCGGAGATACCCGACCTCGACATGGACGAGATCTTCACCCCCAGCCCCATGAACGATCTCGGTGTCAAGGGGCTCGGCGAAGGCGGCGCGATCGCCCCGCAGGCGGTACTGGCCGGTGCCGTCGAAGACGCGCTGCGCCCCTTCGGTGTGGTCGTGCGCCGAGGACCCCTCTCACCCAGCCGGGTCCGTGAACTGATCCGTACGGCCGACCGCACCTGAGCCGGTGCCGGACCTGAATCCGGCCCACGTATGAATCAGCACCGCCCCCGCGGCCTGCCCTCCCTGATTCCGGCCACGGCCGGCCCCTCTCCGATTGGACACCCATGCAGCTCGACCACTCCTTCACCGTCCCGGCGGATCCCGACGATGCCTGGAAGCTGTTCCTCGACCTCGGCCGGGTCGCACCGTGTATGCCCGGCGCCGTGCTGGACACTCTCGACGGTGACTCGTTCACCGGACGCGTCAAGGTCAAGGTCGGTGCGGTGCAGATGAGTTATCGCGGGGAGGGCACCGTCAGCCGCGACGGGTCCGCCCGCTCGATGCACCTCGATGTCAGCGGGAGCGAGACCCGAGGCGCGGGTACCGCGTCGGCCACGGTCACCGCGACGCTGACCGCCGACCCCGGCGGCACCCGGGTGCGCGTACGCACGGACCTCGACATCACCGGCCGTCCCGCGCAGTTCGGCCGGGGCATCATGACCGAGGTCGGCGACCGCATCGTCCAGCAGTTCGCCACTCGCCTCGAGGAGTTGCTGCGGAACTCCGGTGGCGCCGAGTCCGTCGCGGTCACGACGGCCGCGGCGGGGTCGTCCGGCCGGCTCTCGCCCGAGCCGGAGGCGGTGGACCTCGGAGCGGCGGTGCTGCCCGTTCTGCTCAGAAAAGCTGCCGCGCCGACGGCCGCGGTGCTCGTCGCCGTCGTGATGATTCAGCTGCTGAGGCGGCGTTCCCGCAGGTGACCCGGGGCTGGACAGCCCCTCCCCGGTCCGGCCCATCGCCTCAGCAGTAAGATTCTCAGTGCCGTGAGAAGCTGGCGGGCGCTGTACGAGGGGATGGGCATGGCTGCATCGAGGCCGGGGGACCGGGACGCCGTCGCGAGCGTGATCGAGGACTGGGCACGCGAACGCCCCGAGCTGGACACCAGCCCGCTCGAGGTTCTCGCGCGCCTTCACCGCTCCTTCCTGCGCTACAGCACCAGGCTCACGGCATCGATCGAGCATCACAGGCTGTCCGTGGCCGGCTTCGACGTGCTGACCGCCCTGCGGCGGTCCGGAGATCCCTACCGGCTGACGGCCGGACAGCTCGCGGACACCGGACTGGTCTCATCGGCAGGGGTGACGCTGCGGATCGACCGTCTGGAGAAGGACGGTCTCATCGTCCGCGAGCGGGACGCCGGCGACCGCAGAGTCGTTTACTCACGTCTCACCGACAAGGGCCTGGCGACGGTGGACACCGTCTTCTCGGAGCACCTCGACAACGAACGCCGGATGCTCAGCGGACTCTCGCCGTCCGAATGCCGCCAGCTGGCGCGACTGCTGCGCAAGCTGGAGGTTTCGATCCTCCATTCCGACGAGGAACCGACCGACGCCACGGTTTGATCAGCGGTAAGCCGTCCGTCAGCCGAGGAATGCCGCGGTGGCCGCCACGAACATGTCGGCATCGTCGAGCCACGGGAAGTGCCCGGCCCCGGGCTGAACGACCAGCTCGGCATGCGGAAACAGACCGGCGAACTCGCTCACCGCGGGCGGAGGCGAGTTCAGATCGACCTCTCCGGCCAGCAGGAGGACCGGCGCGGTGAACCGGGCGAGCGCCGCGCGCGTGGCGTCCGGGTCGAAGGCGCCCTCGGCCGCGAAGACGGCCGCCGCCTCCCGGTTCTTCTGCCTGTCCTCCGCAGCCCGGAAGGCCCGGGCCGCCTCGTCCCAACGGCCGTGGAAGAACGGGGCGACGGCCTCGAACGCGTCGGGAGTCGCGTTGCCGGCGACGATCGCTCCCAGGGCCGCGAAGGCCTCCGGGAACCACGGCTCGTCCCGGCGGAGCTGCGCCGTCTCGCGCCGGAGTTCCCCCGTGATCGTGATGCCGACGGCCATGACGCTCGGCGCAATCAGTGCGAGCTTGCCGATGCGCTCCGGGTGGCGCTCCGCGTACAGCGCGGCCAGATTGACGCCGGCCGAGTGCGCGAGGACGTCCACCGTGTCCAGGCCCAGGTGCGCGCGCAGGGATTCCACGTCGTCGACGAGCCGGTCGCAGCGGTAGGAGGAGACGTCCTCGGGTACGGCCGACCGTCCGGTTCCCCGAAGGTCCAGCATGATCAGCTGCCGGTGCTCGGAAAGGCCGCCGAGGTTCCCGAGGTATACGGAGTCCTGCATCGGTCCGCCCGGAAGGCAGAGCACCGGAGCGCCCTCTCCGCACGAACGGTGGGCAAGCTCGGTCCCGTCATGTGCGGTGAAGGCAGTCATGGACCGGACTCTGCCGGCGGCGTGCGGATGGAGCAACCGAGTTCCCGGGTGGCCGGCAGCCGACGAACGCAGGTGTGCGGGGGGCAACGCCTGCGCACGCTATCCGCACGGGCGGCCCGGATACTCGTCGTCCTCCGGCACGCCGGCCGCACGCATGCTGCGCAGGACGTCACGCAGGTCCGCATCGGACACCTCGGCGGGGATGTTGAGCTCCTTGTCGAAGACCATGCTCTCCCCGCCCGTGTTCCAGATGACCCACCGGTCGGGTGCCGCCGGCGTCTGCCACAGGTTCGTCCGTCGTCCGGGACCGTCGGGTCGCTCACTCACGGCTTCCTCGCCTCCTTGGTGTCACGACCGGCCACGAATGTGGCCACGACCTCGATGTCTCCGATCCGCGAAGGGTCGACGCGCCTCGGATCGTCCCCGAGCACCACGAGGTCGGCGCGTCTGCCCGAGGCGAGGGTTCCGGCGGTGTCGTCCCACCGGCAGGCGTGGGCACCGGCGACGGTGTACGCACGCAGGGCCTCATCGACGGTGATGCCCTCCTCCGGGCCGATCACCTGGCCGGAGGCGGAGGCACGCTCGACCATGAACTGGATCGCGCGCAGCGGCGAACCGTCCGTGACGGGGCGGTCGGAGCTGCCCACGAGCGTGACGCCGTGGTCGAGGAATCCCCGGCCCCGGTACATCCACGCCGCCCGCTCCTCCCCCATGACGGCCGCGTAGTCGTCGCCGAAGTAGCGCAGGAAGTTGGGCTGGATCACGGCGCTCACGCCGAGGCGGGCGAAGCGCGGGAGCTGGTCGGGCCGGATCAGCCCGGCGTGCTCGACGCGGTGGCGCGCGTCCGGCCGGGGCCGTAGCCGCTGCGCCCGCTCCAGGGCGTCAAGCGCGAGGTCGGCGGCGCGGTCGCCAATGGCGTGGACGGCGAGCTGCCAGCCGGCGAGATGGCCGTCCACGATGAGGTCGGTGAGACGGCCGGGATCGTCCTGGAGCTGACCTGTGTGGGTCATGCCCTCGTACGGGGAGGTGAGCGCCGCCGTGCGCGCCATCATGCCGCCGTCGGTGTAGATCTTGAGCGCTCCGAGCGAGAGCCAGTCGTCGCCGAACCCGGTGCGCAGGCCCAGGTCCAGGGCCCGCGGAATGCCGTCGTCCCGGTGCGCGGCGAGTGGCCGCAGGGTGTCCCCCGCCGCCATGAGCTGGACCCGCAGGGGCAGCCGGCCCTGGTCCCGGAGCAGTTGGTACGCCCCGGCCTCGACCGGGCTGTTGCCCAGGAGACCGCCACCGACGCCTGCCTCCGCGCAGGCGGTGACTCCTTCGGCGAGACAGCCGCGGGCCGCGTGCACGATCGCGTCGGCGAGCTCCGCCTGGGAGTACGGCAGGCGCAGCTTCCGTGCGGCGGTCATGGCGCTCTCCGCCAGGAATCCCTCCTGCTGCGGAACACCGGCCGGAAGGAGCTCCAGAACCGCGCTGTTGACCACGCAGGCGTGTCCGGAGTCGTGCATCAGGAACACCTTGCGTCCCTGGCTGACCCGGTCCAGTTCGGCGGCGGTCAGATGGCGTCCGAGAGCCCGTTGGTCGTACCCGACGAGGTCGACCCAGGCGCCGGGCGCAGGCGTCCGGGTGACGGCCTCCGCCACCACGGCGAGGACGTCCTCGACCCGCTCGCAGGGGGCCACGCTCGGCGTGCTCGCCCTGAGACCGGTCCACGCCAGGTGTACGTGGCTGTCGATGAACCCGGGCAGTACGGTGGCGCCCTGAAGATCGACGACCTCGCGTGCGGGCAGGGCGGCCACTTCGTCGTCGAGGCCCACGATCAGGCCGTGCCAGATGCCCAGTTCGTGGGCGACGGGTCGGTCCGGGTCCATGGTGAGGATGTGCGCGTTCGTCAGCCTCGTACAGAGCATGGGCAGTCCGTCACCGGTCGTCGGAGGTCTCGGCCATCACGGTGTCCGCGCCCGGCACTTCGCGGGCTGTCCGCCGCGTCGGATGACCGGCGACCGGGCGAAACTTAGGTAAAGCTAACTTGATCCGGCCGACCTGTCGACGGGGCGAACCGGACAGGTCGCCGGGCGGTCCCATCGACACTCTGGGAATGCGTGGGGCTGCTGCACCCTGGGCACGCGTTCCTGGACTCCGAGCGGCGCGTACCCGTGGCAGAAACCGGTCCGGCCACGGGTACGCGCACGGCCCGGTCAGGCGTCCACGGGGCCGACGATCAGCACGATCTTGCCGGTGGTCCGGCCGGTCTCTCCGAGGGTGTGGGCCTTCGCCGCTTCGGCGAGCGGAAGGGCCGCCTCGATATGGGCGCGCAGGGAGCCCGCTTCCACGAGGTCCGCGATCGCCTCCATGCCGGCCCGGTCCGCCTCCACGAGCAGGGTTTCGACACGCACGCCCAGCTCGGCCGCCCGGGCCGCCTCGCCCGGGTCGGTCCCCGGCAGGAGGGAGATGAGGAT
This sequence comes from Streptomyces sp. NPDC060035, assembly GCF_042736635.1. NCBI lineage: Bacteria > Bacillati > Actinomycetota > Actinomycetes > Kitasatosporales > Streptomycetaceae > Streptomyces > Streptomyces sp. NPDC060035. The sequence goes on from NZ_JBHWVO010000023.1 coordinate 11,068, forward strand.
GCCGCCGGTGCGCAGGACTCCGAGGGAGCGGGTGCGGGTGTCACCGGACAGGGGGTCGAGGACGATGTCGATGTCCTGAACCACTTCCGCGAAGTCGACGCTGCGGTAGTCGATCACCTCGTCCGCGCCGAGCGAGCGGACGAAGTCGTGCTTGGCACCGCTCGCGGTACCGATGACGTAGGCGCCGCGGGCCTTGGCGATCTGGACGGCGAGGTGGCCGACCCCGCCGGCGGCCGCGTGGACGAGGACCCGCTGTCCGGGGCGGACCCCGGCGGTGTCGACGAGTGCCTGGTACGCGGTGAGAGCAGCGAGCGGGAGGGCTCCGGCCTGGATGTGGTCGACACCGGCGGGCTTGTGGGCGAAGGCCCGGGCCGGGCCGCTCACGTACTCGGCGTGGGAGCCCAAACCGTGGGGGTACGGAAGCATTCCGAAGACCTCGTCACCGGGCTTGAAGAGGGTGACGCCGAAGCCGACGGCCTCGACGGTCCCGGAGACGTCCCAGCCGAGGACGAGCGGCAGCCGGTCCAGGAAGAGACCGCCCTCCCGGTGCTTCCAGTCGGTGGGGTTGACGCCCGCCGCGCGGACGGCCACCAGAATCTGACTCGGCCCGGGGACGGGCCTCGGCAGGCGGACCTCCTCGAGGACATCCGCGGTTCCGTAGGTGTTCTGGCTGATGGCGCGCATGGTGGCGACGGCCGGGGCAGCGCTGTTCGCTGTGCTGTGACTCATACGTCCAGCATCGCGAGGGCATCCGTTCCGTACCATGGCATGATTGCCATCTTTCGACAGGATTCTGCCATGGGACATGTACACCGCGTCGTCGTGCTCGCACTGGACGGCGTATACCCGTTCGAGCTGGGCATTCCGAGCCGGGTCTTCGGGGCCGCAGGCGGCCGGTACGAGGTCGTGACCTGCACCGTCGACGGACGTCCGGTGCACACCAACTCCGACTTCTCGGTCACCGTCGAGCGGGGACCGGAGGCACTGACCACGGCCGACACCGTCGTGATCCCACCCGTCGATACCTCCTTCATCTCCCGGGAGGTACCGCCGCCGGTCGCCGCGGCCCTCGCGTCCGTGCCGAAGGGCACGCGCATCGTGTCGATCTGCACCGCCGCCTTCACTCTCGCCGCGGCCGGACTGCTCGACGGACGGCCGGCCACGACGCACTGGGCCGTCGCGCAGGTCTTCCGGGAGTGGTTCCCGCACATCTCTCTCGATCCGGACGTCCTTTTCGTCGATGACGGCGACGTTCTGACGTCGGCGGGTGCGGCCTCAGGGGTGGATGTGTGCCTGCACCTCGTGCGCAAGGACCACGGCAGCGGCGTCGCCAACCAGGTCGCGCGCGCCTGCGTGGTCCCGCCGTGGCGGGACGGCGGGCAGGCGCAGTACATCGAGCAGCCGGTGCCCGGGACCTCTGCGAGCGGTACCGCCGCCACCCGCCAGTGGGCGCTGGAGCACTTGTACGAGCCGCTGAGCCTGGCCGGACTCGCCGACCACGCACGCATGAGCCTGCGGACCTTTGCCCGCCGCTTCGGTGAGGAGGTGGGCATGAGTCCTGGGCGTTGGCTGATCCAGCAGCGGGTCGTCCGGGCACGTCACCTGCTCGAATCCACCGATCTTCCGGTGGACGACATCGCCGCGCAGGTCGGCTTCGGCACCGGCACGTCGTTGCGCCAGCACCTGCACACAGCCATCGGCGTGACTCCGCTCGCCTACCGGCGCACCTTCCGCGGCGTACCGGCGGACGCCCGCTGAGCGGATCAGTCCGTCTCGGCCGGCAGGTCGAGCCGGGTGAGGTGCTCGGGCGTCAGGGCACGCAGGAAGCTCCTGGCATCGAATGCCTCACCGGCCGCGGCCACGCCCGTTACCTTGCAGCGCCCGTCCAGGACGCGCGCGACTGCTTCCACGACGAGCGGTGCCGTGACGGCGTAGATGTCGCGCCCGCCCGCGACAGCACGACGTGTCTCCCCGCCACGGCGGACGACCGCCTCGACGAGGAAGGTCTGTGCGGAGCGCCCGCTGTCGTCGACGGGTACGGGCGCCGGTGTGTCCGTGGCACGGAGGTCCTGCAGCGGCGCGAGGTTCATCACCGCGCGCACCTCCGGCGTCCGCACATGGCGCGGGAGGGTGACCTGGTCGGCCGTCGCGAACGCACGTGCGTCCTGGGTGCCGAGTGGCTCCGGGAAACGCCACGGGAAGACGTCCTGGGAGTAACTGAAGGGCTGGAGCCTGCCTCCCGTATACGTGAGGTGCTGTCCCGCGTTGGTCTCTCCCGTGAGCCGTGTACCGGGGGTCGGGTGCCAGCTGTCGAGGCCGTAGGCAAGGGTGACTTCGTCCGCGTCCGGCCAGTCGCCCAGGGCCGCGGTGGCGAGCAGGTCACCCAGACCGCCGTAGAAGGCCAGGGACGGCACGAGGACGACGCCCGCCTCCCGGGCACCGTCGCCGTACGTGTCGAACAGCGCAGCGGTGACGCCCTGTTCGGCGGCGACGTCCAGATACGGGATGCCCGCACGGAGCGCCGCGGCGGCCACGGCAGGAGCTGTCGCGAGAAACGGTCCCGCGCAGTTGACGACCGCGGCAGCGCCGTCGAGGGCACGGTCGAGGGAAGCGGGGTCCTCGGTGGACGCCACGCGCACGGACACGTCGGCGGCCGGGCCGCGCAGCGCGTCGAGCTTGTGCCGGTCCCGCCCGACGAGGACTGGTGTCATGCCCCGGCGCAGCAGCTCCGCCACGACGAAGCGGCCGGTGTGACCGTACGCGCCGAGGACGGCGACCACCGGCCGCCCGGCACGGTCCCCGGCGGACGGTGCGGCAGATACGGAAGGGACATTGCTCATCGTTGGCTCCCGGTGTCCGGAGGGCGAACTGCCCCTGCCCGCAATGTTCCACGCCGGGTCCGCACTTCACCAGCGGCCGAAACGACGAGGGACGTACAGTTTCGGACATGCGGACAGTGATGATGGCGCTCACCGAGGGAAGCATGCTCTTCGAGGCAGCTGCGGCGTGCGAGGTCTTCGGCACGGACCACTCCGACCTGGCCCGCCCGTGGTACTCCTTCACCGTCTGCGGGACGGCCGGCACCCGTGTCGGGGACTGGTTCCGGGCCGAGACCACACAGGGGCTGGAAGCTCTTGCCGACGCGCACACGGTGGTCGTCCCGGCGTGGCGCGGCGTGGACATGGAACCGCCGGAAGAGTTGGTCGAGGCCGTCCGCGCCGCCCACGCGGCGGGAGCGCGGATCGTGTCCCTGTGCACCGGGGCCTTCGTCCTGGCCGCAGCGGGGCTCCTCGACGGACGCCGCGCCACCACGCACTGGGCCCATACGGACATGCTCGCCGCGCGCTACCCGCGCGTCAGGGTCGATGCCGGGGTGCTCTTCACGGACGAGGGCGACGTTTTCACCTCGGCGGGGAAGGCCGCCGGGATGGACCTGTGTCTGCACATCGTCCGTGCCGACCACGGGGCGACCGTGGCCAACGCGCTCGCCAGACTCCTCGTCACCCCGCCTCACCGGGAAGGCGGCCAGGCGCAGTTCATTCCGGCACCGGTGACGCATGGGCGCGACCATCCGCTCGCCGACCTGCTTCCCTGGGCACTGGCCCGGCTCGACCAGCCGCTCACGGTGGAGGACCTGGCCCGGCAGGCGGGCATGAGCAGCCGCAACCTGGCCCGTCACTTCCACGCCGTCACCGGAACGGCACCGCTGCGGTGGCTGCTCAGTCAGCGCGTGCGTCAGGCGCAGGAACTGCTGGAATCGAGCGACGCCGGCATCGAGCGGATCGCGGTGTGGACGGGAATGGGGACGTCCGCCACTCTGCGGCGGCACTTCACTCGTGTCACGGGCCTGCCGCCCGAGGCGTACCGGCGGACCTTCGGCTCCCGGTGAGACCGGGAGGAGCTTCCGGCCCGACGCGGCGGGCTGAACAGCGGCCGGATCAGGCGTTGTTGTCCGCGAAGACACCGGTGGCGGCGAAGGCCGCACCGGCGAAGCGCTCGCCGATCCGACGATGCGACTCGGTGTCCGGGTGGAGCTGGTCGGGCAGCGGCAGTTCGGCGAAGTCCGCCTCACCGTAGAGGTCGCGGCCGTCGAGGTAGTGCAGGTTCGGATCGTCGGCGGCCCGTGCGGTGGTGATGCGCAGGAGTTCCTGCCGGATGACGGTGAGCGTCAGACGGGTGGAGTCCGAAGGGTCGCCCGTGGCGAGGAAGCTCAGCTTCCCGGCGCTGAGGTTGCTGAAGTCCGGGGCGGCCGGGCCGGGCGTGTCCTCGTGGATCGGGCAGAAGATGGGCGAGACGACCAGCAGCGGAGTGGCCGGGTGCCCCTCCCGGACGGTGTCGAGGAAGCCGTGCACCGCCGGACCGAAGGCACGCAGGCGCATCAGGTCGGTGTTGACGAGGTTGATGCCGATCTTGACGCTGATCAGGTCGGCGGGGGTGTCCCGCATGGTCCGCGCGGTGAACGGGTCGAGCAGCGCACCGCCGCCCAGGCCCAGATTGATCAGTTCCACGCCGCCGAGGGACGCGGCGAGTGCGGGCCAGGTGCTGGTGGGGCCCGAGGCGTCGGAGCCGTGACTGATCGAACTGCCGTGGTGCAGCCATACCTTGCGCCCCCGGTCCGGCGCGGGCTCGACAAGGGCGTCGGTGCGCAGCTCGACCAATACGGTGGTCTCGTTGTGCGGCAGCCAGATCTCGATGTCCTTCTCGCCCTCGGGCAGATCGGCGAAACGGAGAGTGCCGGCCCGGCCGGGCTCATATGCGGCGGATCCTGTGGTCATGTCGATGGTCAGGGTGTTGCCACCGGCCACGCACGCCCGGCCTGCCAGACGGCCGTCGACGAGCAGGTCGTACATGCCGTCCGGGCGGGGCGGAGCACCCACGTAGATCCGCTTGGTCGGCACGGTGTCCAGTTCGACGACGGTGGCCCGGGTACGGAAAACCAGCCGTACACCGGAGGGCTGGGCCTCCGCCATCGCCAGCTGTCCGTCGGAGCACTGGGCGCGGGCCCAGGCAGGAAGCCGGTGCGGCAGAACACCTTGAGCGGTGCGCTCCAGGTCGAGGGCACCGCGGAGGATGTCAGCGGTGACGGGCGTAGTGATCCAGTTGTGCTCGGTGTACATGTCTCAGCCTGTTGATCGAAGTGTTCGGGTGCGGGGTTCGGCGGTGTACCTCGCGGCCGGGGCTTCCGGACGGTGCGGGGCCGCGGTCAGCGCGCGGGCCAGTTCCGCAACAGGGCGTCGAGGGCGTCCATCATCCGTGACCACGTCTCCTGGGTGTCGGGGGCGCTGTGGCTGAAGCCTCCGCCCATCTCCAGGCTGACGTAGCCGTGGAAGAAGCTGCCCAGCAGCCGGACCGCGTGGGTCTGGTCGGGCTCCGTCAGGTCGTAGCCGCGGAGGATCGCACGCGTCATCTGTGCGTGCCTGCTGCCGGCGCTGGCGGCCGCTGCCTGCGGATCGAGCCTCAACTGGGCCGCGGCGTAACGGCCTGGATGCTCCCGGGCGTAGTCGCGGTAGACGTTCGCGAGGGCGGCCAGGGCGTCCTTGCCGGCCCGCCCCGCCAGGGCGGCGGCGCCACGGTCGGCGAGTTCCTCCAGGGCGAGCAGGGCGATCCTGGTCCTGAGGTCCTGGGAGTTCTTCAGATGCGAGTACAGACTCGCGACCTTGACGTCGAACTGCCTGGCGAGCGCCGAGACGGTCACCTGCTCGAAGCCGACCTCGTCGGCCAGTTCGGCTCCGGCCCGGGTCAGGCGTTCTGCGGTCAGTCCTGCGCGCACCATGGTCCTCTCCCATTCGACGGCGCCCATTATGCATTTACCTAACACTTTTAGGCAAATCGAATAGTCAGCAGAAGCCGGAAAGGGAGGGTGGCCACTCCCCGAACGGCGGCGGGTCACCGCCCCGGCCGGCACACCCGCCCAACTTCCGTATACGCAGGTTCACTTCAGTCCCGTGAACAGATCCGGAGGGAGTTGACGTATCACCTCGGGCCCCACACCCTTGAGTTGACACATCAACTCGTAGGGATGGGAAACAGTCATGCCCAGAATTGCCGTGATCGTTGGAAGCGTTCGCCCGGGCCGGGTCACCCGCGAGGTGGCCGAGTGGGTGCACACCGTCGCTTCCAAGCGTCCGGAGGCCGACTACGAGCTGGTCGACATCGCGGACTTCGGCCTGCCGGCCTGTGCCGCCGCAGTACGGGCAGTACGAGGGTGCGCACACCAAGCGCTGGGCATCGAGGATTGCCGAGTTCGACGGCTTCGTCTTCGTCACCCCCGAGTACAACCACAGCGCCCCGGCTGCGTTGAAGAACGCGCTCGACTACATCTACGGCGAGTGGAACAACAAGGCCGCGGGATTCGTCAGCATCGGCGCCGCGGGCGGCGTGCGCGCGGTCGAGCACCTGCGGCAGATCGCCTCCGAACTCCAGATCGCGACCGTGTAGGCGCAGCTCGGACTGCCCGTCTCGGTCGACTTCCCGAGCTACCCCGCCTTCTCCCCGTCGGAGACGCGCGAGGAGGAGTTGGGCCGGGTGCTCGACCAGCTGGAGAACTGGGCCGGCGCACTGAAGGCAGTCCGCGCCTGACGGTACGGCACACGCCGCACATCCACCGCACCATCGCCCCTCCCGCGCGCGGGGCCGTGGGAGGGTACTCCTCATTGCGGAGGTGGGCGATACAGAGAGAGCCGTCGGTGACGGTTCGCAGTTCGGTCGACCGCCCAACACGTCCGCGCGGCGGCCTCCTGCCGCAACCGGCAGATCCTGGGTCCGCCGGAACGGAGGGCGCGCACAGGAGGTGCCATCGACAACGCCGCCCGCCGGACCTGATAGGCCGAGCGGGACCGGTTCGGCCCCATCGCATCCCACCACCGTCGCGAAGGGGCTGAGATCCATTGAGGCCGTCGGGTTCACCCTGACGAACTGTTCTCCCAGCGAGAACCGGGTGGAGAGGCTCTGCGAATTCCTCGGTGGCGGGCCGGCGCCGATCCACGGCGGGTGTGCCGTAACGCGGCATGCTGGGGCGGGTTGACACGGGCGCGTGACCATGGCGGAGTGGGATGACCTGTCACCTCCACTCGCTCTCCCTAGGATTTCGTGCCATGCACAGCACCGCAGACCATCTCTCGACGCGCGAAGACCTCGTCTGGCGCGCCTTCTTCGAGACCCAGGTGCTCTTCTGGCGACGGCTCGGCCAGCAGCTCCAGCACGACACCGGGCTGTCCGAACCGGACTTCGCCATCCTCAGCGCCCTGGCGCAGGCACCGGAACAGCGCCTGCGCGCATTCGAGTTGAGCGGTGTCACCCAGTTCGAGAAGAGCCGACTGCACCATCACCTGAACCGGATGATCGGCCGTGGGCTGCTCACCCGGGAGCAGTGCCCCGGAGCGTCCCGCGGGACGGTCATCGCCCTCAGCCCCGAGGGCCTCACGGCCATCACCACCGCCCTCCCGATCCGTGCCGCGCATATCCGCCAGTGGCTGACGGATCCGCTCAACGACGGTCAGATCGACTCGCTGACCGAGATCTCCGAGACCTTGCTCGAGAACCTGCGCGCGGCCGACGCTCCCCCGGCCACTCCCCCGATCGACTGCGCCTGACCGGCGCCGCCGCCGCCGGCTGACGCGGCCCATCGGCAAGCGGGGCAGCGGCGGGCCACTCGACACGAGGGCCGCGTCCCTACGCAGTCTGCTGTGCGCGTCCTTTTCGGCCCGGCAGCTGAAGGGCAGGACGCCCAGGTTGCGATATGCACCGAGGGAGAGAAAAGTTGTTCTTGTCAGCCTGCGAACCGTCGAGCATTGGGACTCCGGTGACTTTGGGCCGTGCCCACATGTCAAAGCAGGACACCCCGAAGCGCACCTGGAATCATCATGGCCAGAACCGCCCGGCGACAGATCTCCCGCTTTGTCGGCGCATCCTGCTTGGCTGCCGCACTCGCGCTGCCGACGGGCATGGCGACTGCTGTGGCAGCGCCTGATGCCCTCGCGCAGACCACGACCTCAGCACCTGCCGGCCCCACGCCACCCCCACCCCCGGAGGAGCAGGAGCAACAGCCCGAAGAACAGCAACCGGAACAGCAACCGGAGCAGGAGCAGCAACCGGAAGAGCAACAACCGGAGCAGGAGCAGCAGCCCGAAGAACAGCAACCGGAGCAGGAGCAGCAACCGCAGGAGGAGCAGCAACCGGAAGAGAGGCAGCTCCAACAGCTCACGCCGGCGGAGGAGCAGGACCTGCAGGATCAGCTGGACAATCTGGATGTGCCGAAGGAGTTGAAGGACAAGCTCCAGAAGACGCTCGACAAGACGATGGCTGCGGCCAAGGATCCGAACACCTCGGCGGCGGACAAGGCCACGTACGACAAGATCCTCAAGGAAATCAACGACGCGCTGAAGGTCATCGCGAACCCGAATACGTCGAAGGCGGACAAGGCCGCCCTGACGAAGATCATTGCAGGGATCAACGAGGCACTGAGAATCGTCCACGACCCGAACACGTCGCAGGCGGACAAGAATACGTATAAGAAGCTCGCGGAGGGAGTCGCGCAGAACCTGCCGAGTCTCACGGACCCGACGTTGCCGGCCGATGTTCGTGCGTTCAACAAGAAGGTCCTGCTGCTGATCAGCGACAGCCTGCTGGCTGCTCAGACCCCGGAGACGAAGCCGAAGGAGCCGGAGGACCAGGAAAAGATCAAGAAGGTTCTGAAGGAGAACGTCAACGCCCTGAAGACCTTCCGGAACCCGGACGCCACCCCGCAGCAACGGAGCGAGGCCAAGGCCCAGTTGGACCAGCTGGCCCGAGCGCCGGAGAACCCCGACTACCTGGAGTTCGTCCAGGAGCTGAAGCGCCTCGACGCGCCCAAGTCCTGCCTCGATTCGGTGGAGAACCGGACGCGTGAGGCCGGTTGGCCGGACGGATCCCTGTGGGGCGTTTCGGACCAGTCCTGCGGCGACACGGTGGAAGCGGGCGCGGCCGACACCGGGAGCGACTGGAGCGCACTGTTCCAGTGCGTGCAGCAGAAGCCGTTCTCCCAGTGTGTGGCCAGCATCCCCAAGAACTGATCAGGCCTCGGAAGAAGGCTCTCGCGGCGAGGCCGCGGGAGTCTTCTCCGCCGTGCAGGGCCGCTGCATCCCGTGTCCAACACTCTTTCCCCCCGTCTCGTCCAGGGTGGGGCGCCAGCGGCGCGGATGCCCCACCCTGGACGGGCGCCCGCAGCGCAGGGGTGCCGCAGGTCCTGGCCGTCCTCCACGTCGCCTTCTACGAGGAGAGTTCACACCAAAGGTTCACGCCCTTGGCGGGACGGTCATGCCCCTGGGCAGCGTCGCCGGACCGGTCCTGGCCGGGGCGTTGACCGGTGCAGACGTGTTCGGCCTGGGGGCGGGCCGCACAGAACGGCCGGCGCATCGGACCGATGCGCCGGCCACCCTCGTCCTGGTCGACAAGCCTTTGGGCCTGTCAGTGCATTGAGGGGGAAGCTCTCCAGTTGCCTTTCACGTCAGGCCTGTTGGTCTAGGCTCTGCATGCTCCCGACGTCGCACGGGAGTTCGGCATGTCCGGGAAGGGTCCACTTCGTGGCTGGGGCTGTGGTCTGCAAGGTAGCCGGTTCGAGGCCCAGCTGATGCTGGATTCCGACCAGGGATTGATCCTGCTCACCCATGCCGGGATGGGCGCGCGCACCTGGGTGTCGCGAGCGACCTCGAGGCGGACGTGGGCCTCGTGGCCCAGTAATGCAGCTGCTGGTGGCGAAGATCGGTGGCCGCCTGAGCAGTCCGCCGCGGGATCAGGCCGCCGCGTCGTCATGCCCGAGGAGCCGAGGGCCTCGGCAATGCGTCCCTCCATTCACCCTTCAATCTGGAGAGCCCTGTTGAACACGTCACCGGTGAACTCCGCAGTCGACCAGCCGCACCGCATGGACCCGGCGGGCGGCTGCCCGCACGCGGCCAATGCCCGACTGCTGGCCCAGGGGGCCGTCACCCCTGTGATCCTCCCCGGCGGGGTGGAGGGCATGGCGGTACTGGGCCACGATGCGCTCAAGGAGTTCCTCTCGCACCCCGACGTCGCCAAGAACGCACAGCACTTCGCAGCGCTCCAGGCGGGTGGGATTGCCGATGGCTGGCCGCTGAAGACGTTCGCCACGGTGCAGGGGATGACCACCGCCGACGGCGCCGATCACCGGCGGCTGCGGTCCCTGATGAACAAGGCCTTCACCGCACGTCGTGTCGAGGAACTGCGTCCGCGTATCGAGGCGTTGACGTCCTCGCTCCTGGACAACCTCGAAAGGGCGGCCGCCGCCGGTGACGGTGTCGCCGATCTGCGTACGCACTTCGCGTTGCCGTTGCCGATGGGCGTCATCTGTGAACTGCTGGGCGTGGACGCCGGACACCATGACCGGCTGCACCACTTGTCCAACCAGATCGTCGCCACGGACATCGGCCCCGCGGAGGCAATGGAGGCCAACCGGGAGATGGTGGAGGTGCTGGGCGCGGCCGTCGCCGCCCGGATGGAGAATCCGGGGGACGATCTCACCAGCGCGCTGATCGCGGCCCGCGAGGAGAACGGCGACCGGCTCAGCCCGCACGAGCTGATCGGCACCCTGATGCTGACGATCATCGCCGGACACGAAACGACGCTCAATCTGATCACCAACGCCGTACGAGCCCTGTGCACCCACCGGGATCAGCTCGCCCTGGCCCAGTCGGGCCAGGCGACCTGGGCGGACGTGGTCGAGGAGACGCTGCGCTGGGACAGCCCGGTCAGCTACTTCCCGTTCCGCTACCCGACCCGCGATCTGTCGCTCGGCGGCACCGTCATCCCCAAGGGGACTCCGGTGCTGGCCGGTTACTCCGCGGCGGGCCGCGACACGACGGCCCACGGCCCCGACGCCGAACGCTTCGACATCACCCGCAACAGCGAGGCGCGGCACCTCTCACTGGGCCACGGCGCGCACTACTGCATGGGCGCCCCTCTGGCCCGGATGGAAGGTACTGCCGCTCTCGAGCAGCTGTTCACGCGTTTCCCGGACCTCGATCTCGCCGTCCCCGAGCCCGAACTGCCGCGGCACGCTTCCTTCGTGGGCAACAGCGTGCAGAAGCTGCCGGTGCGGCTGCACGGCTGAGGCCGGGTCCTTCTCGGCAGCCGAGTTACGTCGAGGGCGCCGGCTGCCGCGCGGGCCGTTCCGTGGTGTCCGGGCGCCGCAGGCGGCAGTTCAGGGACGGGAGGCACCCCGGCAGTGCCGGGCGTGGGCGAGCAGGGCCTCGACCTGGACCCCCACCTCGGCGGCGTCGCGCACAGGGGCCGGGAAGAGGAGGCGGGCGTCGCGGTGGCCCTGGGCGTACTCGTAGCGGAGGGTGAACCCGTATCGGTCCATGGCATACGGGCGGACGTCGACCACTCCCCGGCGGACTTCGGGGGCGGCGAGGCGGGCGAGCAGCGCGACCACGTCCCGGTGGTCGTCGTCCAGATGGCCGAGCATGGCCGCCTCCTGGAGCGCGATGGCGTCCGGCTCCGCGCTGAACACAGCGTCGAGGGCGACGTGTTGGACGCGCCCGTGCCACTGGATGCCGGCACGCGCCGGGTCCAGGCCGAGAATCACGACGTTCCCGTGCCGCCGCCCGGACGGCGACAGCCAGCCGGACAGCGTGACCCGGGTGCGGATCCGGTCGCGTGCCCGGACGGGCGCGATGTCGGTGAACTCCACGAGAGCGCCCAGCGCGCCGCGTGGAGCGCACACCATCTCCGCGGCGAGCGGTGTGTCGTCGGGCACGCGGAGCGTGAGCCGCCCGTTCTCGACCGTGTGCATGGCCATGAGGTCGTAGGACGCGCCGGGGGTGGTCAGGCTGAGCGAGTCCGCGGCGGCGACGACAGAGCGGATCCGCTCCGCGTGGGACAGCTCGGCGGTGCGGGCAGGGGCGACTGCCATAGCGTCTCCTTAGGTAAGGCTTGCCTAAGTTAACACCCTTCGGGGCTCGGTGTCCCCGACCCACCGAGAAATCGGAAGCCCGGCGGTGGATGCATCAGGAAGTCGCGGTGGGAGATGTTCCAGGCGTACGCGCCGGCCAGGGCGAAGACCACCCGGTCCCCCGCACGGAGCCCGGCCGCCGCCAGGCCCCGGGCGAGCACGTCCTTCGGCGTGCAGAGCTGACCGGCGACCGTCACCCGGTCACCCGACGCCGCCGGACGCGGCCACGGGTGCGGCCACGGCTCGACGGGTACCACCTCCGCGGGCTGGTCGTGCCCCTTGGCGGCGGGCGTCCGCAGATGGTGGGTACCGCCGCGGACCACGGCCACGTCCTCCCCGTGGCTGCGTTTCACGTCCAGTACGTCGGTCACGTACCAGCCGCAGTAGGCGGTCAGGGCGCGGCCTGGCTCGATACGAAGGCGCACGCCGGGGTGCCGCCGGGCCAGGGAGTCCAGGCCGGCGCCGTAGGTGGCCCAGTCGAAGCGGTCTTCGGGGCGCGTGTAGTCCACGGCCATGCCACCGCCCACGACGACCTCGTGCAGGGCAGTCCGGTGGCGGCGGGACAGCGCGGCGGCGGCGTCCACGATCGCCTCGGCCACGCGCAGCAGGGCGTCGGCAGGCAGACCGCTGGCCAGATGCGCGTGGACACCGGCCGGTTCGAGGCCGGGGCAGTCGTCACCGGCGAGCAGACGGAGCGCTTCGGATGCCTCTTCGTTCCCCATGCCGAAGGGGGTCGGGCCGCCTCCCATCGTGAGGGCACTGCCGGTCAGCGTCCCCTCCGGAACAGACGGGTTGATGCGGAGCAGGACACGGGTGGGCGGGCGGCCCGGGACGTGGCTGCGGGCGGCCAGCGCCCCGAGCATCCGTACCTCGTGGAGGCTTTCGGCGTGCACGCGCTCCACTCCGGCGGCCAGAGCGGCGGCAAGTTCGCCAGGGGTCTTGCCGGGTCCGGAGAAAGCGAGGGGCCGGCCCGGCGCGGCGGCTCGGACATGGGCGAGTTCGCCGCCGGAGGACACCTCGAAGCCGTCGGTCCATGGGGCGAGGGTGGCGAGGATCTCGGGTTCGGGGTTGGCCTTCGCCGCGTAGTACAGCTCCACCGCGGGCGGAAGAGCCGCACGTACGGCCGCTGCATGGGCATGCAGGGCCGTCAGATCATGTACGTAACACGGGAGTTCGGCGGGCGCGAGAGTCTGCGCCTCGGCCCGTACGGCGGGGGTGAGCAGGGAAGGGGACACCAGTGATCCGTTCGTCGGTGGCGGCCCGGGCCGCTGGTCCGCGGGGAGCAGCACGCGGGGTCAGGGAGCGCAGGGACGGCCGGCGGTGGGCGCGGCCAGCGGGGACGGCAGGCGGACGTACCCGGCGTCGCGGTCCGCCGAGCGGCGCCAGCGGGTGAGCAGATTGGCCTTGGCCGGCAGCGGGGCCCCCGCCAGCAGGGCGGACAGCTGCGGCGGCCTGCCGAGGGAATCGGCGCTCTGCTCCAGAGTGGTGCGCACCTGCTGCCAGAGGACGGGTTCGATCTCGGGGTGGAGGTCGGCGACGGCGGCGAGGAGTTCGGCGAGGTGGTTGACGAACAGGCAGTAGACGACCCGGTCCCAGCCGCGGTGCCGGTCGTACGTGAGGGGCCCGGCGACCTCGGGGGGAAGCCTGCGCAGCGCCGGGGCGTGGTGGCCGGCCAGGAGTTTGGTGCCTTCGAGATCGCGGAACAGGACCCGCTCGGGAGAGCCGTCGCGGCCTACGCAGACGACGACGTTCTGGAGGTGCGGTTCGAGGACCACACCGTGGCGGAAGAACGCGGTCAGGACAGGCGGGACGAGCAGGGCGGTGTAGCGGCGCCACCACTCGGCGGCCTCGTCCGGTCCGGCTTCTGCGAGGAGTTCGGAGGCCCGGCCGGGGCCGAGCGGGTACTCGTCGGCGACGGCCGCGGCCAGCAGAGGCGTGGTGCCCGCGGGGGTGTGGCGGGCGAGGCCCTCCCGGACGATCACGCCGAAGCCTTCGAGCAGGGTGCGGTCGGGGCGGCCGTCCGCACCGGGAAGGGCGAGCGAGCGGTAGGCGGGCTCGCGGAGCACGGCGGCGGAGGGGTGGCGCCCGGCGAGGTCCGCGAGGACGGGGGCGAGCAGCCGGGTCAGGGCGACAGCGCCGGTGAGTTCGTACGAGGCGTTCTTCCGCAGGCAGTTGGTGATGCGTACGTCCAGACTGAACTTCAGGAAGCCAATCCCGTCGTGGACCGTGCGCACGGAGGCGGTGGGGGTCACCGGAGCCCCGGCCGGGCCGAGGTCGAGCACGTCCCGGCGAGCGAGGGCGGCCAGCAGAGCGGGGTGATCGCCGAGCAGTCGGTACTGCCAGGGGTGCGCGGGCAGCAGCCGGTACCCGGGCGGGGCCTCTCCGGCCCGGTCGAGGGCCGCCGCTCCCCCGGGCTCGGCGGTCTCCTCGGCGAGAAACCTCTCCCGGACGGCGAGGAGCCGCAGCGGGAAGCGTGCGCCTTCCTCCGGGGCGTACGCGGCCCACACGTCGGGGTCGGCACCGTGCGCCTTGGGCGTGGGGTGGAAGCGGTGGCCGAGGAGCAGGGACTGCTCGGATGCGAGATAGGCGGCGAGCGGATCCCCGGGACGGTCCGCGTCTAAGGGTCGCCCCGGTGCCGGGAAAGGCGTGCGCTCCGAGCGCGCGCAACCACCGGACCGGGCGTCGCCGTCGGACCGAGCGTCGCCCCCGGGGCGGGCCGGCGCCGGGGACGGCGTGTGCCCGGACCGGGCGGGCGTCCCGGACGGGCAGCCTCCCGGCCGGGACGCCGAGTCTCCGGCGGGGGCGATGACGGAAGCAGTGGCGGAAGCACTGGACCAGCGGCCGAGGGCGCTGGCGACGGCGCGGTGGCTGGCGGCCACCTGGCTCACGAACTCGTCGTTGTCCGTGCCGGTGCGCAGGGTGAGTTCGGCGTGCACAAGTTCGGCGAGCCGCTGCCAGCCGATCGTCGTCCAGACGCCTTCCGACCGGCTCTCCCGGATGCTGACGGGGCCGGTGAAGCGGTGGGCGCCCAGGAGCGAGGCACGGCGCACGCCGACCCGCAGAAGCGTGTCGTGGTGCGGCAGGCGCAGGACCAGGCGGCCGTCGGCGAGGGTGCGGTCCTTTGGCGCGGTCGCCTCACGCAGCAGGCAGTTCAGGATGGTGTGGCCGACCGCCTCGTCGGCGGTCGGCGGGCATACCGGTGCACGGGCCGGAGTGCGGGGCGTGGTGGTGCTGGGCATCGGTGTTCATGCCTTCCGCAAAAGGTAGTTGGGGCCGGTGGTGTAGTGCTTGTTGATGTCGGCGGCGCCGGACCGGGCCTTGGTCAGCAGAGTGCCGGCCGTCACCATGGCCTTCACGGGCAGCTCGGGGGCGTCCAGCACGCGGGCGCGCAGCACGGCCGCGGCTTCGGGCCGGGTGGCGGCGGTCCGGTCGATAGCCTCCGCGAGCCGGTCACGTATCAGGCCGAGCAGCCGGTCGAGAGGCGCGGCACCGTGCGCGGCGAGACCGAAGGCCAGGGAGCCCGCGCACAGGTGGACGGTGATGACGGTGAACAGGTCGGCGACGGGCCCGTCCGCCGTGACGCAGATCCGCCGGTCGGCGAAGCCGAGGCCGTCGGCGGTGGGCTCCGCGCACCCCCATGCCTCGGCCAGCCGCCGGGTGTGGACGCGCGGCCCGTCGTTGTCCTTCAGGAGCAGTCGGGGCCCGTCGGTGCCGCCGCCGAGGACGAGGGAGATGTTCTGCTGGTGGGACTCCAGGGCGATGCCGTGGCCGAAGAGGGTCGTCTGCCAGTCCAGCAGCAGGGTCAGGACGGCGTCGGCGAGGGCGACCGGGTCACCGCTGTGGAAGCGGTCGGCGAGGTGGCCGATGACCGGGCGCCCGTCAGGGGCGGGCGCCAGCAGTGCGGCGAGCGGGAGGACGGCGGCGTCGTCGAGTCCGGCCGGCTGGGTGCGGCGGAGTACGGCCAGGAGTTCGTGTCCGGCGTGGGCGTAGCGGGTCTCGTCGGCAAGCAGGACGCGCCCTGCGAAGCGGGGTTCGCGGCGCAGGACGCCCTCCAGGAGGCGTTGCCCGGCGGCGCCGTCGCGCAGTGAACCGGGCGTGACGGTACGCCGGTTGAGCAGGCCCAGGGTGGCAGTGGCGAGCGGGAGTTTGAGGTGGGTGTCCGGTCTGTCGGCGAGCGCGACGGTCCGCATGGACAGGGTCGGCACGGCGTCGAGCAGGGGCCGCTCGGCGAGGGCCGCGTGCCCGGCGAGACCGGCCGCGGCCAGAGCGTCGCGGAGGCGGCCGACGGCGGTGAGGGGGTGGACGGGCAGCAGGACGTGGCCCTCGTGGTGGCTGCCGGGCAGGCCCAGCTCCGCGGGGGTGGGCCAGCCGTCGTGCAGACGTACGCCGCCGGTCCCGGCGACGGTCTCGGCGCCGGTGTACGGGACTTCGCCCATGCCGGTGCCGTCCGCGGCGGGCGTGCCGTTTCCGGGTGCCAGGGTGACATGCCCGGCCGGCAGGGACAGCCAGCGGAGCGGGAAGCGGGGGTGGAACTCGGGTGCGTATGCGCGCAGTTCCCGCTCTCCGAGGCCCTTTCGACCTCGGGAGACGGGGTGCACGGGGTGGTCGGTCCGGGCGGCGAGGGTGTCGTGGGCGAGGGCTCCGGTGTGGCCGTGCCAGTGGGCCGGACGGGACCCGTGATCATCCGTCAGGCGGGTGAGCACCACCTCCCGGGTCGCGGTGTGCAGGTGGCGTGCCGCGAGGTCACGGCGGCACTCCTCGGCGAAGGCCGCGTAGCCGGGTGTGTCCTTGGGGGCGGCCAGCCGGGCGAGGGCGGCGAGCACGGTCTCGGAGGTGGCCAGGTCGGCCCCGTCCGGTTCCTGGCGCAGGAGGGGCAGACGGGCGGCCCAGGTGCTCTGGAAGCCGTCCTCGCGCACCGGGAGGAGCAGGGCACGGCCGGGGCCGGTGGCGAGTCGCAGCCAGGGGCCGTCGGCGCGGCCGAGGAGGCTGGTGCGGGTGCGCAGCCCGGCCACGTCCTCGCGCAGCAAGGCACTGAGCACGCGCAGGAGTTGGTGGGCTGCGGCAGGCGTGGGCCGCGCCGCGGCCGGGGGGTCGGTGGCACCGGGCCCGGTGGCCGGGGGGAGGTCGTCGGGGGTACGGGGCGGGGCAGCGGTCACGGCGTGATCTCCCACCTCTGGGCGGCGAGGAACGCGTCGGCGGCGCGGTCGACGACGTCCTGGTCGGGGCCGATGGTCCGCAGGATGCCGAGGTAGTCGCGGTTGGTGCGGTGCAGCGGGTGGCGCTCGCCGGTCGGGCGCAGGGGCCGGTAGGTGAGGCGCACGTCTCCCTGCGTCCGGTCGACCGCACCGGGCGCGGAGGTGAGCACCCCGGCCCGGTCGGCGCACGGGGAGTCGATCCGGGCGGCGCGGTCCGAACGGGCACCGAGGCTCTCGGGCAGAGGTTCACCCAGATGCGTGGCGAGGATGTGGTCGAAGAGCGGGATGGCGAGCAGGTCGGCGAGGAGCAGGTCGCCGTGGTCACCGATGGCGCGGTAGTTCACCTCGATGATGCGCGCCCGGCCCTCGTGGACGACGAACTCGGTGTGGCAGGCGCCGAATCCCACGCCGAGCAGCGCGAGCCGTTCGAGGATCTGCGCGCGAACGGCGGCGGAGTGGTCGGGGACGTAGGTCAACCGCTGTTCGATGAAGTGGGGCGGAGGCGAGAGACGGGTGTGGAATCCGCCGAGGACGTGCAGGCGCCGGCCGTCGCCCAGGGTCTCCAGGGTGTACAGCTCACCGGGCAGGAACTCCTCCACGACCAGGGCGGCGTCCGGTCGGCGTGCGCGGATGTCCGCGCACAGACGCAGGAGTTCGGCGGGGTCGTCCGCCCGTACGACGTCCTCGCTGGCGACACCGTCGCGCGGTTTCACGACGCAGGGGTAGGGCACTCCCCCGGCCTCGAGACACGCGCGGGGCGACTGGCCGGGCAGGATCTCGACGGCGCGTACGGGTTCAGCTCCGTCGGTGGCGAGATGACGACGCATCAGGGCCTTGTCCTTGGTGCGCAGCGCTGCCCGCCAGCTCTTGCCGGGCAGCCCGAAGAACTCTGCGGCGAGGGCGCCCTGGGTCTGGAGATGGTCGCTGTTGGTGAAAACGGCGGCCGGCTGCCCGCGCCGGGAGACATGCGTGATCACCGCGCGGTGGTCGCGTACGTCGCAGGCGGCGACCTCGACGTCCGGCCCGAGGGCGCCGGGTGGCCCGTACGCCCCCGGCTGGTCGGTGAGCAGCGTCACGGACAGGCCGAGTCGCTCGGCGGCCGGGAGGAAGCCGCTGACCACCGAATCGGTCGGGTTGAGGGCAAGCAGGTACGTCTGCATGGGCGGTCACTTCCGGCGTGCTGGTACGACGGGAAACGAGAGCGAGCTTAGGTTAGGCATACCTATTTCCACCAACTGGCCGACACGAGCCAGGGGTTCGCCGGAGCGACTCTTGATCAGTAGTAAGGTGAGCCTCCCCTAAGCAGCTTGATCCGTGGACTGCCGCCATTCCCGCGGATCGCGTCTTTCGTGTGCACCCCTCTCCAGGAGCCTTTCGTGATCCTCGCCCCGGCACCGGCACCCCTCCGGCCCGCCGAGAGCCCCTCTGCCCTCCTCGCCTCCGCTTACCGCCGCCTCGCCGATCTCTGTCCCGCCCTGGAGGCGGAGGTCGCCGAGCCGGGTGCCCCGGCCGGGCAGGGCTGGGTCGATGTCGCCGAACTGGCACTCCGGCCCGGGCTGCTCGACGCCTTCCTCGATGCGGAGGCCGCCCGGATCACCGAGCGCTACGACCACCGGGCCCGCCCCGACGTGGTCGCCTCCCGCCTGCTGCACGACTGCCTCTGGTCGTTGTGCCTGCTGCTCAGCGGGCCCTGGTACCTGGATCGTCGGGTGCCGCTGCCCCGCCCAGAGGACGTACGGATCGGCCGCTGCGACGATCGCTACCAGGTGGTGCCCGGTACGTTCGCCTGTCTGCCGGGGGACCCGGCGGCAGGGCTTCCCGGGGTACGCCCGATGTCCGGCGAGGCGGCGCTGGGCGACGTGCTGCGGACGACCGTCGCCGACCTGGTACGCCCGCTGTGCGCGGCGCTGAACCCCCGAGTGCGGCGCGGGCCCCGGGCGCTGTGGGGCATGGTGGAGGACGACCTCGTCTCGGGCATCTGGTACGTGGGCCGCATGCTGGGCGAGGAGGAACGGGCGGTCGCCGCGGCCGAGCGGCTGCTGCCGGGACCCGTCCCGCCGTTCCCGGCCGGCGCCGGGTTCCGGCAGCTGACGGACACGGACGGCATGGCGCACCCGACCCGGGACCGCGCGGGCTGCTGCCTCTTCTACACGCTCCGCCCCGCGGAGGCGTGCGCCACCTGCCCCCGCACCTGCGACCCCGAACGCCTGCGTCGCATCGAGGCCGAACGGGCCCCGGCGGCCGGGTGACGGGGCCCGCAGGACGCCAGGCCGGCCCGGAACCTCACCCGGGCCGGCCTCGTACGCCCTGAAGCAGGCTCAGCCGATCTCGATGAGCAGATCGCCCGCCTCGACCTGCTGGATCTTCCCGATCGCCAGCCGCGCGACCGTGCCCGCGCGCTGGGTGGTGATGGAGGCCTCCATCTTCATCGCCTCGATGGTGGCCACCGTCTGACCCGCCGACACCGCGTCGCCCTCCTCCACCTGGAGCGTCACGACGCCCGCGAACGGTGCGGGGACATGACCGTCGTTACCCCGCTCGGCCTTCTCCGCCGCCTTGACCTCGGTGGCGACGGACGTGTCCCGCACCGACACCGGGCGCAGCTGGCCGTTGAGCGTGGCCATCACCGTACGGAAACCACGCTCGTCGGCCTCGGAGATCGCCTCCAGCTCGATCAGCAGCGTGACACCCGCCCCCAGGGTGACCGTGTGCTCGGTGTCCGGTTCGAGGCCGTAGAAGAAGTCCTGCGTGGGCAGTACGGACGTGTCGCCGTAGGCCTCGCGATGGGCCTCGAACTCCTTGGTCGGGCCGGGGAACAGCAACCGGTTCAGCGTCGCCCGCCGGTCCCCGCCGAGTCCCTCGCGGTCCTCGTCCGACAGGGTCGCTGCCTCGGCCTGCGCAGGTCGGCCCTGGAGTGCGCGTGTACGGAAAGGCTCGGGCCAGCCTCCGGGCGGGTCGCCCAGCTCGCCGCGCAGGAATCCGACCACCGAGTCCGGTACGTCGAACTTGCCGGGGTCGGACTCGAAGTCGGTCGCGTCGACCCCGGCTCCGACCAGGTGCAGGGCGAGGTCTCCCACCACCTTCGAGGAGGGGGTCACCTTGACCAGCCGGCCCAGCATCCGGTCGGCGGCCGCGTAGCAGTCCTCGATCAGCTCGAAGCGGTCGCCGAGGCCGAGCGCGATGGCCTGCTGACGCAGGTTCGACAGCTGTCCGCCGGGGATCTCGTGGTGGTAGACGCGCCCGGTGGGCGAGGCCAGCCCCGACTCGAAGGGCGCGTAGACCTTACGCACGGCTTCCCAGTACGGCTCAAGTCCCCCGACCGCGTCGAGCGAGAGCCCGGTCGCGCGCTCGGTGTGGTCGGTAGCCGCGACGAGCGCCGACAGGGACGGCTGGCTGGTGGTGCCCGCCATCGAGGCGACGGCGGCGTCGACGGCGTCGACGCCCGCGTCGATCGCGGCGATCAGCGTGGCGAGCTGGCCGCCCGCCGTGTCATGGGTGTGCAGATGCACCGGCAGGTCGAAGCGCTCGCGCAGCGCGGTCACCAAGGTGCGGGCGGCGGGCGGGCGCAGCAGGCCCGCCATGTCCTTGATGGCCAGTACGTGCGCGCCCGCCTCGACGATCTCCTCCGCGAGGCGCAGGTAGTAGTCGAGCGTGTACAGCTGTTCGGCCGGGTCCGACAGGTCCGCCGTGTAGCACAGGGCAACCTCGGCCAGCGCCGTGCCGGTCGACCGTACGGCGTCGATGGCGGGACGCATCTGCGAGACGTCGTTGAGCGCGTCGAAGATCCGGAAGATGTCCATGCCGGTCGCCGCCGCCTCGGCGACGAAGGCCTCGGTCACCTCGACGGGGTAGGGCGTGTAGCCGACGGTGTTGCGCCCACGCAGCAGCATCTGCGTACAGATGTTGGGCACGGCCTCCCTCAGGGCCGCGAGCCGTTCCCAGGGATCCTCGGCGAGGAAGCGCAGGGCCACGTCGTAGGTTGCGCCGCCCCAGCACTCCAGGCTCAGCAGCTCCGGTGCGGTGCGGGCGACATGCGGGGCGACGGCCAGCAGGTCACGCGTCCTCACCCGGGTGGCCAGCAGGGACTGGTGCGCGTCGCGGAAGGTCGTGTCCGTCACCGCGACGGCCCGCTGCGCACGCAGCTCCGCCGCGAACGCCTCCGGCCCAAGTGCCGCCAGGCGCTGCCGAGAGCCTTCGACGGACGGTGCGGCCAGGGGCACGGGAGGGAGTTTGGCGGCCGGGTCGATGACCTGGGGACGCGGGCCGTGGGGACGGTTGACGGTCGTCTCGGCGAGGTACGTGAGCATGCGGCTTCCGCGGTCCGCGGAGGGGCGCGCCCGGATCAGCTCCGGATGTTCGGCGATGAAGCTCGTCGTGATGCGGCCCTCCCGGAATCCGGGGTGGTCGAGCACGGCGCCCAGGAAGGGCAGGTTGGTGGCGACGCCGCGGATACGGAACTCGGCGATCGCACGCCGTGCGCGGCGGGCGGCGTTGGTGAAGTCGTGCCCGTGGCAGGTCAGCTTGACCAGCATCGAGTCGAAGTGGGCGGACACTTCGGCGCCGGTGTGAACGGTGCCGCCGTCGAGCCGTACACCGGGGCCGCCCGGGGAGCGGTACGCGGAGATGGTGCCGGTGTCGGGACGGAAACCGTTGGCGGGATCCTCGGTGGTGATACGGCACTGGAGGGCCGTGCCCGTGAGGACGATGTCGTCCTGCGTCAGGCGCAGTTCCGGAAGTGTCTTTCCTGCGGCGATCCGCAGCTGCCCGATCACCAGGTCCCGTCCGGTGACCTGCTCGGTGACCGTGTGCTCCACCTGGATACGCGGGTTCATCTCGATGAACACATGGTTGCCGCGCTCGTCGACCAGGAATTCCACGGTGCCCGCGTTGACGTACCCGATGTGCTTGGCGAACGCGACGGCGTCGGAGCAGATGCGCGCGCGCAGCTCCGGGTCGAGGTTCGGCGCGGGCGCGATCTCGACCACCTTCTGGTGGCGCCGCTGCAACGAGCAGTCCCGCTCGTACAGGTGGACGACATTCCCCTCGGCGTCGGCGAGGATCTGCACTTCGATGTGGCGCGGGTTGAGGACGGCCTGCTCCAGGAAGACGGTGGCGTCCCCGAAGGCCGACTCCGCCTCGCGCATCGCCGCGTCGATCGACTCCCGCAGCTCGGCGGGCTCGGCGACGCGCCGCATTCCGCGCCCGCCGCCGCCTGCGACGGCCTTGACGAACACCGGGAACCCGATGGAGTCGGCCGCGCCGACCAGCGTGTCCACGTCGGTGGACGGCTCCGACGACTTGAGTACGGGAACCCCGGCCTCACGGGCGGCTGCCACCGCACGGGACTTGTTGCCGGTGAGGTGCAGTACGGAAGCGGGGGGCCCGACAAAGGTGATTCCGGCCTCGGCGCACGCGGCGGCGAGGCCCGGGTTCTCCGACAGGAAGCCGTATCCGGGGTAGACGGCGTCGGCACCCGCCTTCAGAGCGGCCTTGATCACCTCGTCGACCGAGAGATAGGCCCGCACCGGGTGGCCCTTTTCACCGATCTGGTAGGCCTCGTCGGCTTTGGCACGGTGAAGTGAATTGCGGTCCTCGTAGGGGAACACGGCCACGGTGGAGATGCCGAGCTCGAACGCCGCGCGGAACGCGCGGATCGCGATCTCGCCCCGGTTGGCGACCAATACCTTGCGGAACATCAATGTCCCCTGTCGTGTTGCGGGCACGCGGCCCCAGGTGGCGATGTCATTCCGGCTGCCGGGATCGGCATCCGCTGTCCCCGTGGACGGTACCGATCAGTAGCGGTGGCGTCGATCACCCACCAGCGGGAGATAGCTCACGCCGGTGGGAGATAGCTCACGCCGGTGGTTGATGCCTCACGCGGGTGGGAGATACCTCACGCCGGTCGGAGCAGAAGTCGGTCGAGTCCGATGCGACTGCCCGGCACGGGGCGGGAGCCTCTTGCGCGGGCTCCGGCCCACGTACGCCACCGGCGACGTGGCCTCGTGAGGCGGGGGCGGACGCCGACACGCCGTCAGGCGTGCCCTGCGCACGCGCCCCAGGGGTGCGGATCACTACACCTGGGCACAGGACGGACAGAGCCCCCGATAGGTGACCTCGGCCCCGGACACCCTGAAGCCGAACCGCTCCTCGGCCGGGAGGTCGGCCAGCGGATTCCCCGTCGGGTGGACATCGCGGATGGTGCCGCATGTGGAGCACACCAGGTGCTGGTGCGGGCGGTGTGCGTTGGGGTCGAAGCGCTTGGCACGGCCGTCGGTGGAGACCTCTATGACCTCGCCGAGGGCGACCAGCTCACCCAGGGCGTTGTAAACGGTCGCGCGGGAGATCTCGGGCAGCCGTTGTGCCGCGCGTGCGTGCACCTCGTCGGCGGTGAGATGCACGTGGTCGCCGTCGAGGACCTCCGCAACGACACGCCGCTGGGAGGTCATCCGCCAGCCACGCCCTCGCAGTCGCTCCAACAGGTCACTCATATCGGTTCACCTATTCAGGTTTGGCGGGATACCCGAAGTTTACCGGCGAACGTCCGGACTCCGATTGAGTACGAGTTTGGTGTGCTTGTTGACCTGGACTCTATCCATCGTAGGATCAGTTCCGGCGATAGCCAAGGGACAGGAAGACACCAGTACGGCAGGAGACAGAGACGTGACGGGACCACCATCGAGGACCTGCGCGGTGCCCGCCTGCGGGTGACGGCTGCCCGCGTCGCGCTGTTCGCGACCGTCCGGGACGGTGACCACCTCGGCGCTGTCGGGGGCGATCGCCTCCGGGGTGAGCGATCACGTGGGCACCCCATCACTTCTCGGGCCTCGACGTGCTGACCGCCGCTGGACGCACCGTCTCGTTGCTGACGTCGGCCCAGCGCCCGGCAGGGCCCCACGGCTGACTACGTCCGGCCACACGGCTTCTCGATCGACAGAACCGACGCCACTCACTCCTGCGCCCCGACCGCTCCACCGCCCGCAGTACCTGAGCAACGCGATCCGCCCAGTCCGGAAGGATTCCCATGTCCGAGAACCATGATGCAATCGTCGTAGACGCGAAGACAGAGGGCGGAGGTGGCTGCCCGGTCGCGCACGGACGCGCCCCGCACCCGACACAGGGCGGCGGAAACCGCCAGTGGTGGCCGGAGCGGCTCAACCTGAAGATCCTCGCCAAGAACACCGCCGTGGCCAATCCCCTCGGCGAGGAGTTCGACTACGCCGAGGCGTTCAAGGCCCTCGATCTCACGGCCGTGAAGCAGGACATCGCGGGGGTGCTGACGACCTCGCAGGACTGGTGGCCGGCCGACTTCGGCAACTACGGCCCGTTCATGATCCGGATGGCCTGGCACAGCGCGGGCACGTACCGCATCAGCGACGGCCGCGGTGGCGCCGGAGCCGGGCAGCAGCGCTTCGCCCCCCTCAACAGCTGGCCGGACAACGGGAACCTCGACAAGGCCCGCCGCCTGCTGTGGCCGGTCAAGAAGAAGTACGGCCAGAGTCTCTCGTGGGCCGACCTCATGATCCTCGCGGGCAACGTCGCCCTGGAGTCGATGGGCTTCGAGACCTTCGGCTTCGGCGGCGGTCGTGCGGACGTCTGGGAGCCCGACGAGGACGTCTACTGGGGTCCCGAGACCACCTGGCTCGACGACGAGCGCTACACCGGCGACCGTGAGCTGGAGAACCCTCTCGGTGCGGTCCAGATGGGCCTCATCTACGTCAACCCCGAAGGCCCGAACGGCACCCCGGACCCGATCGCCGCAGCCCGCGACATCCGTGAGACGTTCCGCCGCATGGCGATGAACGACGAGGAGACGGTCGCCCTGATCGCGGGCGGCCACACCTTCGGCAAGACCCATGGCGCGGGCCCGGCGGAGAGCGTCGGCGACGACCCCGAGGCCGCCCCGATCGAGGCACAGGGCCTCGGCTGGAGCAACTCCTTCGGTACCGGCAAGGGCGGGGACGCGATCACCAGCGGCCTCGAGGGCATCTGGACGAACACCCCGACCACGTGGGACAACAGCTTCTTCGAGATCCTGTTCGGCCACGAGTGGGAGCTGTTCAAGAGCCCCGCCGGGGCCCACCAGTGGCGGCCGAAGGACGGCGCCGGGGCGGGTACGGTCCCCGACGCCCACGACGCGTCGAAGAGTCACGCTCCCACGATGCTGACGACCGACCTCTCGCTCCGCCTCGACCCGGCGTACGAGGTGATCTCACGGCGATTCCTGGCGAACCCCGACCAGTTCGCGGACGCCTTCGCGCGTGCGTGGTTCAAGCTGACCCACCGCGACATGGGCCCGGTCGTGCGCTACCTCGGCCCGGAGGTCCCGGCGGAGACGCTGGTGTGGCAGGACCCCCTCCCCGCCGTGACGCACCAGCCGGTCGACGCCGAGGACATCGCGTCCCTCAAGGACCAGATCCTCGCCTCGGGCCTGTCGGTGTCCGAGCTCGTCTCCACCGCGTGGGCGTCGGCCTCGTCCTTCCGCGGCAGCGACAAGCGCGGCGGCGCCAACGGTGCGCGCATCCGCCTCGAACCGCAGAACGGCTGGGAGGTCAACGACGCCGACCGGCTGGCCACGGTGCTGCGTACGCTGCAGGGGATCCAGGAGTCCTTCAACTCCGCCCGGACCGACGGTCGGCAGGTCTCGCTCGCCGACCTGATCGTGCTGGCCGGCGCCGCGGCCGTCGAGAAGGCGGCCAAGGACGCCGGCTCCGACGTCGAGGTCCCGTTCACACCGGGCCGCGTGGACGCGTCGCAGGAGCAGACCGACGTGGAGTCGTTCGCCGCACTGGAGCCGACCGCCGACGGGTTCCGCAACTACCTCGGCAAGGGCAACCGGCTGCCGGCCGAGTACCTGCTGCTCGACCGGGCGAACCTGCTGAACCTGAGCGCCCCCGAACTGACGGTCCTCGTCGGTGGCCTCCGCGTCCTGGGCGCGAACCACGAGCAGTCCTCGCTCGGTGTCCTCACCGCGACCCCCGGGTCGCTGACCAACGACTTCTTCGTCAACCTTCTCGACCTGGGGACGACGTGGAAGGCGACGTCCGAGGATGCGCACACGTTCGAGGCGCGGGACGCCGCCACGGGTGAGGTCAAGTGGACCGGCACCCGCGCCGACCTCGTCTTCGGGTCGAACTCCGAGCTGCGGGCGGTCGCGGAGGTCTACGCGAGCGACGACGCGAAGGAGAAGTTCGTGAAGGACTTCGTCGCGGCATGGAACAAGGTGATGAACCTCGACCGGTTCGACCTCGTCTGATCAGGACGTCCGGGCCGGCCCGCACCGGCCGGCCCGGACGGCTTGGAGAGGGACCGCGGTTCGTGCGCATCAACACGCGACCGGGGCCCGCGCCGAATCGCTACGGGTTCCTGCGGCGACCAGGTCGCGATGAGGTGAGGAGCGCCGGTACGAAGCCGAGTTCGTGGGGCGGCCGTTGTCGGTGGGCCGCTTCGAAGAGGCCCGGGACGGCTCGGCGATGACGGCCCGGCCTCGCTACGCAATACGGCGGCGGCCACCGCGCCCGGAGCCTGGGTTGAAACGATCACGAGCGCCGCAGGACCCCTCGCGCGTGCTCGCGCCATCGTGGTGAGCAGCGATTGACGGAAGCATTTGTGCAATGTGACGATGCGCCGATGCTTGGCCTACATGCACGGATGGCTGTTCGCAGGGGTGACTTCATCGCGGCCGTCGTCGCTCGGTGTGCGGCGGAGGTGCCCTTCTACGGGGAACAGCCGCGCCGCACGCTCGAGGGCGAGGTGACGCGGTCGATCACAGCCGTGCACGAACTGCTGCTGCGGGCGCTGCGTGAGGGTGGCGTGATGGGCCCGGGTGACCTGACCCGGCTCATCGAGTGGTCGGGGCGCCGGGCGGAGGAGCGCGTGCCCTTGGAGGCGGTGATCGCCGCCTATCTCATCGGTGCCGAGGTGTGGTGGCAGGTACTCACCGAAACGGCGCAACCCGAGGAGTTGACCGGGGCGGGGGCGAAATTGCTGGCCTGCCTGCACGCGGCCATGCCTGCTGTCGTGCTCGCTCACCGCAATGCCCAGGAGGACATCCACAGCGAGGACAAGCGGGTACGGCGGGCGCTGCTGACCGCTCTGCTGGACGGTCGGCCGTACGAGCAGCTGGCGGAGGCGGCACGGGTCGCGGTGGGTGGCGAACATGAGGTTGTCGCCTTGGCATTCGAGTCGAATCCGCCGACCAGGCTGGTGCAGTCGTCGCTCGAGGCCCATGCGGGTGTCCCTGTGTTGATGGATCACGTCGCCGGGATCGCGCTGCTGCCGGGCAGTTGCGACCTGTCCGGCCTGCCGGCTTCGCTCGGAAAGGACGTGGGGCAGTGCGTGTTCGCGGCTGCTGCCCCGGCCGTGGGGCCGGCGGCCATTCCCGCCGCGGCGGCGGAGGCGGGGCGCGTACGGGAACTCGTACAGCGGTTGGGCCGCCCGCCCGGGTTGTACCGGCTCGATGACGTGCTGCTGGAGTACCAGCTCGCGCGCCCAGGTGACGGACTGCTGCGGCTGGCGGCCAAGCTCGACCCGCTGGAAGAACATCCGTACCTGCTGGAGACGCTGCGTGTCTTTGTCGACCACGGACACAACCGCCTCCGGAGCGCATTGGAGCTGTGCATCCACCGCAACACACTGGACTACAGGTTGCACCGGGTGAGAACGCTGACCGGGTTGGACCTCACGGTACCCACCGAGGCGCGACTGCTCCAAGCTGCACTCGTCGCCAGGGATCTCGCCTGACCACGGGTCCTGACGGCACGCCCCGCAGCGGGCCGAGGCAATCGCTGCCGTCCCGGCCGCTACAGCCAGGCCTGTAGCTCCTCCTGCCGCGGCGCGAGGACCATACCCGTGGCTGGATGGTCGAAGACCATGACCGGTCGGCGTGCGTCCCAGGCGGACCAGCCGGGGTCTCCCGAGGTGGCGAAGGCGACCCAGGCCCGGTGCATGACGTCGGCCAGCGGCTGTGGGGCATCCGGCCCGGTCAGTGCTTCACCGTGGCGGAGGTTGTCGAAGACGAAACCGATCTCCAGGGCATGGCACGCACCCAGTTCCAGGACCGGCGAGCGCCAGGCGAACTCGTACAGAAACGTCCGTGCCGGCCGGGAGTCGGCAAGCCGGTTGAGAGGCCCTCGCAGCAGCAGGTCCGTGGCCATCTCGCCGAGGATCACCCCCGGCTTCGTGCCCGGCCGGGCTGCCCGGTACAGCCGCGCCACTCGACCTGGGATCCGGAACTTCAGCAGCGCCAGCCGCAGCGTGAGTCCACTGATGCGGTCCGTAGCTCCGCTCGGCGCGAACCACAGTCGGTACTCCTCCCGGTTGCAGCCCAGCAACAGGTCGACCGAGGGAAGCGGAGGATCGGCCGGCACCACGTCGTCGTCGACCACGATGTGGAAGCCGGGCCCACCCCTGATCGGGTCGGTACGGCCGACCACCACATCCTGCACATCCAGCAGCCGTTCGCGGTTCACCGCGGCGAACGCCTCCGCTGTGGCGGGTACCCGCAGCGCCTTCGCCATCGCACTCACGGTCTTCGCGCCCCGGCTGCGCGGCACGGTCTGCGGCGGGCCGCTCTGCAGGATCGCCCGGTGGAACAGGCCTGCCGCACGAGTGCCTGCCATCAGGGCGGCGATGCTGACGGCTCCGGCGGACTCGCCGCACACCGTGACGCACCCGGGGTCTCCGCCGAAAGCCGCGATGTTCTCCCTGACCCAGGTCAGGGCAGCAATCTGGTCCAGCAGGCCCCGGTTGTCGGGTGCGTCGGGAAACACTCCGAATCCCTCGACGCCGAGCCGGTAGTTGATCGAGACAAGGACCACGCCGTCGCGCGCGAAGGCCCGGCCGTCGTACAGCGGCATGGCAGCCGAGCCGTTCCGCAGGGACCCCCCATGGATCCACACCATCACCGGCAGCGGTCCGCCACCGGCATCCGGCGTCCATATGTTGAGGTTGAGGCACTCCTCCCCCGGGATGTTCACGTCGGGAATCAACTGGTCAAGAGGCGGCCGGTAAGGGCGTTGAGGAACGGTCGGCCCGTACTCCAGCGCGTCACGCACCCCTTCCCAGGGCTCGACGGGCGCAGGGGCGCGAAACCGGTGGGCGCCGAAGGGCGCGCCAGCGTAGGGGATCGCGAGGAAGGTGGCGATTCCGTCCTTGACGCGGCCTCGGACCTTTCCCTGGCACGTGGTCGCGATGATGTCCATGTCGGTCCTTTCACGAGGTGTGCCCGCCTCCCCTGTCGCGGGGCGACCAGGGAAGGCGGTGACGAGGGAGATCGGGACGCTCTCCGTGACGGCGCCTGCGATCGGCCGAGGCGGGTTACGCGGTGGTGGCCGGGACGCTCAGGGCCAGGTCGTTGCGGCGGACGTCGGACCAGGTGGTGGTGTCGGTGCAGATGCCGCAGCCGGGGCCGAAGAACTGAGCACGGGCCGTCCGGTCGCCCATGAGCTGGGCACGGAACCACGCGGTGGTCGGCGCGGCGAACGGTCCGGCGTCGCCCACGACCGTGAAGTGGTCGGCCCCGCGCAGCTCGCCGTAGAGGGCCGGGATGTGGTCGGCGGCGTTGTAGAAGGCCTTGACGATGAAGGGGAGGACGATGCTGTCCTTTTCGCCGGCCAGAAGGAGCGCGGGTACGTGCACGGCGTTGATGTTGGCCAGCGGGCCGGGCTGGATCGGCAGGATGGTGTCGATGCGGGGGTCCGCGCCGACGACGATGGCGGCCGCGCCGCCCTGTGAGTGACCCGATGCGCCGATGTGTTCGAGGTCGACGTGGTTGAGGAAGATGCTGTCCGGATCGGCGTTCCTGCGAGTGAGCATGTCGATCCCCGCTCGCATGGAGATGCCGAGGTTGGACTGCGGGGTGTTCGCGGCGGCGACGATGAAGCCCTGGCTCGCCCAGTGGAGCAGCAGATCCCGGTAGACGAGGGGAATGCCGTTGGTGCCGTTGCCCCACACGATAACGGGGTGGCGGAGATTACTGTTCGCGATGTCACGCGGGTAGTACAAGGTGGTGATCGCCCCGACTTCCACAGCTGTGGCGTAAGGGCCGGGGGCACCGAAGTCGCTGGTGGCCGAAGCGGCAGCAGCGCCGCCTGCGACCGTGGCGGCACCGACGGGGGTGGATGCCGCCGCGGTACCCGCGCCGACCGACGTGGACAGGACGAGGGTGAGCGCGGCCAACGGGACGAGCAGATTCCTTCTCCACAACACGGTGACTCCTGAGGTCAAGGTGAACCGGATGTCCCATCCGGACGGATCACATCGGCGTTAGATCGCACATCCTGTTGGAACAATCGACGGCCGTCTCTCCGCAATCGCGGCAATCACCGACGGCAGAGTTTGTGCAACGTGCCGAGAGTCGTGAGTTCGGCGGTGGTGCCACGCTGCGGCCCGGAGTCCCTGTGTCCACGTACCGTCCCGACCGCGTCGCCCGGGTCCGCGAGAAGACCGGGGCGCGGACGAACGGCGAGTTCTACCGGGCCGGCAGCAGGAGGCCGACGGCAGGTCAGGCAGGAGTGGCTTTGTCGTGTGCCTCTGCGATCAGTTCGCGCTTGAGGATCTTTCCGGTGGACGTCAGGGGCAGACCGGCGCGGAACTCCACACTGCGGGGGTACTTGAAGGCGGCCATGCGTTGGCGACACCATTGCCCTTGGCCTGCCCGAGCAAGGACCGTTCCTATGCGTCGTCGCCGAGCACAGCGACGTCAACGCGACAGGACAAGCCCTGCTGCGCAGCGGACTGCGCTCCGCGTGGCGCCCCCGTCCCGAGGGCCTCGCCGGCATCGTCGCCCTAGGGCCTGTCTTCAAAGGTAGTTGATGGTGCATCATGTGGTGCATGGTGCGGCGGCATGAGCTTACGGACGAAGAGTGGGACGTGCTGTCGGGGCTGCTTCCGCGGACGGAGACGGGACGGCCCCGGCGGGATGACCGGGTGGTGCTGAACGGGATCGTGTGGAAATTGCGGACCGGCTCAGCCTGGCGAGATGTGCCCGAGAGGTACGGGTCCTGGCGGACGTTGTACACGCGTTTCCGCAGGTGGGCGCTTGACGGTACGTTCACGCAGATGCTGGAGGCGGTCCAGGCCCAGAAAGATGCGGCCGGGGATATCGACTGGCTGGTGTCGGTGGACTCCACGATCACCCGCGCTCACCAGCACGCGGCCGGCGCCCGTAAAAAGGGGCAGCCCCCGCAGAAGCGGCACACGCTCACGCCCTCGGACGATCCCGTGGCGGACTGACTACCAAAATCCATCTCGCCTGCGACGGTCGCGGCCGCCCGCTCGGCTTCATCCTCACGGGCGGCAACGTCAACGACTGCACCCAGTTAGAGCAGGTCCTCGCGCAGATCAAGGTTCGCCGCCTCGGCCCGGGCCGGCCGCGCACCCGCCCCGATCATCTCCTGGGCGACAAGGGATACAGCAGCCGGAGCATACGCAATTACCTGCGGAAACATGGCATACCGCACACCATTCCGGAACGCTCGGACCAGCAGGCGAACCGCCGCCGCCGCGGCAGTAACGGCGGCAGGCCACCTGCTTTCGACAAGGAGCGCTACAAGCAGCGCAACGTCGTCGAGCGCTGCTTCAACGCGTTAAAGCAGTACCGGGCCATCGCCACCCGCTACGACAAAACCCGCGAATCCTACGAAGCGGCCCTCACTATCGCGTCACTCCTGATGTGGATATGACTCTTTGAAGACAGGCCCTAGGTGACCCCGCTCCTGCCTCCGGATCCGCGCACATTCCCGGACCTGCCATGGTCCTGGAAGCCGTCGGCACCGCGGTTACGGGGCGGGCGGGTCTCAGCCCTGCGTATACCCGGCTGCGGGAGCGCGCCGGCGCACTGCGCCTGGCAACGCCGGCCCGGGCCTCGGCGCGAGGCGGTCACGCTCGATCACGACACGATCCGGCCGCGGGCCTGGTCGGGGCCGGACACGACCTGGCCCTGCGGAGGGCCGTCACCCTGCTCGACCCGGTCCTGGCCGCACCGGACCGCAAGGACCTCATGGAAACGCTCACCGCATGGCTGGACTCCGATACCGGAGCCACCACCGAAAGCGCAGAAGTCCTGTACTGCCACCGCAACACCGTCCGCAACCGGCTCGACCGCGTGTCCCGCCTCACCGGGCGCTCCCTGCTCCGGCCCGCGGACGTCGCCGCCCGCGATGCCGGGGTACGGGCTCTCAAGATCACCGCGCTGACGGCCCGGAACGCCTTGTCAGCCGTTCACCGCCGTGGTCGTGAAGCGGTCACCGCAGATGTGGAGTCGGGGAGTGCGCAGGGTGAGTGCCTCCGTGGAACCGGGCGGATAGACCCTGAGGTAGTCGGGGTGGTCCCAGCAACCGGAGTCCTTGATTCCCTGGTTCAGTGTGTGCAGGGTGACGTCGGCGGTCCTGCCGGGACCGATCACCGTCTGCTCCCGCATACCGCCCTCGCGCTCGGCCGGCACGCCGATCACGCTGCCGTCACGCCTGATCAGTGAGACACCGGGGAAGCCGTGCAGGGTGCATGGGTCCTGGGACTTGTTCTCGAACGTGAGCCGGTAGTAGATCTGCCCCGCGCCCGCGTCGGCACGGCCCAGGCTCATGGACAGGCCTTCGGCCGTGCAGCGCCGGGAATCCGGACCGGCGGCTGCAGGCTCGGAGTCGTCGGGGGCGACTGCAGCAGCGGCGGCGGAGGAAGACCCACCGGAGGGGCTTGCCGCGCCCGGTGCGGTACGGCCGGGCACAGGACGCGTCACCCCGGACGGACCGGCTGACGCCGAGGTATCGCCGCAGCCGGCTGTGACGAGAGTGATCGATGCGATCGCGACCGGGGCAAGGACATGCCGACGGAGTGTCCGAGCCCTCCAGTCCGTCCTCCGGCTCCGCGGCGGGAACAATCGCTCGGACTGTGATGCGGTGGTGCGCGAGAGTGGGCCCATGTCTGTCGCCTGCTCAATTTCGCGCCGTCTGAACCTTCTGGGCCGGGGGCGCGGTTGCGGTTGAACCACGGCGTGAACCTCTTCACGCCGCCGGCCCTCGACGCGAGTGGCGCGCGGTCCATTCGAACTCGGGACAGTGCCTCCGGCCGTGCACTCGCGCCCCATGTGCTGACGCGAGTGCACATCTCGCCGGCCGGCTGTCAGGTGGCGGTCCCGGCCTCCTGACGTTCCACGCCGATGACCTTGCGGTACACGCGGGCGCCGTCGCCGTAGTCGTCCACGGCGTAGTGCCAGGTCGCCTGGTTGTCCCACAGCACGAAGTCACCGGGGTTCCAGCCCAGCCGGATGGTGTAGTTCGGCGAGGAAGCGTGCCTGAGCAAGTGGTCGAGCAGCACCTTGCCCTCCTCCGGCCGGACACCGGTGAGCCCGAGCGCCGCGGTGCTGATGAACAGTCCCTTCCGCCCGGTAACCGGGTGTTTCAGGACGACCGGATGCTCGACGGTCTCTGTGACGGCGGTCCGTTTGCTGCCCTGGGCGTAGTTCTGCGGGTCGGCATCGTAGACGGCGCTCACCGATTCGAGCAGCACTTTGAACGGCTCCGACAGATCGTCGTACGCCGTCTGGAGATCGGCCCACAGGGTGTGCCCGCCGAGCTCGGGCACCTCCTCGTAGGTGAGCGACTCGATGGCGAACACGGGGCTCCGCCACAGCCCGCCGATGTGCCAGGTGCTCGCCTTGCCGGTCTGCTGGACGTTGTACGGGTAGACCAGCGGGTTGGCAGCATCTTTGACGGCGGTGGGGTGGTCGAACGGTTCCGCGAAGATGTCCACGGCCTTGACGTGTTGATCAGGCGTCAGGTTCTGGTCCCGGAACACCAGCACCTTGTGGTCCCGGAAAGCCTGACGCAGCTGGTCCGCCGTGTCGGCTTCGACGGTGTCCGTGAGGTCGACGCCGATTACCTCGGCGCCGAACCGCGGTCCCACACGCCGTATTTCGTGACTGGTGACAGTAGTCATGCCCATCTCTCTGCGTTGTCGTGCGGGACGACGCACACCTCTCGGAGGGCGTGCGAACGGTGAGGTCCTGTCCTGTCTGATGCCGTGGATCAGATCAGGGCAGGGCCTGGGTTCGTCGACAGAGGGACGCGTCGGTGCGCGCCAGATCCACATGCAATCTGCGGTACAAGGCCGGGGCGGTCACCCGACCACGGTAGTCGGACCGGTTCGCTGCGGGCGAGGGAGCGTAGGTGCTCCGGGCCCGTCGGCGGCCCGCTTCGAGTGTCGGAACAACCCTTGCGGCGCAGGTCGGGCCGCATCGTTTCACTCGTATGAACATCGGCGGTCGAGTCAGTTCAACGCCGGCGGAGCGGTTAACGTGAAGAGCGAGCACACGCGTCAGCAGCACATCCTGAGCTGCTGATCGACCCGACGGCTGTGAGGTGACGGGCATGCAGGCGCGACCCTTCGGCGGGCGCGACGGCCGCATGCCGCACCACGGCGGGTCCTTCGAGCTGCGGGTCGCCCGGCGCCACGTCGACCTGCTCCGTGTGAGCAGCGCACTGTGTCCGGGGACGTCTCCGCGCGGCTGACCGCGCCCATGCCGCTCGCGCCGGTCGGTGCCGGACTCCGATCGCGCCTCGCGTTCACCCGGCATGCCTCGCGCATTCCTTGTTCCTGTGTCGACGTCTGTCTTGTTTCCCCGTGTTCGGCAACTGCGGCGTCCGGCCTGCCCGCACACCTGACCGAGAGGATCACGGTGCCCAAGAGCCCCGCACGACCGGGGGTGTTCGCCGCACTGCGGGTCCGTGACTACCGGGTCTACTGGAGTACGGGCCTGGTCTCCAACGTCGGCACCGCGAAGCAGGGTGTGGCGCTGGACTGGTTCGTGCTGAACCTCACGCACAGCGGGACCGCGGTGGGCTGGGCCGCGGGCTGCAGTTCGCCCCGGTGCTGATGTTCGGGCTGTGGGGAGGGGTGCTCGCGGACCGGTACGACCGGCGCACCCTGCTCGTGTGGGCCCAGTCGCTGTACGCGGCGCAGGCGCTCCTCATGGCGGGCGGCGAGTTCGCGGCCGCCGTCCGAGTCCCCGGCCTGGAACAGCACCAGGCCCGCTGGGTGCGCCGCGAGCAGGTCAACGGGCCCCGGGCGATCGCCTTCCTCGAGCAGTACTGGGGCACCGACCTGTCCGCCTACGACCCGGACGGCCCGCTGCCCGACATCGAGCCCAGCGAGAACGAGCTCGACCCTTCCCGGGGGACGATCTCGATCGAGCACCGCAGCGGCAAGGCGGCCCTGATCCAGAAGTGGCGCGACCTGGCGGCCGAACGCGGTCTGTCGATACGTGAACTGGTGCTGGAGGTGTCCCCGGGCCACCCGTCCTTCGTCGGTACCCCTTCGGCCATCGCCGACGAGTGGACCCGCTACGTCCGCACCCGCGCAGTCGACGGCTTCAACATCGTGCCGCACCTGCTTCCGACCTCCCTCACGGACATCGTCGACAAGCTCGTCCCGGAACTCCAGGAACGGGGCGTCTACCGCACCGAGTACCGGGGGACCACCCTGCGCGAACACCTCGACCTGCCCCCGCTGCGCTGAGTATGCCCTGCCACGCGAACAGCGTTGACCGGAGCTGCCGGCCCGGTTGACGCCGTTCCTTGTTCGCACTCGGCTGCGGCCCGGGGCTGGGGTGGAGCCGGGTGGGCAGGTTGTGCACGCGATTGCCGGTGCGGGTGGCTCCGGCCGGGGATCCTGGTCGAAGCCCCTGCCTGGCGTTGCGCGGGAGCCACCCGGCCCGGCTCGAGTTCAGCCGTCCGGTATTTCGGGAGATGAGATGACGAGGCCCCCGCGCGTCCGTCGAACCCCCGGGGGGCAAGGTGAGTTCGGGTCGCATTCCGGCCCGGCCCACAGATGGAGCGGCCCGCCGGTAGCGTGATCGGTATGACGGCACGGGGCGGGGCATCGGACTGCGAAGCGCTGGCCGGCGGCATGGTGAACGCGGGCGCGGTCTTTCGCCGGGGCGCCGTGGTGGACCGTCCGGCACCGCGCAACGCGCAAGCCATCCATACCTGCTTGAGCGCGCTCAAGGAGCAGGGCTTCGAAGGGGCCCCGACCCCGGTCGGTCCTGCTGCCGACGGCCGTGAACAGCTGACCTTCATCCCCGGCGAGGTCGCCCTGCCGCCGTTTCCGCGCTGGGTGCTGACGGCAGCCGCCCTCAGATCGGTGGGCAGCCTACTGCGGCGCCTGCACGAGGCGAGCGCGGCTGTCGGGGTCGACGCCTCCGCCGACTGGTCTCTGGACCTGGCCGACCCGGAGGGAGGAACGCTGCTGTGCCACAACGACGTGTGCCCGGAGAACGTGGTCTTCCGCGACGGCCGTGCCGCTGCCCTGATCGACTTCGACCTCGCGGCCCCGGGCCGTCCCCTCTGGGACGTCGCGATGACCGCCCGCTATTGGGTTC
Source organism: Streptomyces sp. NPDC060035 (assembly GCF_042736635.1). Taxonomy (NCBI): domain Bacteria; kingdom Bacillati; phylum Actinomycetota; class Actinomycetes; order Kitasatosporales; family Streptomycetaceae; genus Streptomyces; species Streptomyces sp. NPDC060035. The sequence goes on from NZ_JBHWVO010000023.1 coordinate 47,582, forward strand.
CCATGCTCGACCCTGCATCGGCGACCGTCTCCTATCCCGACGGGCTGGACGCACCGGCACGGCTACGAATCCTCGCCGACAGCTACGGCCTCTCTTCGCAGGATCGCGCTGAACTGCCCGGAGTCATCGAGCAGGCCACCGAGAGCTGCCGGGCCTTCGTCGCCGACCGCGTCGCCGAGGGTGACCCCGTCTACGTCCAGGCGCTGACGGCACGCGGTGGCTGGGAACGCTGGAACCGCATGCAGGCCTGGCTGGTGGCCCACCGCGAGACGTTCACGACCACACTGCTGGACTGACCCCGCCCGGACGTTGGACGACATCCGGTCCGTGCCGACTTCGACACCGCGAGCAGAGGGGCGAGCCGGCACGACTCCGAGGCTGTGGTCACACTCACACCGGTCACACCAGGATCATCACGCTGCGCGCACCTGCTCCGCCCGCAGGCGTGCGTCTCTCAGCGGAACTCGTGCACCAGCTGGATCTCACCGACGATGTGAGCGTTGAAGGTGTCGAGTTCCTCCGCCGGAACCCACAGCTCGAGGATCGTCCGCCCGCCGGCCTGCTGGACGGGATACCGGCTGAGGAACTCGGACTCGACCTCGAAGCGCGTGACGAAGCCGGCTCCGTCGTGCTTCACGTTCCAGTCCCTCGCGATCTTGATCGCATAGTCCTCGTCGAGGACCGGATAGAAGATCGGCTGCTCCGGCAGGCGAGGCGGCCAAGCACGCCAGTTCAGTTCCTCGACCAGGTCCAGCTCCTTGGGGCCGGTCGGGCGCCACAGGGTCGTCGTCGCGTGCTGACTGGTCATGAAAGTCTCTCTCTGAACCTCGTGAGTCGCCGAAATGGCTGATCAGAAGACCGAACGATACCGGTAGGGCAAGCCCGTCGGCCACGCCGTTCTCGGCACCCCGGCCGTGCCCCGACGGACCGCGATTCGCCGGTTATCGGGACACCCCAGGTCGTCCGCCGGGGCCCGCTCCCCCGAGTGGCTGAGAGATCGGCAGACACAACTGGTGCCTGCGGCAGGAGGGGCTCTGTCCGCTCCCGCGCATCAGGGTCGGCGCGATGGGGCGATGGCATCGACGGCCGCAAGCAGAAGGCGTCCGGCGACGCGGTTGTCGAAACCCGTGTCGCCGGACGCCTCGTCAGCTACTGCCCTGGGCTGAACTTGTGGTCAGTGCCTCACTTCAGGGCGTAGGCCCGGTTGATGGTCTGGACGGTGCGGCTGCCCGCGGAGTCCCAGGCCTCGGTCTTGAGGGTCACGAAACCGTTGGTGTCCGCCAGCTTGGGGTGCCACAGCAGCGCCTGGAAGGAGTTGTCGTCCTTGCGCAGCATCGCGGCGGACTTCCAGGTGGCGCCGTCGTCGTAGGAGACGGAGACCTTGGCGCCGGCAATCGCGGTGGAGCCGGCCCAGCCCTTGGGGCGTCCCGCGTCCACGGTGAAGGTGTACGGCAGTCCGGCCCGTGCCTGGTTGAGCACGTTCAGCGGCAGGTCGTAGTCGAGCAGGACCACGGGCATGGACTCACAGAGCTTGGGCGTGGGAATGAACGCCGTGTCGCAGTCCTTGATGGCCATGGTGGTCGGTGCCGCCTGGCTGAAGTTCCACTCGGTCCGTATCTCGCGGCCCAGGTTGATGCCCGGGACGTCGGTGGCCAGCTTCTGGTCGAGGACGTACCGGTAGTCCGCCTTCTCCGGCACCAGCTGGCCGAAGCCGGTGATCGGCTGCCCGTCGCGGTAGAAGCTCCAGGTGGCGGTCTGGCCCGACATGGTGTGGGTGGGCTCGTTGTCCGCACCGCTGTTGCCGGGCAGTTTCTGCCAGACGTCGCTGCGGCAGAACGCACATGGCCCGAACTCGTACTGGGACAGGCGCACCGGCCCGGCGAACCAGCTCCGGGTGTAGGACTTGCCCGGGGTGCTGAAGGTGGCGCGCAGGTCGCTCATCCGCCAGGCACTGGACTGGAAGTTGGCCGTCGTCGTCGACTGGTACGACACCCCGGTGCCCGCGAGGAAGTAGTCGTCGCGGGTGGTGCCCTGGTAGAGCGGCTGGCCTACGGAGCCCGTGCTCACCTGCAGGGGACCCCAGACGTTCATGTTCTCGGCACCCAGGCGCCGGGCTCCGTCGGAGTGGAACGTATTGGTGACCTTGGCGAAGTCCTTGACGTCGACGGTATTGGCCAGGTCGGCGGGGATCCGGTCGTCGGTGAAGTGCGGGTTGTAGGTGTAGCCCGATTCCAGGACACCCTTCAGGGCGATCCGGACCTTGCCCTTGGCCAGCAGGGCCTTGAGGGTTGCGGCGTTGTCGTACGTGGCGTGGGCGACCGGGATGGTCTGTCCGGCAGGGACGCCGCTTCCGCTCGGCCCGGGGTCGGCAGGGGCCACGATCATCGCGACGGCTCCGGCAGCCGCGGCCCTGGTGGCCTGGTCGTCGGCCTTGGTGACGTCGGCCACGGAGACCAGAACGGTCTTGCCCTTGACGTCGGCACCGGCGAAGTCCTGCTCGGTGCCGGCGCCCAGGTGGACCAGCTCGGTGCGCTTGGTGCCCTCGAAGCGCTTCGCGTTCACCGAGAACTTCAGCGGAATGGTCGCGTGCCCGGGGGCCGTCACCTCCAGCTGGACCAGCGGTTCACGCCGGGCCAGGGCGGTCTCCAGGCGCAGCGCGCCGGTGGTGGCGGCGGCACTGGGGATGGCGCCTTGCCGGAGGTCGGTGTGGTTGAGCAGGTTGCCGATGCCGGAGAAGTTCAAGTAACCGCCTGCGGTGCCGGGGTCACGGACGACGAACGTGGTCACCTGGCCGTTCTCCAGCGGCCGCTTCTCGCCCTTGATCTTCACGCTGAGGTCGGTGGCGGTGGTGCCGTCGACGGTGAGGGTCTGGTCCCGGTCACTCACCTCGATGTTGGGCACGGTGAACAGGTCCGCCGCGTAGGAGATCGCGCCGCCGGTGGGAGCCGCCGAGTAGACCGAGCCCTCGATGGAGTACTTGCCGAGCGGCACCGACAGGGTGGCGGTGCCGTTGGCGTACATGGTCTGGCTCTGCCAGAAGGTGTTGTCCATCCCGTGCAGGGTGAACTTGAGCGCACTGGGGGTTTTCCCGAAGCGGTCCGTGACCTTCAGCGTGACGTCGTGCTGCTCGACGGAGGTGACGAAACCGAGCGCAGCGTGCACCGACTCACCGCTCGCGGCGGTGGCGGTGATGGATCCGCCGTACTGGCTGGTCTTCAGTCCGTTGGGGTCGAGGGTGACCGTGATTTCGGCGGTGGAGCCGGCCGGGACGGTGACCCGGCCGTCGGACAGGCCCGCTCCCGAGAGGGCCAGCGTGCCGGCAGGGACCTCGGCGCCGCTCGCGTCCTTGACCGATGCGGCCAGGGTCACGACGGTGTCGCTCGTGGCGTTGTTGCGGAGCGTGAGAGTGCGGGTCCGCTTCTCGTACGTGCCCTTCTGCCACGGGATCATGCGGAAGTCGGTCGTGCCGGACAGCTCGAGTGACGGGTCGAGCGCGGCGGGGATGTCGACCCGGCCGTAGCCCTGCTGGTAGACGGTCTGCTCGGCGGCCGACTTGGCGTGCGTGGTCAGGGCCTCCTTGATGTGCTGCCCGGTCCAGTCGGGGTGGCGCTGCTTGAGGATCGCTGCGGCACCGGCCACGTGCGGGGTAGCCATCGAGGTGCCGTTGGCCGAGGTGTAGTTGGCGTCCACGGGGGTGCCCATGGTGGTGCCGGCCGCGCGGGCGGCGACGATGGCCACACCCGGGGCGGTGATCTCGGGCTTCATCGCCATGTCCCCGAGCCGCGGTCCGCGGCTGGAGAAGTCGGCGAGCGCGTCGGACTTGTCGACGGCGCCGACGGTGAGGGCCGCGTCGGCGGCGCCGGGGGTGCCGAGGGTCGACTCGCCCTTCCTGCCGTCGTTGCCTGCCGCGATGACGAAGAGGGTGTCCGAGGAGGCGCTGAGCGAGTTGACCGAGTTCGTCAGGACGTCCTCGCCGGGGGTGTCGGTGCCGCCGAGGCTCATGCTGACGACGTCGGCGCCCTGCGCGACCGCCCACTCCATGCCGGCCAGGATGCCGGAGTCCAGGCCCTGCCCGCTGTTGCTGAGCACCTTGCCGATCAGCAGGTCGGCGCCCGGGGCCACACCCTTGTACGCGCCGCCGGCGTTGGCGCCGCTGCCCGCGACGGTGGCCGCGACGTGGGTGCCGTGGCCGTGGCCGTCCTGGACCGTCTGGCCGTTGACGAAGCTCTGGCTGGCAACGATGTCGGACTTGATGTCGGCGTTGTTCAGGTCGGCGCCGGTGTCCAGGACGGCGACCTTCACGCCCTTGCCGTCGTACCCCTTGGCCCAGGCCTCCGGGGCACCGATCTGCGGCACGCTCTTGTCCAGCAGGACCTTCGCCCGGCCGTCGTACCAGACCTTGGCCACTCCGGCGGTGCCGGGAACGACGCTGCTGTCGCCACTACGGGTGAGCGACGTGGCGGGCTTGACCGCCCGCCAGAAGCCCTTCGCGCCGTCCTTGTCGACCTGGACGGCGGACAGGCCCAGCTTCGGCAGGACGCGCTGGGTGTCACTGCCCGGCAGGTCTTCGGCCTTCTGCTTCAGGGCGGCGGCGGCAGGCGTGCCCTTGAAGTCGACGATGGCCGGGACCTCGTCGGTCTTCGCGTCGCCGTAGCCGTCCCGGATCATCCGGCTGATGTTGAACAGTTCGCGGTCCACCGTGTCCGAGGCGATCGCGGCCGTCGTGTCGTCCGGATAGACGTACAGGTCACCGTTCTGCCCGCTGGTGGTCTCGAACGTCTTGGACGTTCCGGCCGCCGACAGGATGTTGACCGCCTGCCGGCCGTCCGCCTCGGTGGTCAGTGCCACCGTGTCCCCGGTGATCAGGGTCAGCGTCGACGTGGTCGCTGTCTTCTTCTCGGTCGTGGGCTGCACGAGGGAGCCGCTCTGCGGGGTCGCCGCAGCAGCCGCTACCGGTAGCTGACTCGTGAGTGACAGGGCGACCGCCACTGCCACTCCGCCGACGGCAGCGGTACGCCGCCGTCTCTCGCGGAATATGTACATCAGGTTCCTTTCACACGCTCAACAGGCTGGCGCGCCAAAGAAGGTGATGCGTGGACGGGCCTGGTGGTGACCAGCCGAAACGTCCGTACGATGCCGCGCCGCCCGGAACCTAACCGGCAGGTGACCAGCGGATCCAGAGGTGTCGTGGCGCATCTGCGCCACATGGCGCTTTGTTGCCACGAGGCGATGCGAGAGTCATACCGGTTGGCGCCCGGTGACCGTTTCGTGAACATCCGTGATCCAGCCCAGCCGGGCAGCCTGCCATCCCAGTTGCATCCGGCTGGAGACGCCCGCCTGGTCCATGAGGCTGTGCACCCGCCGGTTCACCGTCCGCTTGCCGATGCCGAGCTGGCGTGCGATCGCATCATCGGTGAGTCCCGAAAGCAGGAGAGTCAGCATCTGGGCGTCCGGCTGCGTGAGGGGCCCCTGATCGGAGACGGGATCCAGCGGCAGCGCGGACGCCCAGACCATCTCGAAGAGGGCCAGCAGGGCTTCGAGGAGCGGCCCGGGGTGGATCAGGAGGGCCACCTGCGGCAGCTGCGCATCCTCGGCCCGCAACGACACCAGCGCCGTGGACCGGTCGACGATGACCAGCTTGAGAGGGACCTGGTTGAGTACACGGGCCCGCTCACCGGCGTCGACATACTGCTTTATCTCCTGCATCGCACCGGTTTCGGCCACCGCCAAGCGGTCGTACACGGTCCGGTACGCGACCCCGGCCGTCAGTTGGTCGAGCTCGGCGGAATTGAGGCCCTCGGACACCAGGTACGGCGGTGCGTCGAACCTCAGCACCTGCTTACGGGCATTGCGCTGGAGCTGCTCGTACCGCACGGCCAGGCTCTCGTCGGGAACGATCTCGGCTATCTCCTCCAGGGCAGCCGGGCCCGACGTGGCTTGCCGGTACTCCTTGGTGAGCCGGTTCAGGACGCCCCGCGCACTCCGGAGCTGGTTCATCCGCAGCAGGAGCAGCTCCTCACCGGCAATGTCTGGCGGCGAGGCGAGCAACTGCGCCGGCCGCTCATCGGTGAGGGTCACCAGCCCTTTGGCTACGAGCCCCTGCGTCGCTTCGTCCGTCTGCGCATCGCTCAGGTTGAGTCGCTTCCGCATCTGTTCGGTACAGATTCGCCCCGACCTGACAAGAAATTGGTACATCTGCGACTCGCTCGTGCTCAGCCCCAGCGTCTCCAGCATGTGTGTCCTTCCCCTCGAAGACCAGCAGAGGATAGCGGGGTGCCGGACGGGCGGGTCGCCGGAGACAGCAGGTGAGAAGGTACGTGGATTCGCCATGGTTCGAGAGGATTGTGCCAGGGCGGTAGGGGGAGGCGCCTCCGCCCTGGCACGGATGTGGAGCGACTGCCTTGCTAGTCGACCTGGATGTAGTCCAGTTCCGCGTACCCCGTGCCGCCGGCGAAGTTCGGTGACCCCTTGGCGAGCCGGATCACGTTGTACCCGGCCTTCAGCGTCACCGTCCGGGACACCGTGGCCCCGAACTCTCCCCAGCCAGCGGTCGGCGGGTAGCTGACCGTGGACCATGCGCCGCCGTTGTGGGCGAGGCCCTGGGTGGCCTGTGCTCCGGTGCCGTTGGCGTAGCCGATGGTCAGCTGGTACGCGCGTGCGGTGGGCACGTTGACGACGAAGTCGACGTAGGAATGGGTACGGGCGTCGCCGCTGTTGTCGATGCGACCGACATAGCCGCCATTGGAAGCACTGGAGGAGGACAGGCTCTCACCGCGGAAGACAGAAGCGTTCTCCGCCTCGTAGCGGTGCTGGTGGTCGGCGACGGTGTCAGCGGGTGCTATCGCCAACTGATAGGCGGATCCGACGTTCATGCCGGGGACGGTGACGCTGATCGCCCCGTTGGAGACCTGGTGGGTCGTGGTCGAGACGGTGGTGGGGGCCGTGACGGCCGTCTGGCGCCCGGAGCTCGGAGTGGCGCGCAGGGTCACCTTCACCGACGAGCCGAGCGGAGCCAGTCCCTTGACGTTGACGGTGTTGGTGCCAACTTCGTTGCCGAAGACCACATCGACGGTCTTGCGGGTGGTGTCGTAGGAGGCGAAGCCGTCGAGTCCCGTGAGGGACGAGGGGGTGGTCGTCACCATATTGCCCGCCATGTCGCCGTACCACTTGTAGAGCCAGTACGAGGCGGTGGGCTGGTACGCGGAGGTCGTCAGCAGACCGTTGAAGGTGCCGTACTCGTACCAGAACGCACGGTCCGCGGACCATACCTTCGCGCGTTCGAGTTTGGCGATGTAGCTGCTGATCCGCCCGGGTACGTCGATCTCCTCCGGGGCTCCGTACTCGTTGACGGAGATCGGACGGGGCGACAGACCGAGATCGGTCTCGATGGACCGGTAGTCGGCTATGTGGGCGGCGATCAGGTCGGGGCGGGCGCTGAGTTCATGCCAGCAGGTGACGTCGGGGACGGTGCCGGACGCCTTGGCCGCGGTCAGGAAGGCCCGCATCCGCGTCGAAACGTACCCGGCGTCGCTCGGACCGACGATCGGGGTCACGGTGTCCTTGGCACGCACGGCCTTGAACGTGCGGGCCCATCCGTCGTTGAACGAGCCTGCGGCGGCTGTGTCCCAGGTCCAGTCCGGCTCGTTCCACAGCTCCCACCCGCGGATGTTGGTCGCGCCGGTGGCGGCCAGACGCTTGTCGATCATGGTCCCGACCTTGCCGAGCCAGTCGTCCCAGCCCACCCACCGGTAGGGGAAGTCGGGATAGATGTCGGGCATCCGGATGATCTCTCCGGCGCCGGTGCGGCCTGCCTTGTCCGCGACCACCAGGGCGTCTCCCCCGGCGGGCTGGCCGTTGGGTTTCTGTCCGACGCCGGGGGCGGGCTGGGTGTGGGTGTGCGGACGAAGTGCCTGCACGAGCGAGTCGTCCGGAGGTGTGGTGGCGTCCTTCAAGGCGTAGAGGCCACCGGCCGCGGTGCGGGTGACGGGCTTGAACGGGGCCGCGACATCCACGGTGAGGATGCCGCCGGCTGCATGGGCGGGAGTGGGGGTGAGGGTTTGGGTGAGGAGCAGAGCGCTTGCGGCTAACAGGGATGCAGTCAGTGCCCGGCCTCTGCCGAGGGTGTGGGAGCGCATGGGAAGGAGACCTCCGTGCGGGTGATGGGTAGGGGGACTGGCCTTCGCGCACCGTCCACGTGCGACGTGCCACGGTTGCGTGCGGTGCGCGGAGGGTGGATCAGCTCTTGACCGCGCCGGCGGTCATGCCGGCGGCGACGTAACGCTGGGCCAGGACGAGGAGGAAGGCGACGGGGACCGAGGCCACGACCGCGGTCGCCATGATCGAGTTCCATTCCTGGTTGTTGTTGCCGATGTAGCGGTAGATGCCCAGCGTGATGGGCTGCAGGGAGCTTCCACCGGCGAGGGTGTTGGCGAAGACGAAGTCGGACCAGGCCCACAGGAAGCTGAAGAGGGCCACGGTCACGGTCGCGTTGCGGCTGACAGGCAGGACCACGGAGCGGAAGGTACGCCAGGCACCGGCTCCGTCGATCTTCGAGGCGTCGAGGAGTTCGTCGGGGATGCCCTGCATGAACGCGGTGTAGATCATGACGCCGAAGGGGACGGCGATGGTGGAGTCGGCGACGACCAGGCCCCACCAGGTGTTGAGGAACCCCAGATTGAGGTAGATGCCGTAGAAGCCCATCGCCATGACGATGCCCGGGATCATCTGGGCGATGACCAGCACGAAGCCCAGGGAGCCTCCTCCGCGGGGGCGGAGTTTGGCCAGCGCGTAGGCTGCCGGAGCGGAGATCGCCAAGGTCAGGGCCACCGTTCCCAGGCCGATCAGCAGACTGGTTCCGAGATACGGCAACTGGTCGTCCAGTACGGCTCGGTAGCCCTCGAACGTCGGGTCGAGCGGGAACAGGGACGGGGTCGACGAACGCATTTCGTGCTGGGGAGTGAGAGAGACGTTGACCATCCAGTACACCGGCAGAAGCATCAGCGCGGTCAGCACCAGTGCGATCCCCGTGTTGCACCGAGCCCGGAACCGGGACCGTCCGGAGGCAGGGTGCCGCGGGTGTCCGGCGGGCCGGAGGGCGTGCTGATGCACCGTGGTCATGTCTCCTGCCTCCTTTGGGTGTAGATGTGCGTCACGCCGAAGACCAGGGCGATGACGATCAGGAGATTGCCCACCGCCGCGCCGGGGCCGAAGTGGGGAAGCATGGATCCGAACCCCAGCTGGTAGGACCAGGTGGCCATGGTGGTGGACGACGAGCCGGGCCCGCCCTTGGTCATGATCCAGATGAGATCGAAGACCTTGAGGGTGTAGACGAAGCCCAGCAGCAGCGTGATGGCGGTGACCGGCCGCAGGAGCGGGAAGGTGACGCGACGGAAGGTCTGCCAGGGGCCGGCGCCGTCGAGCGCGGCGGCCTCGTACAGCTCGGCGGGAATGTTCTGCAGGCCGCTGTAGAGGATGACGAGGTTGAACGGAATCCCGATCCAGATGTTGGCGATGACCACGGCGGTCAGCGACCACTCCGGAGAGGTCAGCCAGTTGACGTTGCCGCTGCCCAGAGACCGCAGCACGTGGTTGATGACGCCGGACTCACTGTTGAGCATCCACGACCAGGTGGAGGCGGACACGATCAGAGGGAGAAGCCAGGGCACGAGGAAGAGGGCGCGGAGTGTGGCCGAGAGCCGGAAGGTGCGGTTGAAGAAGACGGCCAGGGCCAGGCCGATGACGTACTGGGCGGTGATCGAGCACAGCGTGAAGACGAGTGTGTTGCGCAGCGCCGGTGCGAAGGTGGCGTCCTGGAAGACCTCCACATAGTTCTTCAGTCCGACGAACGGCGCGTTGTTCTGCACGAAGGACCGGACGGTGTAGTCCTTCAGGCTCAGTTCGAGATTGCGGTACAGCGGATAGACGTAGAACAGGGCCAGGTAGATCACCAGTGGCGCCAGGAAGGCCCACGCCGTGAGCGAAGGGCGGATGTGCGGCCGGAATGCCCGGCCTCTTCCGGGTGACTGTGGGCGGTCGTGCACGCGGGGCGCCGGACCTGCGGACGCCCGGCGGCTCTGCGTGTTGAGGCTTGCCATCGGGTCTCCTTGCCGCTGCCCCGCAGTCGGCGGGGAAGCGGCGGGTGGCACGGTCAGTGGCCCGTTTTGGACTGGGCGGCGTTCTGGGCGGATGCGAGTGCGGCCTTCGGCGACTGCGCACCCGACAGGCCCGCCTGCACAGCGGTCCACAACTGCTCGGAGACAACCGGGTAGTCGGTGTTCATTCCGCCGCTCGTACGTCCGCGGGCGACGGCGACGGCGTCCACCCAAGGCCCCAGTTCGCTGTTGTCCTCGACCTGTCGGGCCTGCACCTGAGCACTGGGCGCGATGTAGGACAGAGTGGTGTCGGTGGCCAGCAGGTTCGTTTCGCTGATCAGGCAGCTCACGATCTTGGTGGTCACCTCCTCGCGAGCACTGTCGTCCTGTACGGGGAGGGTGACGAACTCACCTCCGGTGGGCACCGGGGCGGCGCCGCCCCGGGCGGAGGGAATGCTGATGACCCCGTAGTCGAAGCCGGCCTTCTCCGCGTTGGCGAGCTGCCAGGTGCCGTTCTCGCCGAAGGCGTAGTCACCGGTGGCGAATTCCTGCCAGCTGGTGGTCTGGGTGTTGTTGATGACCGAGTTGGGTGCGTAGCCGTCCTCGAGCCAGTCCTTCCACAGGGTCAGGGCGGATACGGCGGCGGGCGAGTCGATGTCGGTGAGTTCGGCTCCCGCGCCCCAGAACCAGGGAAGGAACTGGAAGGATCCTTCTTCCGTCTTCGTCGCGGAGAAGGTGATGCCCTTGCTCCCGGCGGCCTTGACCTTGGCCAGGGCAGCCGTCAGGGACTTCCAGTCGGTGACGGAGGCCGGGTCGACCTTCGCCTTCTTCAGGACGTCGGCGTTGTAGTAGAGGGCAAGGGTGTTGGCACCGATGGGCACGCCGTAGAGCTCGCCGTCGATGGTGCCTGCGTCGAGGATGTTCTTCTGCATGCCGTCGGACTTCAGCCCCGTGTCGGAGACCTTGGCCAGGATGCCGGCTTCGGCCAGCGTGGAGACGGCGGGATTGTCGACGAGCATGACGTCGGGCAGGTTGCTCTGCTGCCCGGCAAGCAGGGCCTTGGTGGCGAGGTCGGTGGTGTCCATGGGGGTTCGTTCGATCTTCACTCCGGCGTGCCTGCCGCACTCGGCGACCCGCTTGCCCCAGGGAGAGGCGGCGTCGAACTGCGGGTAGGGGTCCCAGAACGTGTAGGTCCCGGAGTCGGCGGAGGAAGCGCTGCCGGACGCTCCGCCCGAGCAGCCCGCCAATGACGCCAGGAGGGCGGTTGCCAGGGCGGTACCGGCGGCCGCACGGGCCCTGCGCGGTGTGTTCATGATGTCCTCTGTCTTGTTGCGGTGCGGGAGTCGGGGCGGACGTGGTGGTGGCAGGGGTGCGGAAAAGCAGCAGTGGCACGGAGGGTCAGTCGACAGGGATCCAGACACGCATCGACCCGTCCTCGCGATTGGCCCAGGCGTAGTACGGAATGGCTGTGAGCGTCAGGTCTCCGGGCGTCGTGGCCGCCCCTGAAGGGGCAGGCCGGGCGGAGGCGGGGGTGTAGGGCCACCAGCTGTCCCGGGACGGGAAGCCGCGGCGGCCGGCCGCCTGGACGCTGACCACGCCGCCCAGCAGATCGGGGCGGAAAATGCTCCGCAGCTGCCTGCCCGGATCGAGGATCACGTCGTCGAGGCCGCCTCCGGGATGGTCGGCCTGTTCGATGCAGTACACGAGCGGCCCGCGTTCGATGGCGACACTTCCGCGTACGGCGTCGACCCGAGGATCGGCCCGGGTCAGCCTGGCCTCGACGTCCAGTTCGAGAACGACGTGCTGCCCCGGTGACCAGCTGCGGTGCAGGCGCACCCACCCGTCCTCGACGACCGACTCGGCCGGCTCACCGTCCACCAGGACCGCGCACGTGGCGCTCCAGTGCGGTATCCGCAGGGACAGCGTCCACGGGGGCGTGTGCGGTGTGCCGGTCAGGGTCAGCTGGATCCTGCCGTCGACGGGGTAGCCGGTAGCGATGTCCACGGTGACCGGTCCGGCGTCGAGCCTGGCGGAGACGTTGCCGGTGGCGTACTGGTGGATCTGCAGACCGGTGGCGTCGGTGCTGGCACAGTAGGCGGGCAACGAGGCCAGCAGCCGCATCACGTTGGGCGGGCAGCAGGCGCAGCGGAACCACCGGGTACGGCGCGAGGTCTGGTCGGTGCCCTCGTCGGTGTAACCGTCGCGGACCTGGAGCGGGTTGACGTAGAGCCAGCGTTCCCCGTCCAGGGAGACGCCGGCGAGCAGCCCGTTGTACAGGGTGCGTTCGACGAGGTCGGAGTAGCGGGCCTGACCGGTCATCAGGGCCATGCGCCAGCTCCACTGGATGGAGGCGACGGCCGCGCACGTCTCGCAGTACGTACGGTCGCTGGGCAGTTCGAACGGGTCCCCGAAGTCCTCCCATTCGTGCCGGGCGCCGAGTCCTCCGGTCAGGTGGGTCTTGGATGCCGTCATCGCCTCCCAGAGCCGGACGACTGCATCGCGCAGCTCCGGCTCACCGGTCTCGGTGGCCACGTCGGTGGCGCCGGCCAGGAGGTAGAGCTGGCGGACTGCGTGCCCTTCGACGTGTGTGGCCTCTCGCAGCGGGACGCGGTCCTGGCAGTAGGCGGGGCCCGGTGCGATGCCGTGCCGCTCCCCCACGTTGAGCAACCCGTGGCCGTGGCGGTCGATGAAGTATCCGGCCAGGTCGAGATAGCGGCGCTCGCCGGTCTCGCGGTACAGCTCGACCAGCGCGGTCTCGATCTCGGCGTGTCCGCAGATGCCGTCGACGGCCTTGCCGGGACCGAAGGTGGCGTCGATGTGGTCGGCGAACCGTATGGCGATCTTCAGCAGGCCCTTGGTGCCGGTGGTGCGGTGCAGGGCCACCGCGGACTGGATGAGGTGGCCGGCGCAGTAAAGCTCGTGACCCCAGCGCAGGTCGGAGAACCGCTGGTCCGGCTTGACCACCTGGAACCAGGAATTGAGATAGCCGTTGTCCTCCTGAGCAGCGGCGAGAAGAGCCGTGAGGTCCTCGACATGGGAGCGAACCGTCTCGGGATCAGCCCCCGCGGGGCTGCTCGTTCCGGCCCCGGCACCGCTGTCGCAGGCGGCGTCGCCCAGATGCCAGGCCGCGGCCTCCAGCCATTTCGTCACGTCGGAGTCCAGAAAGGGCAGGTCCCCCCGGTACTCACCGGTCGCGGTCCCCGCCGCGAGACCGAGATTGTGGAGGTTTCCCGCCGACTCCAGCAGAACCGGACCCTGAGGTATCGATGCCTGTGCATTGACACGGCGCCGCTCGGCCCAGAACCCCCCGGTGATTCTCGTTGTCGCCTCCGGCCGAAGTTCCGCCGACGCTCCCGGTGTCGGACGCACGGGGCCGCTGTCATATGGCTGGGAAAGGGGGGAAGACATCGGAGATCTCCTCTTGGACCGGGGCGGACCGATCACGCGGCAGAAGGGGCCAGGCAAGGAAAGGGCTGGTCATCTCCGGACCGGACTTCGACCCTCCGCATTCCGCCGATCCGCCGGCCCGGACGGCAGCCGACAGAGCGGGTAAGCGAGGAACGTTTGGGAAACCCTTTTCCTTGCGCTGAACGTAGGGGCACCCCCCTGCCTCGTCAAGGCATCGGACAGGAAACCTGGCACGTTCGGAGGGTCGTGACGAATGCCGCTGGGCGATGGCAGGATGCTCACGACAGACACTTGAGAAAAGGGTTTCCGATGAACGATGCCGACCACCGGACCGCAACGCACCCCACTCTCACGGACGTCGCGGCACTGGCGGGGGTAGCCCCGGGGACCGCCTCGAAGGCCCTCAACGGCCGGGGCCGGCTCCGCCCCGAGACCCGGCAACGCGTCCTGGACGCGGCGGCCCAGCTCGATTTCCGGCCCAACCAGGTCGCGCAGAACCTGCTCAGCGGCCGGACGTGGACGGTGGGCCTCATCACCACCGACGGCATCGGACGCTTCGCCACACCCGTCCTGCTGGGAGCCGAGGACGCGCTGGGCACCGGCGAGATCTCCGTGCTTCTGTGCGACACCCGCGGCGACGCGATCCGTGAACAGCACTACCTGCGCACCCTGACCGCCCGACGGATCGACGGCATCATCGTCACCGGCCGTCGCACCGATCCACGCCCGCCACTGGTCGGCTCGACCGGTGTACCGACCGTCTACGCCTTCGCCCCCTCCACCGATCCGGCCGCCATCAGCGTGGTCTCCGACGACCGCCAGGGCACACAGCTCGCCGTGGAGCACCTGGCAGGTCTGGGCCGTCGGCGCATCGCGCATGTGACCGGCCCCGCACACCACGCCGCCGCCACCGACCGCGCCGCTCACACCGGTCACTGGCTCCAGGAGGCGGGCCTGCCGCTGGCCACCGGCCGTGTCCACCACGGCGAGTGGAGCGAAGCCTGGGGCAGGCAGGCCGCCCGCGCCATCGTGGGAACCGCACCCGACACGGACGCGATCTTCTGCGGCAACGACCAGATCGCCCGGGGGGTCACCGACGGCCTGCGCGAGAGCGGCCGCCGGGTACCCGACGACCTTGCGGTGGTGGGCTACGACAACTGGGACACCATGGCACTCGCCGCCCGCCCGCCCCTCACCAGCGTCGATATGAACCTCACCGAAATCGGCCGGCTGGCCGCGCTCAAGCTTCTCGAGGCGATCGACGGCCGGCCCGACTTCGGCATCCACCGCACTCCCTGCCGCCTTGTCGTCCGCGACTCGACCTGAGATCACCGCGCCGACGTCCGCCTGTGGCACCGGCGAACCCGTGCGCGGGTTCGCCGGCACGGAAGACACCACCCCGACCGGATGGTGGACCGAGCGTCGGCGGTCCTGCCTGTCGCCTGCCTACTTCGTGCCGAGGTGGTAGCTGACCTGCGGCGGCCGGTTGTCCGGCCGGCGCCGGTTGACCCCGAGAGGGCCTGCTCGCGCACATGGACGCCCTCTTCGCCCCCGGCTCGTACGGACACGGGGCGATCCGGAACAGCCCTGGGCGCGGCGACAACCGGTCGTGTCGTGGAGACTTGAGAAGCTGGACTGCGGCCGCTCCCAGCTGAAAGCCTCACAGCCGAGGCACGGAGAGAGCGCGACGAAAGAGCCACGTCCTGCTGAAGCACTTGCGGAAGCACCAGACCACGGCCGACGAGGAGGACACGATCAACACCCCCGAGATGCTCCGGCACCAGCTGGACTCCGCCAGCGTCATGAACGCGAAGAAGACCCTCCTTGAACTCCTGGGCCGCTCGGGAGTCTTCCGGGGCGAAGCCGAAAGGCTGATCGCGCTCGTCGAGGCCGGCGCGCTCGCAGACGCGCACAGCGAGGTCGGGAAGGCGGAGGGCGTCCCGGACGAGAAGGGGGAGCCGTACGGCATCGGCTGGCACGACGGCGCCCGGGCCGTCAGTGACGCACTCGTCCGCATCACCGAGCGAGCCCTTGAGCGTGCCATCGGCCCGGCGACGTCCGACTCGGTGGCGGACGCCGCGCAAGGCCATCACCCTGTCGGGAGGGTGGACGTAGAACGTGCGAAGGTCGCCGTGACGCCCCTCAGCCTCTCATTCGGTGACGCCTCGGACCTCGACCCCGAGGTGTCGGACGAGGTCCTCACCGCGGTACTCGGCACGATGGGCGTCGTGGGACGGGTCGGCTACGCGGGCCAACTGGAGCGGTTCACCGAGTCCCATCGAGAGCGGCTGGCTGAGTTGTACGCGCAGTACGGACCCCGTAGCCGCATCGCCGTCCATGGCCGCTACTCCCTCCTCCACTCCCCCACGAGCATCGCCGTACTCGAACGCCTCACCGCCGCACCATCAGCGCTCCGGGCGGAATGGGAGTACGCGGAACTGCCCCCGGCATGGCTGGAAGGACTCGCGACCGCCTGGCGCGCGTCGCAGGCTCCGCCGGGGTGACGCCCGTCCCGGCCTGGGCCCGAGGACCGTGGTTGCCGCTTCAGGGGGTGGTCACGTTGCGCCACACCGTGAGGTCCACACTGACGAATTGGCTCGGGGACTCCTTCGACGCGAAACCCTGCACAGCGACCAGGCCGTAGTGGCCCGAGCCGGTCCTCGCTCAGATCCCCCGGGACGTCGCTCGTATGCCGGTGTCCGCGAACATGTGCCTGCGCCACGGCTCATTGCCCTCGGCCCACACGGCTCAGGTCAGGTCGACCTGCGCGGGGGCGTCGTCCAGGAAGCCTCCTGACTGGTGCTGCCACAGCTTCGCGTAGGTGCCGTCCGATGCGAGCAACTGCTGGTGCGTCCCCTGCTCGACGATCCGCCCGCGGTCCAGGACGACGAGCCGGTCCATCGTGGCGACCGTGCTGAGCCGGTGCGCCACCACCAGTGCTGTCCGCCCCTCCATGAGGTGCCACAACGCCTTCTGGACGAGGACTTCGCTCTCGGAGTCCAGGGCGCTGGTCGCCTCGTCGAGCAGCAGGATCGGCGCGTCGCGCAGAATCGCCCTGGCGAGGGCGACCCGCTGACGCTGTCCGCCGGACAGCTTGACGCCCCGCTCGCCCACCATGGTGTCGAAGCCTTCCGCCAGCGCGTCGGCGAATTCCGTGACGTGCGCCGCCTCGGCCGCGCGGCGGATCTCGGCCTCGGTGGCGTCCGGCCGGGCGAACGCGATGTTGTCCCGCAGCGTGCGGTGGAACATGGCCGGGTCCTGCGGCACGTAAGCGATCAGGCTGCGCAGATCGGCCTGGCGCAGCTTGCTGATGTCCTGCCCGCCGATCAGGATCCGGCCGGCGTCGATGTCCGTCATACGCAGCAGCAGTCGGCTGAGGGTGGTCTTGCCACCGCCGGACCGGCCGACGAGCCCGATCTTCGCGCCACTGCTCACATCAAGGTCGAGGCGCTCGAAGAGCGGCTTCGCACCCGCGTGGGCGAAGGTCACGCGTTCGAAGCGGACGTCGGCGGCCTTGGACAGCAGCGGCTCCGGCGACGTCGGATCGAGCACGATCGGCTGTGTCAGCAGGAGTTCGGTGAACTGCCCGGCCTCCGTCATCGAACTTTCCAGGCGGCGGTAGATCTGGTTGAACTCGAACATGATCCGCGTCGCATTGGTGTAGTACGTGAAGGCGACGACGACCGCCTCCACGCCGTGCCCGCCCCCGCCGAGCGTGACCGCGAGCAGCAGGCCCATGGCGTTGGTCAGCACGGACATCGGAGCGACCAGCGTGTCGATACGCAGGTTGCCGTAGTCCCAGGACCGCAACGTGAGCCGGCGCGACTCCGCGACGCGGGACCGGTGCTCGGCAGCCTCGCGTTCCTCGGCGCCGAAAGCCCGGACCGTGTCCATGTTCATCAGGCTGTCGGCCACGTGACCCGACACCTGGGCAATCGCCTCCTCACGCTGGTCGACGAGCGCCTGGCGGCGGCGAATGAGGGGCATCACACACAGCGCGGTCAGCACGATCATCGTCAGGAGACCTACGACGAGCAGCGGTTCGTAACTCCACAGCACCACCGACCCGAACAGCAGCGGCACGAAGCTGCCCACGACCGAGAAGGTCAGGGTGTCGACACACTCCTCGAAGCGGGAAGCGAAACTCAGGACCCGCTTGGTCAACGACCCGGCGAAGTTGTCGTGGAAGAACGTGGCGTCCTTGGCGAACAGCTCGTCCATGCCGATCACGTACAGGTGCTCGATACCCCGGGCGTCCAGGCGGTTCAGGAAGTGCAGGCCGATGCGCCAGAACACCTCCGCGAGCAACAGAACGCCTGCGAAGCCGAGGACGTAGGGGACCATCGATCCGAGGGTGGTACCGCCGCCGTCGGCGATGTGGCCGACGAGCTTCGCGACGATCAGCGGCGCGATGTAGTTGATGCCGATGTTGCCCAGTGCCGGCGACAGCATCGCGGGTGCCGTCAGCCACCGGAGCCGGGCCAACTCCCTTCCGTAGTAACGCAGTGCCAGGAGCACCGACCCCTTGCCCGGCGATTCCTCACGTACTTCAGACAATCCCATTCCCACCCTGTGCGGTCGTGCGGCGAGCCCGCTCCATGCGTCTTCGGGGAGGCGCCTTTGCGGTACTGGCCGCGGGCGATTCGGTCCGGCTGCATGCCCTCTGCCGGGTCGTCTTCCGACAGGCTGGACACGACGGCGGAGCCCCCGCGCGGCTCGCGGCGAGGTGTCTGCGCGAGTACGGGAGGCCGGAAATCACAGTGTCCCGCGACGGCGTCCGGGCGGTCCACGCGTTTTTCTCGGCCAACGGCAACGCCGCAAACGCGTCAGCCCTGCTCCTGCCGACGTGCTCATTCACGCCCGGGCGATGGTGCGAGGTGTTCCAGGTCCCTTCTGATCGAACGACACCGAGGTGGGTCGGCACCGGGCAACGGCGCGGGGGTCAGCACCGGGATGCGTAGCCGTCGGACTCGGGAGACGGGGCGCACCGGGGTACACCGGTTCGCCATGTCCGGGGAGCGCGCACCCGTGCCCGGTGGCACGCTGCTTGTGTACGAGGTGCGTGACCTCCCCTGACCGTCCGTGCTGACCCGCGACCCAAGGAACCACCGTGATCACTACTGACTTCGTTCCCGGCTCCCCGTGCTGGCTCGATCTCGGCGCGCCCGATGTAGCGGCGGCGGCAGCCTTCTACGGCGCCGTGTTCGACTGGGAGTTCCAGAAGTTCGGTCCCGACACGGAGGAGTACGGCTCCTTCAAGCTGGACGGCAAGGCCGTCGGTGGCCTGGGCAAGCTCACCGAGGAGGGAGCCCGTTCGGCGTGGATGATCTACTTCCACACGCCCGACGCCACGGCGACGACCGAGACCGTACGGCGCCTCGGCGGCACCGTGCGGATCGAGCCGATGGACGCCGACGGCGCGGGCCGGATGGCCCAGTACACCGACCCGCACGGCGCCCAGTTCGCTGTCTGGCAGCCGGGGAAGATGAACGGGATGGAGGTCGCGGACCAGCCGGGATCCCTGTGCTGGACCGAGCTGTACACGACGGACGCGGCCGGCGCCAAGGACTTCTACGGCAACCTGTTCGGCTGGACGACCGAGGACATGCCCCTTCCGGGCGGCGGCGGAACGTACTCGATGATCACCCCGTCCGGCCGGCCACCGGAGCGTATGCACGGTGGCCTGATGGAGATGCCCGCAGACCAACTCGTCACGACCGGCGGGCTGGCCTACTGGCACCCGGTGTTCGCCTCCGCGGACTGCGACGCCACGGTCGACCGGGTCAGGACCAACGGCGGCTCAGTGCTGATGGGCCCCGAGGATGCAGAGGGAGTCGGGCGGTTGTCGCTCTGCGCCGACCCGGCGGGCGCGGACTTCGTGGTGCTCACCCCGGCCCCGATGTAGGTCCTGTCCCTCCTCGCGCCCTGCCCGCACCCGTCCCGGCGCCCAGGGCTTCTCGAGAGGGCGTGCGGATGCCAGTCGTTGCAGGGTGCAGGCATATGCGACGGGGACGGGGGATCTCCTCCGGCGTCCCGACCACGACAGCCTCCACCTGATCGACACTGATGGTGTGCGGCCGTCCCTGCCGCGGCTCGTCCACCAGCCCGTCCAGCCGGCCGGCCACCGCCTGCGTGCGTCGGCCTCGCCGTCCTGGCGCACGGCCGCGCCACCCTCGCGCAGGACGGAGTTCCGGGCGGACGGCGCTCGCACAGAGCTGCCCGCGCGGCGGCTGCCGGTGGGCCGCACCGGCTGAGAATGCCCCGTGGCTTCCCGCCGGCCGGACGTACCGCGGTTGTGCCTGCCCCGAGGACGGCGGATTCTGTAGGGGATGAACGGGGCTGGTGTGGCGCCATGACTGCATGGAACGCAGAGCAGAGTGCCGACTTTCGTGGTCCCCTCGACGTCACCAGGGCGGCCACAGTGGTGGTCGACGCCCAGGACACGGTCATCGGATGGAGCCCCGCTTCTGAGCGGCTCCTCGGTTACCACCCGCACGAAATCGTCGGCCGGCCTCTGGCCACGTTCCTGTCACCCGGCCCGACGCCCCCTGTTCTCCCCATACCTCCCCAGTTCCGGGGCAACGAGATCCGCGTCGCCCGGCACCGGGACGGTCGTGAGCTGATCGTCGCCACCGCGGTGTGTCCCCTGCCGGGCGCCGGCACGGCGGGGCGCGTCCTCGTCGCGACGGAGCTGAAGGATCTCCGGCTGTGGGAAACCCGGCTGGCCCTGTTGCATGGACTGGCCACCCAGTCACCCCTCGGCCTGGCCATCTACGACACCGAACTGCGCCTGACCTGGTGCAACGCAGCGTACGAACAGGAGATCGGACGACCGTTCGCCGAGTTCCGCGGCTTGCGGGCCGATGAGTTGTACTCCGAGGGAAAGTTCGTGACCAAGGGGCATCCGCCCACGCTCGAAGCGGTCATGCGTCATGTACTGGACACCGGAGAACCATTTCTGGACCTGCACTTCCAGGGCCGGCCGCCCAGCGACCCGGAAACGGACCACCTCTGGTCCTGCGCCTACTACCGGCTCCAGGACGCCGACGGACACGTATTCGGAGTGTGTGAGGACGCCTTCGACATCTCCGATCGCTACAGGGCACAGCGGCGGTTGGCCCTGCTCGTCGAGGCAGGCCGCGGAATCGGCACCGCCCTCGATGTCATGGTCACTGCCGAGAAGATCACCGAGGTGGCGGTGCCGGAGTTCGCCGCCACGGTCTCGGTCGACCTTTCGAAGGCGGTACTGGAAGGCGAGGTGCCGGCCACCGGCCGCTCGGCGGCGATGGCTCTGGTACGGGTCGCCCGCCGCTCCGCCGAGCAAGCCGGCCAGGAGAAGCCGGGACAGCAGCCTCCTCCCCCTCCCCTCGTCAACCACTCCCCTGTGGAGTACCCGCCCGGTTCGACGCAGGACCGCAGCCTGTCCTCGGGCGGGCTCGTGCTCGACGACACGACCCTGGTCGTGCCGCTGCGGGCCGGGAACAGCACGCTGGGACTCGTCACCTTCATCCGCAGCACCGGTTCGGCCACCTTCGACAGCGGCGAAGTGGCGCTGGCCGACGAACTCGTCGCCCGTACGGCGGTGTCCATCGACAACGCCCGACGCTTCACCCGTGAACGCACCGCCTCCCTGGCCCTCCAGCGCCAGCTCCTGCCGCAATACGTACCGCAGCAGTCAGCTGTCGACCTGGCCTACCGCTACCTGCCCACGGACGACGTGACAGGGGTCGGCGGTGACTGGTTCGACGTCATCCCGCTGTCCGGAACCCGGGTCGGACTCGTGGTCGGGGACGTGGTCGGCCACGGCCTGGAGGCAGCGGCAACCATGGGGCGGCTGCGTACGACCGTACGCGCGTTCGCTCAGATGGACATCGATCCCGACGAGCTGCTGTCGCGGCTCGACGATCTGGTGGGTCAGTCGGCGGAGGGGCAGTGGGCCGAGCTGGGCACGCCCGACGGCACCTACACCGATGTGACCATGGGGGTGACCTGTCTCTACGCGGTCTACGACCCGGTCTCGCGGCGCTGCGTCATGGCCAGGGCCGGGCACCTGCCGCCGGCGGTCGTCGGCCCGGACGGCCGCCCGTCCTTCCCTGACCTGCCCGCCGGTCCGCCCCTGGGCCTCGGCGGCCTGCCGTTCGAGTCCATGGAGATCGAGCTGCCGGTGGGCAGCCTGCTGGCTCTCTTCACCGACGGCCTGGTCGAGTCCCGCGATCGCGACATCGATCAAGGACTCGACACCCTGGGACGTGTGCTCAGCGACCGGCACGCGTCGCTCGAAGAACTGTGCGACCGGGCGGTGGCCGAACTCCTGCCGGGCGGCACAACGGCCGACGACACCGCCCTGCTGCTCGTCCGCACCCGCGAACTCGACACTTCACAGGTCGCGGAATGGGAGTTGCCCGCAGAACCGGTCGCCGTGGGCCATGCCCGGGATCTGGCCAACGAACAGCTGAGCGGCTGGGGTCTGGAAGAGCTGTCGTTCGCGACCGAGCTCGTCGTCAGCGAGCTGGTGACCAACGCGGTCAGGCACGCAGAAGGACCGCTCCACGTACGCCTCATCCGTGACCGCACCCTCCTGTGCGAGGTCGCGGACACGGGCCACACCTCACCGCACCTGCGCCACAGCGGCGAGGACGACGAGGGCGGGCGCGGCCTGTTCATCGTCGCGCAACTCGTCCAGAGGTGGGGAACGCGCTACACCCGCTCCGGTAAAACCATTTGGACCGAACAGGCCTTCCCTTCAACAGGATGAGCTTTCGGCGTCGACCGCCACCACGCAGTCGAAGGGCAGTTGCACGTGCTCCGGGGGCAGCGGCTCATGGAACAGCACCACGGCGACTCAGGGCAGGTTCCAGCGCCGGGCCTGGGACAGAGCCTGCCGCCCGGGATGAGCAAAAATCAAACAAGTGCTCTAATTGGAGAATCGATTCCGATTCGATCCCAGGCCGTCCGGATCAGCACGAGGGACGTATCTTGATGCCGTGAAGAGACGGCGCCGGTGGTCGGCGATCAGCTTGTGGGTTATGTGGTGGGCGGCTGTCACCACGACCTTTTGGTTCCTGGCCGAAATTCTCGATCAGCCGACGGAACTCGCGGGGTGTGCGGCGAGTGCTGCGCTGGTGATTGCCGTAGGCGAAGTCGGTGACCGACTGCGGCGGCGTTTCTTCCCTCGCCGGGAGACGAGCTGACAGTTCGGCTGGTCAGAGCCCGTACTTCCTCGTCCATCCGCTTCGGGTGAGACGCACGGACATGAGGGTGATGGCTGAACTGCGCCCTTGGCGGCGAACCGAAGCTCACCGCAGACGCTCGAACATCTCGCTGCGCAGTCGGGAATGCAGACGAGCAACAACCCACCGGGAGCCGGCGCCAAGGACTGGATCACCGAACACGGGAGGCGCCGTCCGTCACGGCATCGGGTCACGCACGTCCGGCCGGTTCCTGGGCAGCGCAATGCCCGCCATCTCCCTTTCCTCGTAGGACAAGAAGCCCGGACTCCGGTAAAATACGCGGTTTCGCTTGCCCTTGGATGACAATGCGTGGTCCGTGGGCAGGAGGAAGAAGCGGCAGTGCGAGCAGCGCGCATGAAGGGCTCGAGCACGGCCCGGGCGACGCCCTGCCTGTGGCACTCGAGGTTGACCACGACGTCCTGGGCGTAACAGATGCGCTCGTCGTCAGAGAGGGTCCGGGCCAGTCCGAGGAGCGTTCCTGAACCGTCTCGTGCTGTGATGCCGAGGTGCCGGTTCAGTAGGCCACGGCAGAGCCTGTCGACCTCACTGGTGCAGCCCTCCCAGCCGACTGAATCGTAGAGGTTCAGTATTTCCTGGGGATCGAAGCATTGCTGGACGGACCCTCACAAGCTGGCGAAGAGGTCGTCCAGCGGGGCGGGCACCTGGTCGGGGGCGAGGGCCTCGACCAGGAGGCGGCCATAGCGGATCTTGCGGCCCTTCTTCGTACCGATGAAGCGCCGCAGTTGGTGGTGCCGGGGCCGGCCCTGCTGGGCGGGCTGCTGTACGAAGGTCTGCCAGGGGCGCAGCTCGTCCTCGGCCTGGACGATCTGCTCGACCCGCGCCGGGCCCAGCGCACGGATGAGCTCGTCCTCCAGGTCCGCCGTGCAGACGAAGACGCCCGGGCGCGGCGCCCAGGCCGGGTTGAGGCCCCGGTCGAAGAAGGGTTTCTCGCGCTCGTCGCACAGACCGATCAGGCGCAGGCCGAGACCGGACGGCCCGAGGAGCCCTGCGTAGCGGCCGACGCTCATCGCCCCGCCCATCGGCACCACACACACCCCCTCGGCCGCCAGGTCACGGCTCCGCCCCGCGGCCAGCGCCTCGACGGCAGCGAGGTCGCTCAGACCTTCCAGCAGGACCGCCGTGTGCACCCCCAGGAACTCCGCCAGCTCCTTCGCCGGCCCGCCGGAGCCACCGCCCGCCCAGCCTGTGACCTCGTCCCGGAACATGCGCATGTCGACCATGCCGGTGAGTCTGCTACGTCCACCGACGGCAGTGCACGCGATATTCGGCTGCGCGACCGCGCAGGCTCCGCCGGGCGCACCCGCCTGGAGAACCTCGAGGACCGGCTCGCCGAGGCCATCCGGCAGCGCGCCGTGCGGGCCATGACACCGGCCGACCACGGGATCACCTGACGAAGCCCCTGGGAGCGGGCGAGGCCTCGCCACCGCCCACCTCGTCGGTACCGCAGATCGGCACGGACTGCGAGCCGGGCAGTCTATGATCTTCGACCTGATCGAGGAGGGGGGCCATATGGCGTTTCGGGAACACATGGAACGGGTCGCCGGCGAGGTCGTCGGAGGGTTTCCGGCGGACGGCGGGATCTACGCGGTGACGTTCCGGATCGACAGCGTCGATCAGGATCCGCGGTTTCCATACGTGGCGATCGGCTACACGACCGAGGCCGACGCGGCGGAAGCAACGGAGAAGGCGTCGGACTCCTGGGAGGCGCGCTGGAGTTACGCGTTCTTCCCGGAGACGGGGCTCGAAGGGGTGAGGGTCGTCGGGCGTGATCCGGACGGTGCGGAGTCTCACCGGCGGGAGGCGGAGTCCCGGGGGATCTGGTACGAGGACGACGATGAGCCGCACGATCGCGACGAGCGGCTGGTCGAATGGTTCTACGAGGTGTGCGTCGAGACGGCTCGGCACCTCCACGAGAGCGGCCGGATCGTGCAAGTGCTGGGACGGCCGGTCCCGGTGATCCTGTACGACATGTTCGACCCGGACGCGATGTTCAGGCTGACCTCGGACGCCAACCCGGCTGCGCTGGTTACGGAGTTCATGACCGAGGACCCGGGCTAAGGGCTGTCCCGTAATCCCTGGTGGATCAGCGCACGGCGTCAGATGCGGTGCATCGCAAGGCGGAGGGACATCCGCATACTGGATGTATTCGGGCGTTCCGACAACGCGGCGAGGTGCCGTAGCTGTCGTCGTGCGCCCGCCAGGGATTACGGGACAGCCCTTAGAGCACGTCCCGATGGCGCTCAACAGGTGGATGTCCCTCTACGGGCCCGCCGGATCGCTCTCCCCTCGTGAAGGAGCAGGCGGACAACGGGCGCCTGTGGTGGCTCACCATGCAGTCCTGCAACGGTTGCGTGTACGGCTGGGTCCGGGGCCACAAGGGAGTCACCCAGATCTGATGTAATCGTCTCCGACGATCCCCCGGGGTGGGGTCAGAGGCTGGGGGCGGCGTTGCAAGAGCTGGATGGGGCAGATCCGCGGCAGGTGGGGCGGTATCGGATCCACGCGCGCCTGGGAGCGGGCGGGATGGGCCGCGTGTACCTGGGGAGCTCCACCAGTGGCCGGATGGTCGCGGTGAAGGTGGTGCGCGCGGAACTGGCGGAGGACCCGGACTTCCAGCGCCGTTTCGCCCGCGAGGTGGAGGCCGCCCGGCGCGTCACGGGATTCTTCACCGCAGCCGTGGTCGATGCCGATCCCGCGGGATCGCCCGCCTGGCTCGCCACCGCCTACGTTCCGGGACTGCCGCTCGACGCAGCGGTGCGCACCCACGGGGCGTGGCCCCGGCGCTCGTTGCTCGTCCTGGGGGCCGGGTTGGTCGAGGCCCTGGAGGCCATTCACGGCACGGGACTGATCCATCGGGATCTGAAGCCGTCGAACGTGCTGATCGCCGGCGACGGACCCCGGGTCATCGATTTCGGTATCTCGATCGCCTCCGAGGCGAGTGTGCTGACCCAGACGGGATTGGTGATCGGAAGCCCCGGCTTCATGTCGCCCGAGCAGGTGACGGGGAAGTCGGTCGGCCCCGCCAGCGACGTGTTCTCCCTGGGGGCGGTACTGGCCTTCGCGGCCACCGGGGACGGCCCGTTCGGGACAGGTTCCCCGCATTCGGTGAACTTCCGCGCCGTCTACGAGGAACCCGACCTGCGCGGGCTGCCCCCGGGGACGGAGTTCGTCGGCCGGTGTCTCGACAAGGACCCCGCCCGGCGGCCCACCGTGCCGGAACTGCTGGCGCAGTTCGCGCAGATGCTCGGCGAGTCGGGCGGGCAGACATACGCGGGCAGGCTGCCGAACGAGACCGACTGGCTCCCGGAAGCGATCGCGTCGGCCCTCGCCGGCCGGAGTGCCGCCCCCACCCCCGCGCCGCCCGCGGAGGACCCAGGACCGTTGCAGAACGGGGCCACCCCTGCCGGCCCGGACGGCCGTGACGAGTCGGGCTCCGGGGACACGCAGGGCGCCGTGCCCCGTGCCGACACCCTGCCCACGCCCGATCCACGGGTTCAGCTCGGCAAGTGGCCCGAGGCGCCGCCCGCACCGCCCCTGCCCGCGAGCGGGCCACCGGCAGTACGCGACGAGCAACCCGTGCCACCCACCGGCGAGCCGCCCCTCGTCGCCGACCGGACGCCGGCCTCGCCCCCCACATCGCCCGGACGCCTCCCTGCACACGGGCCCGGCCGCGCCCGGCGCCGCCGTCTCGCGGCGATCGCTCTCACGGTCGCCCTCGTCACCGGCGGCGGCATCACCGCCCTGCTTGCCGACCAGGGCAAGGACAAGGACACGTCCGAGGGGACCGGGGGCAGCCCGAGCTCCTCCACCCGTGCCACGGGCTTCAACGCCGCAGTCGGCGGAGTGGTCAACGCGTCCGGCAGGAAGGGCGGCACCCTCCGTCTGGTGAGCTCCGATGACGCCGACTCGTGGGACCCGGCCCGCTCCTACTACGGGTGGGTCTGGAACATGCAGCGCCTCTACGCCCGCACACTGCTGACGTACGACACCGAGCCGGGCAAGCAGGGCCTGGGCCTCGTTCCGGACCTGGCCGCGGCCCAGCCGGTGGTCTCGCCCGACGGCAGGGCCTACACCGTCAAGCTGAAGCCCGGTCTGAAGTTCGAGGACGGCACACCGATCACCGCCCAGGACGTCAAGTACGGCATCGAGCGGGTCTTCGCCCAGGACGTCATCAAGGGCGGCCCCACCTACTTGATCGAGTCACTGGACCGGAGCCAGAGCTACAAGGGCCCGTACAGGGATGAGGACCCCGGGAAGCTCGGCCTGAAATCGATCGAGTCGCCGGACGAACTGACCCTCATTTTCCGGCTGGCCAAGGCCGACTCCCGCTTCCCGTACCTGCTGGCCATGGGTGCCACTTCCCCCGTGCCGCAGCAGAAGGACACCGGCGCCGGATACGGTGCGCGCCCCGTCTCCTCCGGCCCGTACCGGTTCGCGTCGTACAAGCCCGGGAATTCGTTGGTCCTCGTCCGCAACGAGCAATGGGACCGGGCCACCGACCCGTTGCGCAAGGCGCTGCCGGAGAGGATCGAGCTGACCGTCTCCACCGGCCCCGAGAACGTGGCCTCACGGCTCCTCGCGGGCACCGCCGACCTCGATGTCCAGCAGGCCGGCCTGCCGCAGCCTGCCGCGCTCACGGTGTTGAACGACCCGAAACGGTCGGCCAACGCGGACGACCCGCACAGCGGCTCCATCCGTTTCGTCTCGCTCGTCTCGAAGATCGCGCCGTTCGACAATGTGCACTGCCGCAAAGCCGTGCTGTACGCGGCCGACACCACAGCCCTGCAGAGCACCCGCGGCGGTCCGACGGCCGGTTCGAGGCACGGCAACATGCTGCCCCCGACGGTCTTCGGCTCCGACGACTACGACCCGTTCGGTCTGACCGCCGGCAAGCCCCGGATCGAGAAGGCCAAGGACGAGCTGAGGGCGTGCGACAAGCCCGCCGGCTTCGCCACCAAGATCGCCGTACGCAGCGACAACACCAAGGACCTCCAGTCCGCCGAAGCTCTGCAGAACTCCCTCAAGGCCGTCGGCATCACCGCCGAGATCGACCGCCGCGACGGCCCCCAGTTCTTCACGGACATCGGATCTCCCAGCACGGTCAAGGACAGGGGTTACGGCTTGGTCCTGCTGGGGTGGGCCGGCGACTACCCGACCGGTTCCGGCTTCCTCCAGCCCCTGGCCGACGGGCGCCTCATCCCGGCGAGCGGCAACACCAACTACGCCCAGATCGACGACCCCGCGATCAACAGCCTCTTCGACCAGGCCTCCGCCGAGAAGGACACCGCCCAGGCCGCCAAGGTCCACCGCCGGATCAACCATGCGGTCACCGACGGCGCGTACTACCTGCCGATCGTCGCCACCAAGGTCCTGAACTACCGCAACCCGCGACTGACCAACGTCTACGTCCACGAGGCTTTCGGCATGGTCGACTTCCAGGCCCTCGGCACCAGCGACGGCAGATGACGATCCGCCGCCCGCCGGTGAACCCGCGTCGGTCGTGGACCAGCTCGAACCCTTCTCTGTTGCGGTGCACGCGCGAGGGCGTCCGCCGTTCGCCTCGTTCATCCCATCCGCGGTCCCACGCCGCGTGTTCCTCCAGGTCACAACCGTTGCGTCGGAGTGTGCGCACGGCACGCGCGAGCCAAGCGGATGGTGATGCTCCGCACGACCGCCACGTGCCACCCTCGGCATGCGCACCACACGGTTCGCTCCCCTACCGGCTGGCCCGGTCCAGCAGATCGAAGAAGGTGTCACCCCTCACCACTTCGAACGGGTCGGTGAGCAGCTCGCCGAGTTCGGCGATATCGCTCGGCGTCCAGTTCCACGCGTTGACCGCTCCGGCGATGAACAGCGGGCCCTTCCCGTCCCAGCCCTCGATGTGCTTCACCAGGCCGTCCCGGTACTCGGCCGCTTTGCCCTGTGGCCAGTAGTTGCCGATCACCGGGAGACCGGCGGGGCGGATCTGGAGGTCGCCGGTCTCCCAGGACTGGATGATCCCGCGCAGTGGGGTGTTGTCCCGGTAGGAGCGGACGATGCGCTCGTCGAAGGGGACCCAGCCGTTGCCCTCCTGGAGCCGTTGGTTGTAGGCGTAGACCAGGTCCATGCCGGTGCGGCGCAGGAAGCTCCCGGTGAGCCGGGTGTATGCGTCCAGCGCCTTCTGCGGCCAGGAGCCGGGGTAGGTGTATCCGGCTCCGGACGGGCCGCTGATCAGCAGGTCGTTGGCGGTGGCGGTGCGCTGGTAGTGGGCCAGCAGCGCGGGGCCGATGTCGGCCAGAAGCGGGCTGACCGTCCAGTTGACAGGCACCTGCCCGCGCGCGGGGTTGTCCCACAGGTCGCGCATGCGGCGCTGGCAGTACTGGATGTTGTCGCCCTCGCCGACCGTGAGCGTGAGGTACACCCGATTGCGCAGCGTCGCCGGCGGGCGCGGGCGAACCCGGTCGGACACCTTCGCCCGGGTTCCGGCGTGCACCGTGCCGTTCATGTAGAAGTCGGTGGGCACCACTTCCACCCCGTGCTGTGAGGCCCGGTCGACGCCGCCCCACTCCCCCGCCACATCATTGGAGAACCAGCCGCAGTACGGGGTGGTCGGCTCGACCCGGCTGAACACCTCGTCGAGCAGGACGCCGGTGGCCCCCGAGGGCGGCAGCCACACCACCATGGCCCGGGAGGCGACCGCGTAGTCGCGGAAGTACGGGAAGGGCTCGACGCGGGTGGGCGCGGTGGTCGTGCAGGTGACGAGGTACTGGTTCCACAGGTCGGCATCGACGGTCAGCCGAGTGGTCCCGGCCGGCGCGGTGAACCGGTAGACGAAGTAACCGCCCCCGTCGCAGAAGCGGTTGGCGTCGCTGCCGACGGAGGAGTTGAGGCCGTCGAAGAGGTACGGGGCCTCGGCGTCCGTACCCGGCGTGAAGGACGCCAGCTCCTGGCCGTCGGCCCGTACGGTGATCCGTCCCACCGAAGCACCCCAGCCGTCGTCCCCCAGTGAGTCCTGGAAACGGAGGAAAGCACCGTCGGGTCCGGCGAGTTCGGGGCTGAGGTCGAAGGTGCGTACCGCCCTGTTGGAGGAGTCGCGAATACGGCTCGGCTCGCGGGCGATCTCCCGCCACTGGACACCGTCCACCTTCACGGTCCTGGTGGGCGGTAGTCCGGCCAGCAGGGTGTGGGCGCAGCGGGGGAAGAGGTGGTCCAACTGCCAGCGGTAGACCGCCTGCGGGTCGTCGGCGAAACGGCCCCGCAGATCGGCGACGACCTTCAGACCGTACCGAGCCGCCTGTTCGGCGGTAGCCGCGACGGCGTTCTCCAGGCCGGCCAGGGTGGTGGCGACGTTCACCGAGTCGGGGACCTCGGGGTCGTGCAGGACGGCGCCGCGGACCTCGCCGCGGTAGCCGCCGATCAGGTCGAGGGCGTTGTCGTGGCGGGTGATGTCGGCACCGGTGCCGGTCAGCCAGCGCAGGTCGACGCCGCTGGAGTCGTAGGCGAAGTAGAGGCGGGGGCGGCGTCGGTTGACGATTCCCTGGAGGGTGGTCAGCAGCAGCTGATCGTCACCGTGGAGCGTGCTCACGTCGGCGACGTCGAGCGTGGTGGCGCGGCCGAAGGACGGCAGCAGGCGGGTGAGGCTGCCGCTTTCGGCGGCGGCGGCCCGACCGGTGAGGCCGAAGCCCAGTCCGGCTGCCGCCAGGATCGTTCCGTTGGTCATCAGGAAGTCTCTTCGGGACACCATGGACGATCACGCTCCTCGGGTGCGGAATTGACATCGTTGTCATCAGCCAGTGAAGGTAGCGACGCATGGGGCACGTGTAAAGGGTGCGGACATCAAGGCGCACCAGGGGCCCCTCGTTTGAGGTCCGACCGGATCATGGGAGGCCGCCGCGCAGCGGCTGATCTCGCAGCGGTGCGCGCCCCTGCGAGGCGGAGGATCGAGACAGCTGGGGAGCGCGTGCCGGGGAACGTGAGCCCGGCATGATGCACACGAAGGACCCTAGGTCGGCAGCGTGGGCGCGTAGGTCGAGTGGAAGACCAGAGAGGCCGCGCCGATCGCCGCCGCGTCGGCTCCCATCGGCGCGATCTCCACCCGCACGTCGTGCAGACGGCGGTTGAACGAGCGGGTGTTCACCGCTTCGGCCATGGCATCGCGGAAGGCATCCGCGGTCTCGCGCAGCGCCGGGCCGCCGATCAGGAGGAGGTCGACGTCGAGCAGGTTGACGATGCTCACGGCGGCATCGGCCAGCCGTTCGGCGACGGGGCGTATCGTCTCCCTCGCTTCGGCGTCCCCGGCCCGGAAGGCCGCGCAGATCCTGGCATGGGTGAGCCGGTGGCCGGTACGTGCGGCGTGTGCGGCCTCGATCGCGGCCGGGCGGCACTCGGCCTCCAGGCAGCCCCGGTTGCCGCAGTAGCACTCGGCCCCGCCGGGGACGACGGTGAGGTGACCGAACTCGGCCGCGCTGAAGGACCGTCCCCGGTAGATCTGGTGGTCGAGGATGAGACCTCCGCCGATTCCCGTACCGAAGTACAGGTAGGCGTAGCTGGGCACGGACCGGCCCGCGCCGGCCCAGCGTTCGCCGATCGCGGCGGCGGTGGCGTCGTTGTCGAAGCCGACGGCGAAGCCGGTGGCCTCCTCCAGGAGCGCCCGGAGGGGGATCCGGTCCCAGTCGCTCAGCTGGGGCGGTGAGTACATCGTGCCGTCCGCGTCCAGCGGGCCGGGGCACGCGAGTCCGACACCGAGGATCCGGGCGTCGGGGACCTGGGCGGCGTCCAGCAGGGACCGTGCGGCCCGCGCCATGACGGCGATGACTGCCGCGGGCCGGATTCCGGGGGCCAGGGCACGGCGGCAGGTCCGTACCGGAATCCCGGCCAGGTTGGCGAGGACAACGGTGATCTCGGCGGGGTCGAAGTGGATCCCGATCGCGTATCCGGCGTCGGGATTGATCCGCAGGATCGTGCGCGGTTTGCCGCCGGTCGACGGGAGCGTCCCGCCCTCGCGTACCAGGCCTTCGCCGAGGAGCCGTCGCACGATCACGGAAACGGTCTGCGCGGTGAGGCCCGTACGGTCGGCGATCTGTACCCGGCTGATGCCGTCCGAGGTCTGGATCGCCTCCAGCACGACGGCTTGGTTGTAACTCCCCATCCCGGGGTGGTTCGTTCCCATCGCCATGCGAGGCAATATCACACAGCGTATTGACTTAGTAAATCAGACTGACTTACGTTTCCCGGCACTTGAGGCACGACAGCGCACAACACCGTCACCAGGAGGACGAGTTGAAGAGGCGCACTCTGCTGGCCGGGGCACTCGCGACGACAGCCGCCGGTGCGACCGCC
The DNA here is from genome assembly GCF_042736635.1 of Streptomyces sp. NPDC060035. NCBI lineage: Bacteria > Bacillati > Actinomycetota > Actinomycetes > Kitasatosporales > Streptomycetaceae > Streptomyces > Streptomyces sp. NPDC060035. Next base: position 79,650 of record NZ_JBHWVO010000023.1, read on the forward strand.
GTCACCGGTTGTTCGAGTGGTTCCGGGAAGAAGTCGAACGAGATCGAGGTCCTCTACCGTGTGGAGCCGACCTGGCCCCACCTGGAGAAGTCCCTCAAGGGAGCCAAGACCGAGTACGAGGCCGCCCACACGGATGTCAAGATCAAACTGACCGCCGTCCAGGGCACCAACGAGGACTACTACACCAAGCTCGCCCTGCTGAACCGGTCCGCCGACTCCGCGCCCGACGTCTACCTCCACGACACCTTCCAGGTGAACGCCGATGTCGCCGCAGGGAAGCTGGCCCCGCTGGACGACTTCCTCGCCAAGTGGCCCGACTGGACGGAGCAGTTTCCCGAGCCGGTCCAGAAGGCGGCGCAGGGTCTCGACGGGAAGACGTACGGGGTGCCGATCTCGACCGACACCCGCGGTCTCTGGTACCACAAGGACGTCTTCGAGTCCGCCGGCCTGCCCGTCCCCTGGGCTCCGAAGACCTGGGACGACGTGCTGGAGGCGGCGCGTACCGTCAAGCGCAAGGTGCGCGGGGTCACCCCGTTCTCCATGTACTCGACGAAGATCCTCGGCGAGGCCGCGACCATGCAGGGCTTCGAGATGCTGCTGTACGGGACACCCGGCGGGACCCTCTTCCAGAACGAGAAGTGGGTGACGGCCGGCAAGGGCATCACCGATTCGCTGAAGTTCGTCGACACGGTCTACCGGGAGGACCTCGGCCCGAAGAAGGCCGACGCCCTCAACGCCAAGCTCGGCGACAAAGTGCTCCTGGAGTGGTTCCCCAAGGGCAAGCTCGGCATCGCGCTGGACGGCGCATGGGCCTCGGGCGCCTGGAAGCCGACGAGCCCCACCCCGTGGGCCGACTGGACGAAGAAGATGGGCTGGGCCCCCATGCCCACCCAGAACGGTGAGGCGCCGGGCGCGGTGAGCATGTCGGGCGGCTGGGTGATGGCGGTGAGTTCGTACAGCAAGCGCAAGCAGCAGGGGTTCGACTTCATCACGTTCGCGATGAACAAGAAGCACGCGATGGAGTACTCGCTGGGCACCGGTGACCTCGCAGTCCGCAAGGACGTGGCGGCCGACCCGGAATACCTCGCGGAGAACCCGTCGGTGGAGTTCTGGACCGATCTCGCGAAGGTGTCGCACTACCGGCCGGCGTACGAGGCGTACCCGAAGGTCTCCACGCAGATCCAGGAGGCGATGGAAGCGGTCACGCTCGGGTCGAAGTCGCCCGAGGAGGCGGCCGAACAGTTCGCCAAGGGTGTGGAGCGGGCTGTAGGTGCCGACAACGTTGTCGGCAAGGCGTCGTGACACTCACCACCGCGACCGGACCGAAACGGGCGCCGGCAGCGAACACGCTGCCGTCGCCCGTGCGGCGCGGGAGGACCCTGCGCTGGCTGCTCCCCCTGACCCCCACGCTCGTACTGCTGGCGATCTTCCTGGTGGGCCCGGTCGGGTGGAGCGTGTACGTCGCGTTCACCAACGAGACGCTCACCGGCTCGGCGTCCGTCAACGCCCGCTTCATCGGACTCGACAACTTCACCCGGCTCTTCGACGACGAGGCGTTCGTCAGCTCGCTGATCCGCACCCTCGTCTTCGTCCTCGGCTCGGCCGTCATCGGGCAGAACATCCTCGGCATGCTCATCGCGCTGCTCCAGCGCGGCAAGAGCCGCATGGCGCGCGGCGTGGTGAACGGGGTGGTGATCGCCGCGTGGGTGATGCCCGAAGTGGTCGCCGCCGCCTGCTGGTTCTCGTTCCTCGGCGACGAGGGCACCGTGAACTCGGTGTTCGGGATCCACCAGGAGTGGCTGGTCACCTCACCGCTCTTCGCGGTGATCCTCGCCAACGTCTGGCGCGGCACCGCGTTCTCGATGCTCGTGTATTCGGCGGCACTCTCCGAGGTCCCGCGCGACCTCCTGGAGGCCGCGAAGGTCGACGGCGCCTCCACCCTCCGGACGTTCTTCAGTGTCACGCTGCCCCTGATCCGCCGCTCGGTCCTGTCCAACCTGATGCTGACGACCCTCCAGACGCTGGCAAGTTTCGGCCTGATCTACGCCCTGACCGGCGGCGGACCGGGCGAGGCCAGCCAGACCACCCCGCTGTACATGTACGAGCAGGCGTTCCGGTACTTCGAGATCGGCTACGGCAGTGCCATGGCGCTGGTGATGCTGGTCATCGGCGCCCTCTTCTCGCTGGTCTACCTGCGACTGATCAAGGTGGAGTCCTGATGACCCGCTGGGGCGCGCGCTGGTCGGCCCACGCCGTACTCGCGCTGATCACCCTGTCCTTCCTCGGCCCCTTCCTCTGGGTGCTGCTCTCCTCCGTCCAGCCCGGTTCCTCCCCCGCGGCCAAACCCGCCTTCTCCTTCTCGCTCGACAACTTCCGCGCCGTCCTCACCTACGACACCGTGTACGGTCCGCTGCTCAACTCCGTGGTCATCTCCGGAGGAACCGCCGTCCTCACCGTCGTCGTGGCGGGTCTCGCCGCCTACCCGCTCTCCCGCTACCAACTGCGCTTCAAGCGCCACTTCATGCTCACCCTGCTCTTCTCCACCGGCCTCCCGCTGACCGCGATCATGGTCCCGGTCTATGCGATGTTCTTCCGCTTCAGCCTGTACGGCTCGGTACCCGCGATGGTCCTCTTCCTGACGGCGAGCTCGCTGCCGTTCTCCATATGGATGATGAAGAACTTCATGGACGGGGTTCCGATCAACCTCGAGGAAGCCGCCTGGGTGGACGGAGCCGGCTGGCTGAAGTCGCTGCGGTTCGTCGTCGCCCCGCTGATGGCCCCGGGCATCGCGGTCGTCGCGATCTTCGTGTTCGTCGGCCAGTGGGGCAACTTCTTCGTCCCGTTCGTGCTGCTCGACTCCCCCGAGAAGCAGCCCGCCGCCGTCACCATCTACACGTTCTTCTCCCAGTACGGGCGGGTCGCCTACGGCCAGTTGGCCGCGTTCTCCGTCATTTACACCACCCCCGCGGTCCTGCTCTACGTCGCGGTCAGCAAATACCTCTCCGGCTCGTTCAACATGGCCGGCTCGGTGAAGGGATAGCACGATGCGCATCGTCGAGGTCGAGTCGACCGACCTGTTCGTCGGATCCGCGGACGATCCGCTGCAGGTCGTACGGGTCACGCTGAGCGAACCGGCACGGGTCGTCATCACCGGCCCCGGTGTGTACGGGGAGGGGCCGGCCGGCGAGATCGGCGTACGGTGCGGGGCCGCCGTACCCGGCACCGTCGTGCCCATCACCGTCCGGGCCGGCGACGCGCAGGTGGAGACGGAACTCACCGTGGCCGAACCGGGGTGGACGGTGTGGATGGTGCCGCACTTCCACTACGACCCGGTCTGGTGGAACACCCAGGCCGCCTACACCACGACCTGGGACGCGGCCGGCGACACCGCCCAGCAGTTCCGGATCGACTTCCAGCAGACCGGCTTCGAGCTGATGCGACTGCATCTGCGGACCGCCCGCCGCGACCCCGACTACCGCTTCGTCCTGGCAGAGATCGACTATCTCAAACCGTACTGGGACGCCCATCCAGGCGACCGCGCCCTGCTGCGCCGGCTGCTCGCCGAGGGCCGGATCGAGCTGATGGGCGGCACGTACAACGAACCGAACACCAACCTCACCTCCGCCGAGTCCACCGCCCGCAACCTGGTCTACGGCATCGGCTTCCAGCGCGGTGTGATGGGCGGTGACCCGCAGACCGCCTGGCAGTTGGACGTCTTCGGCCACGACCCGCAGTTCCCGGGTCTGGTCGCCGACGCAGGACTGACCTCCTCGTCGTGGGCGCGGGGCCCGTACCACCAGTGGGGTCCGATGCTCACCGACCGCGACCGCGAGCAGGACGGCTGGGGTGACCCGTCGGGGATGCAGTTCCCGGCCGAGTTCGAGTGGCTGTCACCGAGCGGGCGCGGAGTGCTCACCCACTACATGCCGGCGCACTACAGCGCGGGCTGGTGGATGGACAGCGCGACAACCCTCGGCGAGGCGGAGGAGGCGGTCCTCGATCTGTACCGGCTGATGCGCACGGTGTCCGCGACCCGCAACATCCTGTTGCCGGTGGGTACCGACTACACGCCGCCCAACCGCTGGGTCACCGAGATCCACCGCGACTTCGCCGCCCGCTACACCTGGCCGCGCCTGGTGTGCGCGCTGCCCCGCGACTTCTTCGCGGCGGTCCGCGCCGAACTGCCCGCGCCCTCGCCGCAGACCCGGGACATGAACCCCGTGTACACCGGCAAGGATGTGTCGTTCATCGACACCAAGCAGGCCCAGCGCGCCGCCGAGAACCTGCTCATCGACGCGGAGAAGTTCGCCACCCTCGACGCGGTGGAGACCGGGGCGGCCTACCCGCACGCCCGTATCGACAAGGCGTGGCGCCAGCTCGCTTACGGCGCGCATCACGACGCGATCACCGGCTCGGAGTCCGACCAGGTCTATCTCGACCTGCTGACGAGTTGGCGGGAGGCGTACGACACGGGGCGCGATGTGCTGGCCGCGTCGCTGCGGAGCTTGGGGGCCGACGGTGCGTTCAGCGTGTTCAACCCGTCTGCCTGGCCGCGCACCGACCTTGTCCGCATACGTCTGACGCTACCTCAGTCGGGTTTCCAAGGATGGGAGTTCGAGGACGGCACACCGACCCTCGTGGAGAACACCGTCCACCACGAGGACGGCTCGCTCGCGGAGGCGGATCTCGTCCTCCTCGCCCGCGATGTGCCCTCGCTCGGCTACCGCCGCTACCGACCGCGCCCTTCACGCACGGGCTCCGCCTGGACGCCGTCCGAAGGCCACCGGATCGCGAACTCCACCCACACCCTGGAGGTCGACCCCCGGCGCGGCGGCTGCGTCTCCCGGCTGGCCGTCGAGGGCCGTGAACTACTCCAGCCGGGGCGGGTCGGCAACGAGCTGCTGGTGTACGAGGAGTACCCGGCGCATCCGCGGTACCACGAGGGCCCCTGGCATCTGGTCCCCAGCGGCCCGGTGACCGGCTCGGCGTCCCTCCCCGCCGAGTCGGTGACGGTCGAGACGAGCCCGCTGGGCGAGCGGATCACCGTCACGGGCACGGTCGGCCCGGTCTCGTACACCCAGAGGCTCACCCTGTGGCACGGGCTGGACCGGCTCGACGGAGTCACCCACATCGACGCCTTCGACGGGGCCGACCAGCTGCTACGGCTGCGCTGGCCGGTGCACGTACCGGGTGCGCTGCCGGTGAGCGAGGTCGCCGACGCGGTGATCGGTCGCGGGTTCGGGCTCATCGATGTCGACTCCGAGGAGCACCCCTGGACCCTGGACAATCCGGCAGGCAACTGGTTCGCGCTGTCGTCGACGGCCCGGGTCCAACTGCCGGCCGGGGCCCGGGCGATCGGCATCGCCGAGATCGTCACGCCGGACGGAAGCGGGGCACGCGACCTGGCGGTGGCCCTGGTCAAGTCGGGTGTGACCAGTACCTGTTCGGCCGCTCCGGGCGCCCGGTACGGGGATCTGGCCATCGACTCCAACCTGCCCGATGTGCGCATCACGATCGGCGGCCCCGAGGAGAACCCGTTCACCGCGGAGGTGTTGAGCGGTGTGTACGCCGATACGTTCGCGGAGCAGCTGGCCGCCACCGGACAGGTGCGGTTGTGGATTCCGGCCGACAGCCCGCTGGAGAAGGTGTGGGTGCCCGGCGCCGATCTGCGCGGCGCCCGCACGCTGCCGGTGCTGGTGATCGCCGGCGAGGGCGCGGTGGACGCTCTCGTGGCGGACCTCGACGACGCCGTGATCGAGGTCGCAGCGGCCGGCTCGCTCACCGAGCCGCCGCTCGACGACTACACGGTCGCCCTCGTCAACCAGGGCATGCCGGGCTTCGCCGTGGACTCCGGCGGCGCGCTGCACCTGTCGTTGATGCGCTCCTGCACCGGCTGGCCGTCGGGCATCTGGATCGACCCGCCGCACCGCACCACCCCCGACGGGTCCGCTTTCCAGCAGCAGCACTGGACCCACTCCTTCGACTACACGCTCCTCGCGGGCGCCGGGGACTGGCGCGCCCGGGGCGTCGTACCGCTCGCACACGACATCAACCATCCGCTGCGCGCGGCACACGGCGAGCGCCACGACCAGCCTGAGCGGCGCTCGTACCTGTCGGTGGAACCGGCCGGACAGGTCGTCCTCACCGCCCTCAAGCCCACCGGCAACCCCCTGTCGGACGGCCGTCTCGCCGGCCCGGTCGAGAGCATCACGATGCGCTGGCACGAGGCGGCCGGCCGGGACGTACGGGCCGCCATCACCACTGATCTTCCGGTTGCCGAGGCCCACCGCGCAGACCTGCTGGAACACCCCGGTACCACGCTCCCCGGCCTCGCCCTGGATCTCGGAGGTATGGACATCGCCACGGTGGTCGCCCCCCTCACCACCCCGGGCGGCGCCCCCGCCCCAGGGAAGGAGCCGCACCAGCCGGTCTTCACCCGCTACTGGCTCCACAACACGGGCCCCGCACCGATCGGAAACATGCCGCTCGCACTCCACCTCGAACCGCCTGTCCTGCGGGAAGGCGACGGCGAGATCACGGTGACGGTCGCTTCGACCCTCGCCGACCGCCGAGCCGCAGGGAACGTCGAGTTCATCCTCCCCGAGGCCTGGCGGACCGCGACCGGCCTGCTCGCGTACGACCTCGAGCCGGGTGGTCATACCTCCCGGACGGTCCGGATCACTCCGCCCGCCGCGGCCGAGGCGGGCACGTACTGGGTGCGGGCGCGGACGGCTCACGACGGCCAGGTCGTCGAGGACGTGACACGGGTGCTGATCGGTAACGCTCCGGCCGCCGAGCCGGTGGCGACGCTGGGGACGACCGGGGTGCGGCTGGCGCCGGGCGAGTCCGGCACCGTGGAGGTCACGCTCACCTCCCAGGTCCGCACCTCCGTCTCCGTGCAGGCGCAACTGATCAGCCCCTGGGGGACGTTCGAGTTCTTCCCCGAGTGGGACAAGGGCACCGAGATGCCCGCGCTCGGTGCGGCCGCGGTGCGCTTCCCCGTCACCGTCCCGGCCGGGACCCGCCCCGGCCGCTGGTGGGCCGTGGTCAAGCTGGCGGCGGCAGGCTGGCTGCACTACACCGAGGCGGTAGAGATCGAGGTAACCCCGTGACCGGGCCGCGGGTGGCCGCGCACGTCGGGGCGCGCACCGTCACCGAGAATGCGGTGGAGGCACGGGTCACGGCACTGCGCGGGGGTCCGCTGGCCGCCCGGCTGCCCCGCCCCGGTACGGCGGACGCCCGCAATCTGCGCCGCTGGGTGGTCCAGCTACTGACGTACGAAGCGGTGATCGAAGACGCGGCGGCGGCCATGGGCGTGACCGCTGAACAGGCGCACCGGCGAGGGGAGTTCAGCCTGTCCGCCGCGCTCGGCACCGGCGGTGTCACCGCAGCCGTCCTCTCCGCGCTCCCGGTCGCCACGGCCGTGTACGACCGCATCACCGCCCACATCACCGTTCCCCCGTCCCAGGTACGCGCCTACTACGACCGCAACCGCGACCAGCACCCCGCCCCGTACGACGAGTCCCGCCCAGCCATCGCACGCGACCTGCGCCGAGCGGCAGCGGACCGCCACTTCACCCTCTGGCTCGAACGCCGCCACGCGACGATGGTCACCCTGCACCCCGGCTTCGAGCACCCCGCTGATCCCCGCCACGCCGATGCCACCCACCGGCACTGACGCGGCAGGGCGACCCACCCGATCGCTGGGCGACGCACTCGGGCACGTGCACGCTACGGGGACGGAGTCGGCGTGACCGGCCGGGCCCGTGCGGCAGAGGCAGCGTCGGTCCGGGAGTCGAGCCGCTCCTGGGCGACAGCCGGGTTGCTCGTCGTCATCCGTCGAGCCAGGACGCGAGGGCGGTCAGGGCGTCGGGGGCGATGCCGTGGCCGACCGGGTCGAGACGCGCGCTGGTGGATGCACCCGACTCGGTGGTCAGGTAGTGCCAGGTCCTGTCGAGCAGCTCACGGGGGATGACACGGTCGTGTTCGCCGTGGGCGACGAAGACCGGTACGCCGGCCAGCTGTGCGGCGCCGGTCGGCACCCCCGCGTCGAAAGGCAGTGTGCCGTAGAGGATGGCCGCGCCGGAGTACCGCGCCGGATCGTCCAGCAGCAGACCGCCGGCGAAGGCGGCTCCGCCACTGAACCCGACGAGGAACACCGGGCGGCCGGGCGGAGCCACATCGTCCAGCCACTGCTTGAACCAGTCCATGGTGGCGCGGAGCGACTGCGGAACCGGGCGCCCGATCCCTCGGTTGGCGAACCAGGCGTACCCGCCGTTCTCGGCGATCGGTGCCCGGACCGCCGCATAGGACAGCGAGCCGGGCAGAGCGTCCGCCAGCCCGATGATCTCGCCTTCGTGCGAACCGCGGCCGTGGAGCAGCACGACCAGCGGGCTTTCCGCGTCTCCCCGAGTCACCACTACGGGGGTTCCGAAAGCAGTCACGCGGCCGGCCCCTCCTGTGGTGATGTCGGGGACGGGTATCGGGACGATGTTGTTCATGGTTCCGGTTCCTTCAGGAGGTCGGGCCGAGCAGCGCCCAGCCCGTCTGCCAGGCCCAGCCGTTGCCGGCGTTGAGCGAGATGTTGAGGAAGGCCATCTCCTCGAGCGCCCTGGCCATACGCAGCCCGCCGGCATCCACGGGCCGGAAGCCGAGGGAGGTGAGGAGCTCGGCGACGACCTTCTTGGCCTCGGCGTCGTCACCGGCGAAGAAGCCGGTGAGACGCAGCCCCCCTTCGACGGGAGTACCGAGTCGGCCGGCGAAGACCGTGTTGAACGCCTTGACCACCGGCACGCCGGGGAGCCTGCGCTGCAGGCTCTGCACTGCGGCCGTCTCCTCGATGTCGAGGTCGGTGTAGGTGTCGTTCAGCGGGTTGGTGGCGTCGATGACGACCTTGCCGGCCAGCGCGGGAGCGAGCTCTTGCGCCACGGCGTTCACGGCGTTGCCCGGCACCGCCAGGACCACGGCCTCCGCCTCGGCGACGGCGTCGGCGTTGTCCCGTGCCGCGTGGGCGCCGGTCGCCGCGGCGACTTTCGACGCCTTGTCGGGGCTGGACGCGCTGACCGACACGCTGTGTCCCGCCTTGACGGCAGCGGTGCTCAGGGCGGATCCGACGTTTCCGGCTCCGATGATCGCGATACGCATGACTTCCACCTCGATAGTTGACGAGTCAGATATTTCAACCGTACCAAAATTACCTGACTAGTCAGCTATTCAGGCTTTACCATGAAGCCATGCCCCCCTCCTCTCCGATCGACGACCCGCTGATCACGACGTTCGGCCGCCTGCTGGAGGCGTCCAGCAGGCTGGAGCGGCGGCTCGGTGCGTCCCTGCAGACCGAGACCGGGCTACCGCACGTCTGGTTCGAGGTACTGATACGTCTCGCACGCTCCGACGGGGGCCGGCTGACCATGGGTGCCCTGGCCGAGGACATCGCCCTCACGACCGGTGGCGTCACCCGGCTGATCGACCGAATACGGGCAGCAGGCTACGTCGAGCGCCACCCATGCCCCACCGACCGGCGCGTCGCTCACGCGGTCATCACCGACAAGGGCCGGGACATCCTGGACCGTGCCGCGGTCATCCACGCGGCCAACCTGCGCGAGGTGTTCTCCGGCTTCGACGATGCGACTCTGTCATCCCTGGACACTCTCCTCGACCGACTGCGCGAGGCCGCATCACAGCCTGGCTGAGGCGAGAGCCGGGCACCCGAGGGAAACATCTGCGGCCGGGGGCAGTGGTCAGGGCCGACTTCGCTCTGCTCGTGCCCGACGACCCGGCCACCTCTCGTACGTAACACCGAGCCGGCACGCGCACCCGGCCCCCCCTTCCGCCCAGCGAACTCCGTCTCGCTTCAAGGAGCGCTCCCACCAGCAAGAGCCGGGGAAGTGGACAGGAACTCGCCGTCCCGGCACTCGAACGGCACTGCGGCCGGCCCTCCCCGGAGAGAGAGGGCCGGCCATTCGAGCCCGACTCACCGAAGTCCGGCGAGCTGGTGCTGCCGTCAGTCGGGGATGGAGACCAGAACGCGCCCCCGGCCTCCGGCGTCGACCCGGTCGTGGGCACGAGCGATGTCCCGCAACGGGTAACGGTCGCCGACGTCGACGGTGAGGGCACCGACGGCCGCCGCCGAAGTCAGGTCGCGGGCAGCCTGCCGCTTCGCCTCGACGGGGAAGTCGTCGCTGCCCAGGAGCCGCAGGGTGACGTTGTTGAACAGCATCGGCCAGAACGGGATCTCGGTCCGGTCGGCACGGGTGGCGTAGGCGGCGACGACCGCGCCGACGGCGGCCACCGCGTTGTCCAGGTCGGCATTGTCGGACAGGGAGACCTCGACGATACGGTCGACCCCTCGCGGCGCGTAGGCGCGGATTTCCGGGGCCGGATCCTCGCCGTCGAGGGCGACGGCGTGGGAGACGACGGTCGGGTCGACGCGTTCAAGGTCTGCAGTGCGGCGCACCGTGGCCAGGACGGTGGCACCGCCCCAGCGGGCGAGCTGCGCGGCCATGGAGCCGACGCCGCCGAGAACACCGTGCACCAGGACGACCCTGCCGTCGACCGGGCCGTCGGCGAACACGGCCCGATGGGCGGTGATCCCCGGGATGCCCAGACTCGCCCCGAGCTCGTCGCCGACATGCCCGGGGAGCGGAACGGCAAGATCCGCAGGCACCACGGTGTACTGGGCAGCCGTCCCGAACGGCCTGTAGGACTGGGCACCGAAGACCCACACCCGCTGCCCTGCACGGCGCGCGGAGACGTCGTCGCCGACCGCGTCGACGACACCGGCTGCATCACTGTGCGGGACCACTCGTGGGTAGGGCATCGAAGATCCGAGCCAGCCGAGCCGCTTCTTGGTGTCCCCTGGGTTGACGCCCGACACCGCGACGCGCACGCGCACCTCACCGGGGCCCGGTTGCGGATCGGGCAGTTCACCGACGTGCAGCACATCGGCAGCGGGGCCCTGTCCGTCGTACCAGGACGCAATCATGGATACCTCCGTAGCCGGTCAGCTCGCGGGTTCTTCGAGGGTAGGACGGGGATCCGGGCTCTGCGCGGCATCGTCATCGCCGAGGACATTCCGCAACCAGGCCCGTTCCGCACGGCTGGTGGCACGGGCGGTGAGCATCACGCCCCGCCGACGCCCTGGAGCCCTGCTCGGCGACAGGAGCTAGGACTCCGACGGGCCTTCGCTCTGTTCCCCACTTCGAACGCCTCGCGTCCGGTGGGAACGTCGCACCGAACTCCACGACGCCTTCACCTCCCTGGCCTGCAGCCGCATCTGCTGGTGCCGCCTCAAGAAGGCCCGCCCATGATCGTGTTACGAGCTCTCTCGTCCGCCCGCTGATCCGCCGAATGAGAGCCCTTCCAAGAGGTGAGTTCGGGGCGTGACCCTCCAGTAGCAGCGTCTTGCTCGTCGAGAACCCCCTGGCTGAGGGCTCAGCGGGGTGGCCGCCCGCGCATGCCCGCCTTGCGAAGCGGGCAGTCGCGCACGCAAGCCACGAGTCACCCCGTCGACTCGTCCGGGACGGGGTGTTCCGGGTGGACTGCGGCATTGCGGGCGGCGTTGCGGCCCGAGCCGGCCTCGTCGGGATCGGGCTTGTCGGCGTCCGATTCCCCTTCGGGGCGTTCGGTATCCGGCGGGAGGATCACGTCGAGGGCGTCCTCGCCGTCCTGGACCTGCTGGTCGGGCATGTCGGCGGGTATCGGCGGCGGGCTGCCCTTCGCCCCGGTGTAGGCGGTTCCCTCGGGCCTGCGGTCGGTCATGTCGTTGCTCCCGTCGGTGCGCGCACATTCTGGTGCGGGGCGGGCCGGTGTCGCACCTCGCGTACCCCCTGTGCCCCGGACGACGCACGGCCGCCCGCCCATGGCTCACACCCTCACATGCGGTGGGCGGACTGGCACATCACTCCGGGGCTCCTCGGGCAGCTCCCGACCGAGACCGTTCTGCTGTTGCGCTCGCAGCGGACCACCAACCACCTCGCCTGGCACTGCAGGGCAGCGGAACCTTCGACGACGGGTGCTTGCTTGCGGTGATCGATAGGTTGTCCGCGTGGACGAACATGTTGCCTCCGTCGAGACCATCGTGGACGACCGAGGGTGGTCCCGTACGCGCACGTGGGTAGAGGAGCAGGTGGGCGGCGGTAGTCCTGTCGATGCTGTCGAGCGGCTCCGGGGTGGATGGACTTCTGAGATGCGCCGCCTGCGCGTCGGTGGAGCGGACGCCCCTCAATGGTTCGTGTTGCGGTCGTTCGTCAAGCCCTTCTTTGTTCGCCATGCGGAGGGGCTCCTCACGCGGGAGGCGAACATCTTGCGTCTCCTCACGGATACCGACGTGCCCGTGGCCGGATTCGAGGCTGTTGATGCGACCGCGCAGTATTGCGACCACCCGTCGTTGCTGATGTCGCTGCTGCCCGGCACTGTGCGCCTCGGCGACGAGGATGCGGGGCTGAGGACTGGGCTTCTGGCCCGCCAGCTCGTCGACATCCACCAGGTGCGTGTCCCGGCCGAAGCCCGGCCGCGCGTCTACCAGGCGTGGACCGCGCCCGACCGGGTGAACCTGCCCGAAACCGCCGAGCGGATGGACCTGTGGCAGCGCGCCGTGGACGTCATCCGCCGTGATCCCCCCGTCTATCAGCCCTGCTTCCTGCACCGCGATTTCCACCCCGGCAACGTGCTCTTCAGCGGACATGGCGCCGATACGAGGGTCACCGGAGTTGTCGACTGGGTCGAAACGTCCTGGGGGCCGGCCGACCTCGACGTGGCGCACTGCTCCACGGCCCTGGCTCTCCTGCACGGAACCGGGGAAGCAATGCGGCTGGCCGACCACTACGTATCCGCCGGGGGCGTCTTGAGCAGTGATCCTTCGGCTCACCTGTACTGGCGGCTCCTGGATGCCCTCGCCTTCGCCGATGTCGAGAAGGTAGCGCTGCCCTGGCAGGAGCTAGGACGCACCGACCTGACGTCAGCCCTGCTCACGAGCAGGTTGGAGGACTACCTCCACGAACTCTTTCGCCGATTCGGCTGACCCTCCCCGGCCGCCTGCTGTCACAGACTCCTGCGGCGGAGTGACGACACCGCCTCGTTGAGCGAGGTTCGTGCTGCCCGCCCCGCGGTGCGGATGAGCCGCCAGGTCAACAGGGTGATTCCTTGGGCCGACTCACTGTCTTGATCCTGAGGTTGAGGTGGTGTTCTGCTCAGGTCACGAGCTTGCCCGCGTAGGCGGAGAAGGCCCGGACGTCGTTGATCTCGGGGTGGGCGAGGCGGAGGCGGGTTTCCTTGGCCACGTCGCGTCACTGAGGGAGGGCGGGGGTGACGATCACCAGCAAGGGCAGGCGGCGGACGCACACCCTGGAGAACCCGCCGCCGGTCTCCGGACCGGTGTACGACGTCGCCACCGAACGTACGTGGAAGGCTTTCTCATGACCGGCACCACCCCGCCACGTCCCCTCGACAAGCAGCGGCCCTCCCTGCCCTTGCCGTCCACCGGGACGACAGATCTGGCATGCGCTACATCGGCTACGGCTACCGACACATCGTCGACGACGAGGCCCAGGGCCTCAGCCCGGCGCCCTGGAAGTCGCTCCGTGCCATGGCCTCCCGCACCTCCCAACGACATGGTGCGCACCAGCGGGTCTGCGACCTGCAGATCGCCCTCAACTCCCTCGGCGTCGACATCCGCGGGCGCTCTTCACGCTTGACGCTGAGCCGGCGCACCACCAAGGAGATCCCCGCCGACGCCCTACGAGTCGTCGAACCGAGGGAGTCCAGCCAGAGGATCAGCACCTCCGGCCATCCATGTCATGGGGTCATGCACCGAGCCAGGCGTCGACCATCTCCAGGCGCTGAACCGACGGCTCGGGCGGACGAAAGCCCAGCGCCGCAGTGACCACCCGGTCCACGACCGGGTGCAGACGCTCCTCGGCAAACCTCTTCCAGTCGGCCTCCGACTCCCAGACATCGGTGTACCGCAGTCCGCCGGATGTGCGCTGGACGAGGTGAACCACCAGCCCCGGGGGCTTCTCCGACCCCAGCCCCTCCTTGATGCGTGCGTAGATGGCCGAGTCGATCGGCACCTCGAAGGTGAACGCGTATGTCACAGGGACCACATCCCTCATATTCAACCGAAGCCATTTCGGATGAATACGACTAGCATCGACCGCGTGGACGGACAGGTCAAGAGGCAGTACGACACGAGCCGCCGCCGGGCGGCCGCGCAGGCGACCCGGCAGGCGATCCTGGACGCGGCGACACGGCTGTTCGCCGAACGCGGTTACGCAGCAACCACGATGGCGCAGCTCGCCGAGTGCGCGGGCGTAGCGGTCGACACCGTCTACACGGTGGCGGGCCGCAAACCGGCGCTGTTCCTGCAGCTGGTGGAGTCCGCCATCTCGGGCACCGGCGACGCCGTTCCGGCGGCCGAGCGGGATTACGTACGCGAGATGCGCGCCGAGCCGGACGCGGCACGCAAGCTGCGCCGTTACGCACGGGCTGTCAGAGAGATGCACGTCCGGCTGGCACCGCTGCTGCGCGTCGCCCGCGCGGGGCCGCCGGAGGTCGCGGAGGTCTGGCGGGGCATCGCCCGGCGCCGTGCGGCCAACATGCGGCTGCTCGCCCAGGACCTGGCCGCGACGGGGCAGCTGCGCCACGGGCTGGACCTGGAGGAAGTGGCCGACGTCATCTGGGCCACCAACTCGCCCGAGTTCTATTGCCTGCTGGTCGAGGACCGCGGCTGGCCGCCCGAGCGGTTCGAGCGGTGGCTCGCTGACGGTTGGTGCCGGCTGCTGCTCACCTGATCCCGGCCGCCGGGTTCACCGCAGGACCGCTCCCGGCGCCACATGAAGCGACATGGAGAGCACCCGTACGGTGCGTTCAGGGCCGCGCCCGGTTGGCGCGCACCCTTGCACGCCAGGCTCGACCGACTGACAGGAACCACATCAACCGTGGACATCCGTGTGTCCTCCCCCTAAGCGTCTCCAGCCGCCGTCCCCCGAGGGCCCGGGCGATGCTGCCGCGTCAGGCTGCGGTCCGCGCGGCAGGCCGCCGCGAGCCCGGGGCCGGGTCATCCGACACCGGCGCACAGGGCACGGTCCACGAGCCCGCGGACGGCCCGTTCGGCCGCGAGCAGTTGCTCGTAGCCGCCGGTGCCGTTGGCGACGACGACAACCGAACGGCGCCCGTCTGCGGTGAAGCCGGTGCGCACCGTGCTCCCCTCCAGGTCCCCTCCGTGGCCCCAGGTATGGCCGCCACAAGCCGGCGGTTGCCGCATCGGTCCCAGGCCGTACCGCAGGCCGGGGAACCCACTTCGAAGTTTTCGCCGACGGACACGGTCCTGCGCATCTCCGCGAGCTGGGCGGCAGGCAGCAGACGCCCGCCGAGCAGGGCGGTGAAGAAGAAGCGGTCCACGTCGCGCTCGGTGCCGACGAGGTGGTCGTGACCCGCCCGCTCAGGGTGAGGCGACCGCTCCGGCCACGGGGGCGCGCCCGGTGCCGCGGGAACATCCGAGCGCGACCCGTCAGCGACATCGGCGGGCGTTGAGCCGGGCGGCCTGGCGTGTCAGGTGGTCGCGCTCGGCGAGGTTGGGTGCCTTGTGGGCCGCCTCGGCGTACAGCCGTGCCGCCGTCGCCAGGTCGCCGTCGCGCTCGTGGAGGTACGCCGCCACGGCGGCGTGGCGGGGCAGTGAGGCGTCCAGCGCCGTGAGCGCCGCCAGGCCGGCGCGCGGTCCGTCGGATTCCCCGACGGCGACCGCGCGGTTGAGCCGGACGACCGGGCTGTCGGTCAGGCGCGTGAGCTCGTCGTACCACTCGACGATCTGCACCCAGTCGGTCTCCTCGGCGGTGGGCGCGTCGGCGTGGAGTGCCGCGATGGCGGCCTGGGCCTGGAACTCGCCCAGCCGGTCGCGGGCGAGGGCCGCCTGGAGGATCCCGACGCCCTCGGCGATCAACGCAGTGTCCCACCGGCCGCGGTCCTGCTCGGCGAGCGGCACCAGGCTGCCGTCGGATGCGGTCCGGGCAGTACGCCGGGCGTGGTGGAGCAGCATGAGGGCGAGCAGCCCGGCCACTTCGGGGTGGTCGATGCGGGCCGCGAGCTGCCGGGCGAGCCGGATGGCCTCGGCGGCGAGGTCGACGTCGCCGGAGTAGCCCTCGTTGAAGACGAGGTAGAGGACACGCAGCACGGTGGCGACGTCGCCGGGCCGGTCGAAGCGCACGCCGGAGACGGTGCGCTTGGCCCGGCTGATGCGCTGCGCCATGGTCGCCTCGGGCACCAGGTAGGCCTCGGCGATCTGGCGGGTGGTCAGCCCGCCGACGGCACGCAGCGTGAGCGCGACCGCCGATGCCGGGGTCAGCGACGGGTGGGCGCACAGGAAGTAGAGCTGGAGCGTGTCGTCCACCGCGGGCGCCGGCCCGGGCGCCGGCTCCTCCTCGACGCGGTACTCACGCCTGCGGCGGGCCGCGTCGGCGCGCGTCGCGTCGAGGAACTTGCGCCAGGCCACGGTGACCAGCCAGCCCTTGGCATCCCGAATGGGGTCTCCCCTGCTCGAGCGCAGCCGAGAGCTTGGGGAAGAGTCGGCCTCCCGGACCCGGAGCGCCTCGACCAGAGCGTCCTGCACGGCGTCCTCGGCCGCCGCGAAGTCGGCTCCGCGGCGGACGAGGACGGTGAGCACGCTCGGCGTGAGGCTCCTGAGCAGGACCTCGTCCGTCGGTGACGTCACTCCGTGATGGTCGGCGGCGCGGTCAGGAACGGGCGCACCTCCAGCCACTCGTGGATCGGCTTGCCGCCCGCCCCAGGGGCGGCCGACAGCTCCCCGGCCAGCTCGACGGCGCGCTCGTAGCTGTCGACGTCGATGATCATCCAGCCGGCGATGAGGTCCTTGGTCTCCGCGAACGGTCCGTCGGTGACCGGCGGACGCCCCTCACCGTCGTAGCGGACCCACGCTCCCTCGGGGGCGAGCGCCTGACCGTCGACGAACTCGCCTGTCTTCTCCAGCCGGGCCGCGAAGTCGTTCATGTACTGCATATGCGCCGAGATCTCGTCCGGGCTCCACTGGTCCATCGGCACGTCGTTGACCGCAGCCGGGGCGCCG
The DNA here is from genome assembly GCF_042736635.1 of Streptomyces sp. NPDC060035. Lineage (NCBI taxonomy): Bacteria > Bacillati > Actinomycetota > Actinomycetes > Kitasatosporales > Streptomycetaceae > Streptomyces > Streptomyces sp. NPDC060035. The sequence goes on from NZ_JBHWVO010000023.1 coordinate 96,727, forward strand.
CGGTAATGCTTCAGCAGCAGGTACTTGGCCATCGTGTTTCTCCTCGGTGCTCGTGCGACCCATTGTGGTCGCGTTCACCCCGGGGACGGAGCCGGACGCGGGTTCTCGACATCGCCGTCCGATTTTTTTTGGGTTTTCTTGGATGAGCCTGAGTGAGCCGTCTCGCGGTGTCCGGGTCCACAGCGTGGCGCGAGGGCGAGAGCTTCGAAGATCGGCACCGACGGACGACCGGCGCACCACCCGGAAGACCACCGTTTCCGAGCTCGGCCTTCCCGCTGTCCGACCACCGCATGACCGCGACGTCCCCATCGCGTCGACCCAGCGACGGCTGACAGGCGTCGATCCCTGCAGCTCACTGGGCGCGCACGCAAAGTCGAGGAGCTCTGGGCGGTCGTCTCGTTCACTGTCCTCGCCTCCGTTCTGCTGCACGGCGCCTCGGCCACCCCCGTGATCAAGCGACTGGACCGGCGGCGATCCGACGCGTAGCCGTCCGGGCGAACGCCCGGGCAGAAGAACCATGTGCCCGTTACCACCACGAACGCCCCGGCGCGTGCCGGGGCGTTCGTGTGCGCGGTTGCGCGGTCAGGCGCTCTCGCGGGGGACGGTCTCGTTCCACGTACGGGAGAAGACCCGGCGGCCGTCCTCATAACCGTCGAGGGTGGCGTCGACCATGAACGCGTCCTCGTTCGACGTCAGTACGGTGCACGTCTCCACCCGTACGTCCCAGTCGTCCCTCCGGAACCGCATCGTCCAGGCGGACCGGCCGCTCAGCGAGCCGAAGTCGTCGGCCACTGACGTGTACTTCTCGCACGCCCGCAGGCCGACCTCGATCCCGTTCTCCTCGAACCTCTGCAGGCCTCGGTCCTTCACGATGTCCAGAGCGGAGTGGTAGTCGACCAGGCTCCTGGTCACGGTCCAGCTCTCCTCCGGCTCGGCCAGGGTGGCGACGTGCGGGGGCGCGCAGCCCTCCGGCTCCAGGAACGGGGACCTGGGCACGTCGTCCGGCTCCTCGGCGGGGCGGACCGGGAGGGTGAGGGAGCTCCCGGACTCGTGCACGGTGAGCAGGACCGGCTTCGGGGCCGGCCAGACCAGCGGCCAGTAGGAGGTGGAGAGCGAGAGCCGGACGCGGTGCCCGGCCGGGAAGGCCTGGGCGACGCCGTTGAGCGGGAGGCGGACACGGTAGCGGCGGCCGGGCTCCAGCTCTTCGGGCTTCTCGTCCGAGGAGCGGTGGGTGAGGTTGAGCACGCCGTACGTCACCCGAGTGGCACGTCCGTCGGGTGCGACGTCCGACAAGCGGGCCGTGACCTGACCGACCGGCTCCGAGGACTCCACCTCCAGTGCGACGGTGGGCGATCCGAGGATCTCCAGCGTGTGCGGCAGCGGCTCGGAGGTGAAGACGAGCGAGCCGCCGTCCTCCTCGCGCTGGTCGTACGGCAGGTCGGGCGGGGCGTTGTAGGAGGCCCACTTCCCGGCGAACTGCCCCACGGACAGGGGGGACTGAACGGTGTGCGTCAGCCCGGCCGGGTCCCTCGACGGATCGTCCGCCGCGTCGTCGCACATGAGGATGGCCCGGTCGCGCAGCGGATGGGTCTCCTCGCGGATGTGCGGCGAGGGCCAGCTCGGCTCCCCGACCCAGCGGCCGGGACGTTCCTCGTAGGACGTGGACGGCGGCACGCTCTCCTGCATCCATGCCTGGAGCATGGGGCCTTCCATCACCCCGTTGTCGACTCCCTTGAGCCAGTGGTCCCACCAGCGCACCACTTCCTGCAGGTACCCGATGGCCGGGCCCGGTTCGCCGAGGTGCGGCAGCTTGTGGGACCAGGGTCCGATCAGCCCCTTGCGCGGCACATCGACCCGGCTCAGCAGCCGGGTGACGGCATTGGAGTAGCCGTCCGCCCAACCGCTGGAGGCGAGCACGGGACAGCGCAGCGCTGTGTAGTCCTCGCTGAGCGAGGCGTGCTGCCAGTAGGCGTCGCGGCTCTGGTGGCGCAGCCACTCCAGGACCCAGGGGCGGGCGGAGTCCAGGCGCTCGTGCCACATCCCGCGCCACCGTTCGCCCACGACCCGGGGGTCGGGCGGGCAGGTGGCATAGGCGAACATCGTCCCCGCCTCGGCCAGGTTGTCGGAAAGCATGGCTCCGCCGAGGTAGTGCATGTCGTCGGCGTACCGCTCGTCGGTGAAGGACGCGATGACGACGGCCCCCAGACTCGGCGGCCTGCGGGCGGCGACCTGGAGCGCGGCGAAGGCTCCCCAGGAGATCCCCATCATCCCGGTTGTCCCGTCGCACCACGGCTGCTGGGCCAGCCAGGCCAGCACTTCTTCCGCGTCCTGCTGCTCCTGCTCCAGGTACTCGTCCAGGAGGACGCCTTCGGACTCTCCGGTGCCCCGCAGGTCGACCCGGACGCAGGCGTATCCGTGCCCCGCGATGTAGGGGTGGTGGATCGCGTCGCGGGTGGAGGTCAGGTCGTTCTTGCGGTACGGGATGTACTCCAGGATCGCCGGCACGGGTTCCTGGTCCGACGAGACCGGCCGCCAGACGCGGGCGGAGAGCTGCACGCCGTCCGGCATGGGGATGGTGACGTGGTTCTCTTCCTCGGTCTCGCAGGGAAGCTGGTCCACATGGCGCATGAGGGATGCTCCTTTCCTCTGCCCGTGGGAGGGGGGTCAGACGGACTTGTGGTCGCGTCCGCCCGGCGCTGTTTCGTCGAAGGTGAGGCCGAGCGCCGCGACGCAGCGGTCGAACTTGCGACGCAGGTCGTCCTCGTCGTCGCCGCCGGTGAAGATGTGGGCGACCTCGTAGCTGTAGCTGTCCTGCTGCGGGACGGAGGAGAGCCGCTGTCCCTCATGGGGCACCACGTCGATCCGTACGCCCGGGATCTCCTTCTCGATCCGGGCTATCTCCTCGGCGCCGGGCACCTCGTGCACGCGGCCCTCGCCGAACCAACGGTAGTACCACTTTGCCGCGAGCCGGTACGGTCCGCGGGCGGCGGGGAGGGCGGGGTCGCGGCCCAGCGCGAGGCTGAGCATCCGGTGGTGGTTGGGGGCGCCGTCCACGTAGTCGAACAGCTCCGCGTGCGACTGGGAGTGCCTCGGATTGATCTCCAGAAGGCTGATGTCGCCCGTCCGGGGGTCGTAGAAGTATTCGATGCTGAAGGTGGCCCAGTCCATGCCGATCTGTTCCATGGTCCGTCGGCTGACGTCGTGCATCCGGCTGATCACGTCATCAGGGAGAGCGCTCGGATACTGATGGCGGAGAAAGGAGGAAGAACCGGAATAGTTGATGGAGTCCAGGGCCCCGTAGATCGTGACCTCGCCGTCGTGCACATAGCCTTCGACGGCGGCTTGGAGTCCGGTCATGGACTCCTCCGCCAGACAGACCTGTCCCCCTACATCGCGCATTTCCGGGGGGAGTTCCAGAAGATCCAGGACGTGCTCGAAGGGCCTGCCGACCCGCGCTATCCCGCCACGTATCTCCTTGACTGCCGCACGGAATTCGTCCATGTCAGAAACGCCGTAGGCGAGTTCCGAGGAGTAGGAAAGCGCGGGCTTGAGCCACATGGGGAAGCTCACATCGGCCGGGGGCTGCGGGTCGTCGCTGTCGAGGTCCACGCGGCCGAAGCGCGGATATTCCTCAATGACCTTCTGCTGCTCCAGCCGGCTCCAGTACTTGTGCTCGCACTTGACGACGGATTCCAGGCTCGTCGTGCGGGTGCCGTATTCCTTTCCGAGCATCGGTACGAGGGTGCTGACCGGAAAGTCCCAGTAGCCGACGATCGCGTCGATGGGGCCTTCGAAGGCGTCGAGGATCCGCCGGGCACTGTCGAGCAGTTCGGGTACGGATACCTCACCCTCCTGCAGTTCCTCGACGGTCAACAGGGGATGGAATGCATAGATGTCCGCCTCAGGGACGGCATTGAGCGTCGGAAGGTTCGACGGATCCAGACCGATGACGAATATATTGTGATGTCGCTGTTCTGACATGCCGTACGCCTTTCGGCTCGGTGACGGGATCACCGGCGCGTACCCGCATGTCGTGTTCCGAATCTTCGGGCGGCCGATCCGCGGCGGCGTCCGACATGTGCTGGGGCCCCGGCGGTGCCGCCCCGAAAGGCCCTCGGCACTGTCGGTCTTGGCGGACACCCGCGCACAGGGGCCTGCGGCGTCAGGTCCAGGGGGCGAACGGCGGCCGGGCGGGAGCGGGGCCGAGCGTGGTGGTGCCCGGTTCGGCGCGGTGCCCGAGCCCGATCCGGTAGGCGTTCAGCGCTGCTTCCGTCCGGCCCTCGCTGCGCATCAGGTCTCCGAGCAGCCGGCAGATGTCCGCGACGTCTCCGGCAGCTCCCGTCTGCTCGAGCAGGGAGAGCGCCGTGGCATAGTGCCGCTCAGCGGCCTCGACGTCTCCGGCCTCCTCGGCGATCAGCCCGAGAAGTCGGTGGGCGCCGCCGGCGTGCAGCGCACCACGACCGGGCTGGAGTCCGACCAGCAGGCTTTCCAGTAGCTCCGCAGCCTCCGTCGGCTTCCCTCTCCTGCGCAGGACGTCGGCGAGTTCGACCTCCACCTGTGAGACGTACAGGGCTGCCCGCTTGGACACCAGCATCGAGTGCGCGGTGCGCAGTTCCGTCTCCGCCTGCACGAGGTCGTCGTGCTGGGCGCAGACATAGCCCCGCATCCAGTGGCAGTGGGCGAGTTCGGTACGGATCTGCAGCTGCTGGTAGAGCTCGGTGGCCCGCGCCAACGACGCTTGGGCGGCGTCGACCTTGCCTTCCGCGATCAGTGTGCGGGCCACCGTTCGGTGCATGGTGGCGACCAGGGCGGGGTCGGACACCTGGGGCACCAGTGCGAGTGCGAGTTCAGCGGCCTGCGCGGCGCGGGCATGGGCGCCCATGTCCATGTACGGGGCGATCGAGGCCGTGTAGAGCTGGAGCAGCGCGCCCGGATCGTGCAGCCCGGACGTGTTCAGCTCGTCGATCGCGCTTTCCAGCAGGTAGCACGAGTAGCGCAGTTCACCGGCGAGGTAGTGGGCGACCGATCTGCCCCGGACCGCCCGCGCCCGGGCGGGGAGTGGTTCGTCGGCCAGCGCATGTTCAGCCGCCTCGAACCGGGCCAGGGCATCGGCCAGTTCGCCCGTTTCCAGCGCGCATTCCCCCAGACCCACGAGCGCGGCCGCCCGTTCCTGGGTGAGCCCGTACTCGTCGGCCTGCCCGAGGATCTGCTCGTAGGCCGCCCGCGCGTCGGCGGCGTCCTCGATGGCCAGTACCCGCTGGGCGTCGGCCAGCCGCATCCGCAGGGCTGTGACGATGTGGGTGGGCTTGCCGGTGGCGAGTTCCTCATGGTCGACGCCGAGCCGTTCGGCGATGTGCCGGAGGGCCGCTTCGGAGGGCCGCACCTTGCCGGCTTCCAGGGTGGAGACATAAGCGGCGGTGTACACGGGCTCGGCAAGCTGTCGCTGAGTCAGTTCGCGTTCCTTGCGGAGCCGCTTCACCCGGCGGCCGATCGCGGCCGGCGCGTCCTGTTCCTCCCCCTGTTCCCGGATCGGCCGGTCGGGAGCCTCGTCCCCGGTCGTCCGCTCCGGTTCGCCGGTCGTCGTCGCCCTGCTGGTTCCCGCCACGGCAGCCCCCCTCGTCCTGTGTCTGCCGGTGACCACCGGCCGCTTCATGCATCTGCGACTACTGAGCGGACGGACTGCCGGTCATCGCCGCAGCCGTTGCCGGGAAGCGGGTGGAGCCGATGCCCGGCACTCCCTTGTTCCCGTGTGCCGGCCTTCCGGCCGGGCCTGGGTGCGGTGCCCGTCACGCACCGCGTTTGCCGACTCGCATGGTCCCATATGCCCCGGCACTGCCCCGAACCCTGTCGTGATGCCCGCATTTATCCACTTACGAAAAGCTCAGTTACCCAAAAGCAACATCATTTCCTGCCCTCTCACCCGTTGTGCGCTTCCTCGACGCAGCCTAAGTTAAACGGCAACTCAAACGCACTCAACTGAGGAATTAACATGTCGCAGGTGTTGGAGGGCGTCGCCCTCCCGGCCATCGACGGGCCCGGCGACCAGGAGCTCGACAGCTCCCCTCCGGCCCTCGGCCGCATCGTCGAGACAGGCACCCGCGAGCAGATCTTCGACGCTCCCCGGCACCGGCACACCCGCACCCCGCTGGAGTCCGTTCCCCGCTTCCGCCCCGGCGCCGCTGCGTCCTGAACGCCCTTGCCGAATCGGCACGACGGCCGAATCCCCCAACTCCCGCTGGAGCCCCCGTATGTCCACCGTCCGCCAGCCGGGCCTCGTGCTGACCGACCACCACTTCGAGGTCCCGCTGGACCATCGTGTTCCGGAGGGTGAACACATCACGCTGTACGCGTGCGAAGTCACCGCCACCGGCAAACGCCCCGACAACCTGCCCTGGCTGGTCTACCTGCAAGGCGGACCCGGCTCCGGAAGCCCGAGGCCCGTCGGCCGCGCACACTGGTTGGACCGCGCTCTGGACGAGTACCGCGTGCTCCTCGTGGACCAGCGTGGGACCGGCCGGTCCACCCCCGCCAACCGGCAGACCCTTCCTTTGCGGGGCGGGCCCGAGGCGCAGGCCGCGTACCTCACCCGCTTCAGGGCCGACTCCATCGTCCGCGACTGCGAACTGATCCGCGCCGAGCTGACCGGCGGACGCCCATGGACGGTCCTGGGACAGAGCTTCGGCGGCTTCTGCGCGGTCACCTACCTCTCGCTCGCACCTGATGGGCTGGACACCGTCCTGATCACAGGCGGCCTGCCGGGGCTCGACGCGAGCCCCGAGGACGTCTACCGCGCGGCCTTCCCCCGGATGCGCCGAAAGGCCCTCGCGCACTATGCGCGTTACCCGCAGGACGTCGTCGAGGTCCGGCGGATCGCCGCCCACCTCGTCGAGCACGAGGAGATCCTGCCGGACGGCACGCTGCTCAGCCCGGAGGCCTTCCAGCAGCTCGGCATTCTCCTCGGCCGCGGCGACGGTTCGCACCGCCTGCACCACATGCTCCAGGACGCGCTGCTCACCACGCCCGCAGGACCGAGACTGTCGGACACCTTCGGCGAGCAGGTGGCCGGTGTGCTCAGCCATGCCGCCAACCCGCTGTACGCGCTGCTCCACGAGTCCATCTACGCACAGGACGGCACCCCCACCGGCTGGGCGGCGGATCGCGTCCGGGAGGACCACCCCGAGTTCGACCCGGAGCGCGTCCTCGCGGATGACGAAGCACCGCTCCTGCTCACCGGCGAGTCGGTGCACCCCTGGATGTTCCGGACCCATCCGGCCCTGCGGCCGTTGCGCGACACGGCCCGGCTGCTCGCCGAACACAGCGGCTGGGAACCGCTCTACGACACGGCCCGGTTGGGCCGCAACACCGTGCCGACGGCAGCGGCCGTCTATCACGACGACCTCTTCGTCGACACGGAGCAGTCGCTGCGTGCCGCCCGCTCCATCGGCGGCCTGCGGACGTGGGTGACGGACGAGTTCGAGCACGACGGACTCGCGGCCGGCGGCCGCACCGTCCTGGACCGGCTGCTCCGGCTGGCCCGTGACGAGGCCTGACGGCCCAAGGGCCCGATGGGACCCGCGACGACTGTCGCGGACACCACCGGGCCGGGCTCCCCCGCCCTCCGCCGGAGTCTGACGGATTCCACCAACGGAGAGCTGCCCAGCTGAAGTTGGGCGACATTTTGGACGCCTGCGTAATCGCTTCACTTCCCTTCCGAGCTGGACACCAGTGTGAGGATTGACATGCGCACGAGCAGAACTGCCGCCATATCCGTGAGCGTCGTGATCACGGCGATGATGGGGGCGGCCCTCGCCGCTCCCGCGGTCGCCGTGGACCCGGAACCCACCCAGGAGCCGCGCGTCACCGTCGAGTACTTCCCCGAGCCCGGCGGCGAGGGCCGGCGGACCGAGGTTCCGGTCAACACGGAGGCGGTGACCGGCCGTGCCGCTGCCAGGAGCATGGCGGCCACCGCGGAAACGACGGACGGGGAGGTCGGGGAACTGTCCGTGACCGGCTCTTCGGCCAACCGGCTCGACGTGGTGATCGTCGGCGACGGCTACACCGCCGACCAGCAGGACGCCTTCCACACCGCCGCAGCCACGAAGTGGGCGGACATCACCGGCATCGAGCCCTACTCGAGCTATCAGGGCCTGATGAACGTGTGGACCGTCGACGCGGTGTCCGCCGAATCCGGCATCACCGGTGACCCCACCGCCGACGTCACCAAGGACACTGCGCTCGGCAGCTACTTCTGGTGCGCGGACACCGAGCGCCTGGTCTGCGCCGACATCGACAAGGTCGCCTCCTACGCCGCGAAGGCCCCCGAGGCCGACCTGGTCATCGTTGTCTCCAATTCCACCAAGTACGGCGGCGCCGGCTACTCGGGCCTGGAGGCGGAGGGCTACCCGTTCGACGGCGTCTCGACCCTCTCCTCGGACAACGCGCAGTCGAGTCTGATCGCCGCCCACGAGATCGCTCACTCGGTGGGCCTGCTGGCGGACGAGTACACGTACGACAGTTACGGCACCTGGTCGGAGGGCGAGCCCGCCGACATCAACTCCAGTACCTTCACCACGGAGCAGATGGCCGCCAACCGGACCAAGTGGTTCCGCTGGCTCGGCGAGACCGACCCCACGGGCGGCACCGTCGGCACGTTCGAGGGCAGCAGCTACTACCCCTACGGGATCTACCGCCCGACCTCCAACTCCCTCATGCGTGCCCTGAACATCAGCGACTTCAACCTCCCCGGCCGGGAAGCCATGATCGCCGGCTTCTACCGCGAGGCCAACGCGCTGAGCAGCAAGGTCAGCACGGACAGCCAGGTCCTCAGGACCAGTCGCATCAAGGTCTCCCAGGCCGAGCTCACCGGCCTGGCCGCGCCGGAGCTGCGCTGGTACGTCGACGGCGTCCAGATAGAGCGGGCGCAGGGGCTCACAACCGTCATCCCTGCCGCGCTGGGTATTCCCGCGGACGGCAGGACGCACACCGTCACGGTCAAGTCCGGGGACCGGACCAAGTCGATCCGCGACCCCAAGGTCCTCGCCGAGGCCACCGAGAGCCTGACCTGGACGGTCAAGGCGTCCGGGCGCAAGTCCCAGAAGCACCACTGACGGCCGCCGGTACGACAGCACGCGGCACCGAACACTCCGCCGGGCCGGGACGCATGAACCCGGCCCGCCGGGGTGTTCCCCTTGGTGCTCCCGTCAGAAAGCGCGCGGCACGGGCGTCGTCCGGCAGGCAGCCGACCGCCGAACGGTTCGTACGTGTCGGCGTTCTCCGGAGTGACGTGGGCATCGGCTCGATGGCTTCCGGTCGGCCTTCCTGCCGTCGAGCATTTGGAGCACGGTGGACGCCACATGGACCGCGTCGCAGCAGGGCGACCGGAACAGTGCGGCGGTCATCGTGCCGCTGCCGACCAGCTTCGGGATGCCGCAGGGAGCCCGGATCCGATCAGCGGGACCTTGCCGTCGAGCTTGGCGTCCTGCAGCGTCTGGGCGACACCGGCCGCCGTGATGTCGTCGGCGACGACGATCGCGCCACGGTGGCACGGGCCCGGCGGGTCGAGCGGGCCGAACGGGCCGAACGGGCCGAACGGGCCGAACGGGCCGAACGGGCCGAACGGGCCGAACGGGCCGAACGGGCCGAACGGGCCGAACGGGCCGAGCACACTACGGAAGCCCTGTTGTTCGGTCGGCGTTGCTGCTGCCGTACGGCGGGCGGGGACGTCTGCCCGCCGGCGTTATGCCGAGCCGTCGACAACGATGTGTCTTCCGCGATGCGGGCTTGCCCGCGCTGCAGCCCCCTTCTCCCACGCGCGTGGAGAACGGGTGGTTCCTGCCCACGTGGGCGCGTCCCAGGTGCGACTGTCGCTGGTCAGAGGTCCCATCGGGGCATGAGCAGAGACATGGCGAACAAGCAGGGTGCGATCACTCACGAACGGTCCGAGCTGCGCCTGGCCGCCACGTTCACCGGCGGGGTGAGCCTGGCGGTGTGGATGGGCGGCGTCGCTCGGGAGATGAATCTCCTGGCCGGGGCGTGCAGATCGGAAGTGTCGGCCCCCACCGCACAGGCGGACCAGCAGGTGAGGGCAAAATACCGGCAACTTCTCGACCTCCTGATGCTGGATGTCAGCATCGACGTGCTGTCCGGCACCAGCGCGGGCGGCATCAACGCGGCATTCCTCGGACTGTCGAACGTCCGGAAGCGGGATATGGGCGGGCTGCGCGACCTCTGGCTCAACGAGGGCTCGCTCAGCACGCTGCTGCGCGAGCCTTCCGAACAGGCCCCGCCGTCCCTGCTGCACGGTGACAATGTCCTGCTGAAGGGCCTCAACCGCGCGCTGAAGGGAATCATCAACGGTGCTCCGGCTGCTCCGAGCCCTGAAGGCACCACGGCGGACGACCCCACTCGTGTCTTCATCACCACCACACTCCTCGACGGCGTGGAGAGCACGCACAGGGATGACTACGGCACCGCGATCCGCGACACGACACATCGGGGTCTGTTCACCTTCGACGCCCAGCAGCTCGGCTCCGACGTGGTGGTGGACGCCCTCGCCCTGGCGGCCCGCAGCAGCGCATCCTTCCCCGGCGCCTTCGAGCCGGCGTTCGTGCCCGTCGGCACGGCGGGCAGGGACGGCCATCCGGACATGGCTCCCTACGTGAGCACCGATACCCGGACGCAGTTCTGTGCGGATGGCGGGCTGTTGGCGAACCGTCCGCTGGGTCCGGCACTGCAGGCCGTGTTCGAGCGGCCCGCAGACCGGGAGGTGCGCAGGGTCCTGGCCTACGTGGTGCCGTCCCCTGGTCTGGTAGCCCCCTCGATGGCCCCACCTCCCCGTCAGGACGACATCCCTGCAATGGGCCCCGCACTGCTCGCGGACGTCAACGCCCTCCAGTCACAGTCCATCACCGCCGAACTCAAAGCCCTCGCCGCACACAATGAGCGAGCCCGCACCCGGCAGCGTGCGGAGAGTCGCCTGGCCCTTCTCGCCGGCGAGGACGGAGAGCTGGCCGCAGGGGGGCTCGACGCCGAATACCGCGCCGTCTGCGCCCGACAACTGGCCGGTGCCGCAGCAAACGAAACGCTACGTCAACTGGCCTCGCCCGGCGCCCTCGCGGCGGACGGCCGCCCCGTCGGTTTCGGCGCCGACCTCGATACGCTCGCCGCCGCGGCCGCAACGGCGATCACCGGGAGCCTGCCGAGCGACCTCTCGGGTGACGACCTTTTCAACCTGCTGGCCCGGTTCGGCAGGCCGGCGCTCGACGGGGCCAAGGCCACCGTGCTGAGGCTGGTACGCGGCGGCTTCGCGGCGGACCCCCAGCCTGACGTCCGCGGGTCCTTGGGAGCATTCATCGCGCAGGTACACAACGCGATGCAACCGGTGCACGATGCCATGCCGGCAGGCTCGGCGGCGGCAAGCATGCGCGAAAGGCTCAGCGAGGCGCTCGCCGCCTCCATGACACTGCCGGCAGACGCGACGGTGCCGACCGACGAGATCTCCCAGCTGGCGGCATCCGACGAATGGCGGAATGCCGTCTGCAGCCAGCTGCCCTCTGCGGCCGAACAAGCGGCCCTGGCGGACGCGTGGCGAGCTCTCGCGCGTGTCGTCCTGAATGCGCGTCAACTGCTCCTGCAGCTCCTGCCACCGGAGAGCGCGACCGCCGCAGACATCACTGGGGTCTTGGTCTACCTGACCGGTGCGGCCCCCGAAGCCTCGCTGTCGGACGAGACCGTCACTCGAGTGGCCCGCCGGCTGTTCGATCTTCAGGCGGCGCAGCAAGTCATGTACCCGGACGAGCCGGCTGCCCGGCAAGCAGTGGAGCTCGTCCAGATGAGCGCCGACACCAGGACTCTGCTCGACACGCGAAGCCTGGCCGAGGAGAAGCTCACCGGGCTCCAGCTCCACCACTTCGGTGCCTTCTACAAGAGCTCATGGCGCGCCAACGACTGGATGTGGGGGCGCCTGGACGGAGCCGGCTGGCTCGTTCACGTGCTGCTGTTCCCGCGGCTGCTGGCGCGGCTCGCCAACGACCTCGGAGACACCTTCGGCGCAAAGCTTGAAGAAACGCTGCTGTCCATCGCGGGCAGCGAGCCGCCCCCCGGGGTGTTCGTTCCCTTCCCCGACGGGAAGCCGGCAGAACTGACCTTCCTCACGGCGGCCACCGGAAGCCGCTCGGACCTGCCTGCCAGCCTCCCGGTCACCTCCATGTGGGTGGCGAGCGGATTGCAGCGAATCATCGCCGCGGAGGAACTGAGTTGCGTGGCACGGCAGGCCAAGCTCGACACGAAGAAGGGAACCGCCGACAGCGCCGACGCCTTTCTCGCCGCTTACGAGGAAGCAACCAAAGGCCCGGCGGGCAATGGACCGCTTCCGCCGGACCGCGCCGCCGACCTCCTCGGCGCCTGCCAGATCTCCCGTGAGACGTTCGCCGACGAGCGCGGCACCAAGCTACTCACTCGCACCATCGTGCAGAGCGCCGCGGTGGTCTCGAACGCCATCGAGGCCGGCACCGCCCGGTGGAAGTCGCTCCGGCCGCTGTTCGGAACGGTCAGCAGAACCCTGCGTCTCACCCATCAGGTACTCCGCCCAGAAGCCATCGGCGGCAAGCCGTTGGCCGCCGGAATGCTCCTCATCGGCACCGGCGCGATCGCCGCCACCAGCACCATCACCCTGATCGGCATCCTGGGGCTCGCGGCAGTGCTGGGGGGTGTTGTCCTTCTCTCGCTCACCGCCCCTTCGAAACGCATCAGAACCCTTGTCGCCGGCCTGGCCGTCGCGGCGGTCGCGGTGCTCGCCCTGGCCGGATTCATCCGGCCGGCAGGGGACCATCTCTTCCCATGGCTCGGCGACACGGCCGTCCCGTATCTGAGCGATCACCCCTGGCTGTGGACCGTAGTCGTCGTTCTCCTGCTGCTCCCGCCGGTGTGGATGGTGACCGATTCGCTCCGCGCGGCACGCGCGCGGCGCAACACGTGAGCCGTCGGCGCGCAAGGCCGACGTGCTGCCGCTGCTCCACCTGCACGGCCCGCCATCCGGTGACTTCGTGCCCGCGCCGGAACAGTTCCTCGGCTCCTCGACCTGCCTCTCGCCCACGACGGTGACGCGGCTGGCCGCGCAGTGGCAGGCAGGTCACACCGCTTTCGTGGTCCGTGACGTGTCCGCCACGGACTTGGTGTACGTCTGGGCGGACGGCGTCCACCTGCGCATACGCCTGGAGGAGGCAAATGCCGCGGTGCTGGTGGTGACGGGCGTGCGCGCGGTGCTCGACGCGCTCCCGAAATCCGCCCAGCGCGCGGCCAAGCGCACGATCCAGGAGATCTGGAACGCCGAGGACAAGGAGCACGCGGCCAAGGCCGTCCGCGACTTCGAGCGGGCCTACGGGGCGAAGTCCCCCAAGGTCGTCAAACGGATCACGGACGACGAGGACGATCTACAGGCGTTCTTCGACTTCCCCGCCGAGCATTGGATCCACCTGCGGACCACCAACCCGATCGAGTCGACCTTCTCCACCGTGAGGCTGCGGACCAAGGTCACCAGGGGCGCAAGCTCCCGCGCTTCCGCCCTGGCAATGGTCTTCAAGCTGATCGAGTCCGCCCAGGCCCGCTGGCGCGCCGTGAACCCACCCCGCCTCGTCGGCCTCATCCGCGCCGGAGCACCCTTCGAACGCGGCTGCCTCGTCGAAGCCCCGAGTCCGCAGCGGCGTGACCGGCGGCATGCCAGAAAACCCCTGGGCAGGCCGAAACCCTTACGTCGATACTCGCTACTCATGAGGCGTGATGATCCCCATCGAGATACTCCGGCCAACCCGGCATTACGACGAGTACTGGGACGGCCTGGCGGCCCGGAGCTGTTGGACCTGCTGAGCAACGGTATGTCCGGTGGCGATCTGACCACCCTGCTGCTTGAGGTGTTCCGGCGCCGAGCGGACCGGCTCTCGCCGGCGGAGGTGATGCGGCGCTACCGCAACGATCGGTTCGTAGCACCGGCGCCGACCAGCTTCAGCGCACTACGCCGCACCGAGGACGCCTTGGTATCCGCCTTGCCCGACGACTTCGAGATTCTCGTGCTTGCCCCTGTCCTGCCTCTGGCAGCTCATTCGGCCGTCGCGACCGTCGATCCGCGCAAGGTGATCGCAACGGTTCGCGGCAGCGAGGTTGCCGCTGACCCGACGAACGCATTGGCCCTGGAGGCGTCCCTGCGTCGTTCTCCGGCCCTGGCCGTCGATCCTCGTTCAAAAGTGCCGGTCAAGTTGGCGGCCAGTCAGAGAGTGACTCGGGCACAGCACTTCAGCGATCCCGGGATGCTCGCCCACTTCCAGATATTCGGTCTAGTGACCGCCGGTCGAGATACCGGCAACCGATCCTTCGAACAGCAGCAGTTGGCCGAACACCTGCGGTTCGCTGCCCGGGCGTTGGCCGCCGTCGGGGCGCAGCTCACACAGATCCGGCTCACCTGCCTGGACGATGCGAGCCGCCCGGTCATCGAATGGATACGTGGTGACCTCGCCGCGCTACCAGGCACTGCCGTACTCGAGGACCCCGACCGGACGACCGGACGCGGCTACTACACGGGCATGTGCTTCAAGGTCTACGCCGGTGTCGAAGACCACTACCTGGAAGTTGCCGACGGCGGCTTCGTCGACTGGAGCCAACTCCTCACCGGTAACCGCAAGGAACGCCTTCTGATCAGCGGCTTCGGTGTCGATCGACTCGCTGAAACTCTGACATCGCCGCCCACACGTGACCAGTCCCCACCTCAATGGACGGGCAACCCGAGCCACAATTGGTGACAATTGCTCACAGCCCGACGGTAGAGGACTCTCCGATGGTGACGTACGACGAGCTCGCCGGATGAGCCGGTACCGGACATGTCACGCGCGCTGATCCTGTGGTTGTGTCCGGTTGGCGGATCCCCGAAAGCCCGAAGGTACTGCTGGCCGAGGTCGGCGTTCCCGTGACCCCACGCGTGATCCAGGAAGTCACGTTTCAAGGGGAGCCGGAACCCGTCCTGGAAACGACGTCCGGGTCCGCGTTCTACTGCCTGACACATCACCGCGATCGCGATTTTCCGACCGAGCCGCCGTCATCGTTCGGCGTCGAACCAGGAAGCGGTGTCGTCTACTTCGTCATGCCGACCGGAGAGGCGTGGTTCGCCAACTCGTCCATCGAACTTTGGCTCCGCACGCTGCATTGCTATGGCGGTCACGTCACCGGCTCGCAGCTCCTCCGTGAGCCGGACGGACCAGCCGAGTGCCTGTCCGAGGACGACGAAGAGGAGGCTCTCGCCGAGCTGGCCGGCCTTGCCGGGAAGCTCAAGGACATCGATCCAGCATCTTTCGAGGGCAACCTCGGGTTCATCCGGCCGGAGCTCCTCGACCGCTGGCTCTACTAGTAGGGCTTTGTTAGGTGGTGTCGTAGGTCTGCCATGGGGTGGGTTGTCGGCAGGTGGGGCAGGTGCCGGTCCAGGTGGCTAACAGGTGTTGGAGGAGGTCCAGGGCCTGGTAGAGGGTCAGGCCCTGGCAGGGACTTTTGGGCAGGACCGCTGTTCGGTCAGGAAGAGGTGGGCGGCGGTGACGAGGGTGACGGGCGGTGCCAGCCGGTGAATGAGCGGCCCTCGAAGTGGTCGAGGCCAAGGGTGGTCTTCAGCTCTCGGTAGTCGTGTTCGATGCGCCAGCGCAGTTTCGCGAGGCGGACGAGATCACGGGCGGGAAGGTCGGCGGGCAGGTTGGAGATCCAGTACTTGACCGGCTCGTTCTCGCCTTCGGGCCACTGGGCGATCAGCCACCGAAGACCGATGACACCGTCCGGGGCGGGTTTCGGGCGGCGGCCGGCGAGGCGGACACGCAGGAACACGAAGCGGGCGGACATGGCGGCCTTCGAGCCTTTTCGCCAGGTGACCGCGACCGTCCTGTCGCGTCCTGCGGCCAGGACGTGTTCGCGCAGGCTGACCGGCCGGGTGCGGTAGCGGGGCAGCGGACGCGGCCCGAGCCCGCCGTAGGGCGGCTCGTAGGGTTCGGCTGTCTCGGCGTGGGCGGTCATCTCGCCCTTGACCTGCAGTGCGTAGGCCAGGCCGCGGTCTTCCAGGCCGTGGCGGAAGTCGGCGTTCGCCCCGTAGCCGGTGTCCGCGACCAGCACCGCCGGCCGCAGTCCGACAGCCGCCAGTTCGTCGAGCATGTCCAGCGCGAGTTGCCACTTCGGCCGGTGATGCTCGCCCTCGGGGATCCGGCAGCGGGCCCGCCGGTCGGCAGCCTCGTCCCCGTCCCAGCTGCCGGGCAGGAACAACCGCCAGGACAGCGGGCAGGAAGCGGTGTCGGACGCGGCATGGACGCTGACCCCGATCTGGCAGTTCCCGACCTTTCCCAGGGTGCCGGAGTACTGCCTGGCCACCCCGGGCGAGGACGTGCCGTCCTTCGGGAACCCGGTGTCATCCACCACCCACACCTGCGGCCGCACCACTGCCACCGCCCGGCGGGCGAGCCTGGTGCGGACCGTGTCCACCGGCCAGGTCGACGACGTCATGAACTGCTGCAACTGCTGATGGTCCACACCGAGCCGTCCGGCCATCGGCTGTATCGACTTCCGGCGCCCGTCCAGCAGCAGGCCCCGCAGATACAGCCCGCCCTTCACCCGCTGGTCAGCACGCGCCAACGGCGCGAACACCTCCCCGGCGAACTCCTCCAACCGACCCCGGCACGCGGCGAGTTCATCTGTCCTCATACCAGCAGGAAACCACCAAGACGACCGCTTGCCCAGACACGTAACAAAGCCCTACTAGGGCCTGTATTGAGTTCCCCGCCTGCCTCGCGACGCCTCGCACGGCACCTCGCCGCACGACCGCTTCACCCAAGTACGTTCAGTACGAGGGCGAAACGGCCGCGCAGCGATGCACCGCACAGACGCCGCGAGGCCGCCCTTCGGGCGACGACAGGGAACTCAAACAGGCCCTGGTCAGCGCCACCGGCATCCGGCTTTCGAAAGTGTCGGTCGGCAGGTTCCGCAGCCCTCAGTAGGACGGTTCGGAGCCCGACGTGGGTATTCTGCTGCGGAGTTGTGGGTGACCGGTTCGGGCGCAGTTTCAGCTGGGTGGGAGCAACAGGTGCAATTGATCAGGACGATCGTCCCGGCACTTACTCTGATCGCGGTGACGGCAGGGTGTTCCTCGTCAGACGGCAAGAGCGAACAGCGGCTGACCGAGCAGCGCGAGAGCTACTGCACGGAGCTGGGGGCGTGGCAGAAGACGCGGGACGCCGTGGGCGAGGAGACGGCCGAGTCGGCGGGGTTCGATGAGGTCGGGGCCATCGTCGATGATGCCTTCCTCGCGATGGAACCGCTCCGGGACGAGGCGGTCGGAGGAGGACGAACCCTGGGGGAGGCGACGGTGGCGGCGATGAAGAGCAGTGACGGGGAGGCGCTGGGGCGCGTCGTGAAGTACTGCCAGGACGCTGGCTTCGAGGCGCAGGCCGGCTGACCCGCTGACAACCCGGAGCCAGAAATTCTCCCGCTCCGGTCGCCCCGTCCCCCGCAATGTCTTCCCCCGTAGCCAGCGGTTGAGGGCCATGGTCTCTAGGTCCTGTATCGGAGCGTGATCGATCTACGGGTTTCCTGCTCGCGGCAACCTTCCATCCTGTAGGTCGTCTTGCATGACGCGAGCACAACTGTCGGATCTAGAGTGGAAGTTCATCGAGCCGTACTTGCCGATCGGCGAGTACGGCCCGTACCCGGTGCGGCTGCTGCAGCAGTTCGAGGGCGTGATCTGGAAGTTTCGCTCGGGAGCGCAGTGGCGGGAGATGCCGGCCGAGTTCGGCGCCTGGTCGACCGTCCACAATCGCTTCCGGCAGTGGCGGGACGCCGGTGTCTTCGAGGCCCTGCTGGAAGGGCTGATAGCTCAGGCCGCGAAACGGGGCGAGGTCGACCTGTCGCTAGTCAGCGTGGATTCCACCACTGCCCGTGCCCACCACGATGCCGCCGGGATGTACCTCGATCCCGGCGTGCTCGACGCCATGGGGAAGGCTGCCGCCGAGGAGAAGCCCAGGTCAAAGGGGGCGCTGGTGAAGGACGAAACGGACAGGACGCCGACGACGATCCCGGACGCCAGGCACTTCGGCTGGTGAGGCGCAGACGCAAGCTCCGGTTGAAGGCCGCTCTCCTGGGACGCTCCCGGGGCGGACAGACCAGCAAGGTCCACCTGGCCGTTGACCGCAGGTGTCGGCCGCTGGCTATCGTATTGACCGCTGGGCAGGCAGCCGACAGTCCTCAGTTCATCCCCGTCCTGAACAAGGTGCGGGTCCGCGGGCCCGTCAGCCGTCCCCGCACCCGGCCGGACGCGGTCGCCGGAGACAAGGCGTACTCGTCCTGCAGCAACCGCGCCTACCTGCGCAAACGCGGGATCAAGGCCGTCATTCCGGAGAAAAGGACCAGGCCGCCAACCGGAAGAAGAAGGGCCGCATGGGAGGACGCTCCGTCGGCCACGACGCCGAGCTCTACAAGGAGAGGAACACCGTCGAGCGTCTGATCAACAAGCTCAAGGCATGGCGGGGCATCGCGACCCGCTACGACAAGACGCCGGAAAGCTACCTCGCCGCTCTCCACCTCCGCGCCTCTATGATCTGGGTCAAGGACCTCACCGCAGCTATTCAATGATCACGACCCAATACAGGCCCTAGTACTGCAACGGTGTTTGCTGTGACTGGTGGCCAGCTTCGTCGTTGGTCTGGTTATGGGTGGGAACCTTGCTGGTGTCAGGTTGTGGGCCGGGGAACTGAGTGCGGTGCACGAGCGGTTCGTGCACCGATTCAACCGGCAGGAGCCGCGGGATTCGGCGCTCGCGT
>NZ_JBHWVO010000024.1:0-114834 GCF_042736635.1 Streptomyces sp. NPDC060035
GCCCCGGGGCCTCCGTGGCCCGCCGCGGACTTCCCTGCCGCACCGACAGCGGGGAGAGAGACGGCGCGGCAGGTCCTACGAGCGGTCAGCTCCGGTAGACGCCGAACTCGTAGAGCGAGTAACCCCAAGGGGTGCCGCGTACCGAGGTGTTCACGCGTACGTAGCGCGCGTCGCCCGCGACGTCGATGTCATCGATCCCGCCGTTGCCCTCGGTGACGGTGTGCACGGTGGTCCAGTCCTGGCCGTTGTCCGAGGTCTGCAGGGTGTACCCCTTGGCGTATGCGGCCTCCCAGGCCAGCTGCACATGGTTGAAGGCGGTCCTCCCTCCGAGGTCCACCTGCAGCCACTGCTGGTCGGCCCATTCGCTCGCCCAGCGGGTGTCGAAGGACCCGTCGACGGCGTTGCCCGCGGGGCAGGGGCAGCCGACACTGCCGGGCTGGAAGGTGGACGCGGTGGCGGGCTTGCCCGCCGCCACGTTCGTACCGCCGACTTCCGGGGGCACGACCGCGAAGGACTTCGTCTCGATTCCGACGTTGCCCCTGCCGTCCGAGGTCTTGAGGTAGACCTTCCACACACCGAGCCGGTCGGGCGCGGTGATCTCGAAGGTGCCGTTGCCCTTGTCCGTGAACCGCGCGTCCGTCAACTGACTGCTGTCGTCGACGTACTTGCTGCCGAGCAGCACCTGATGGGTGAGCGCGTCACCGTCCGGATCGGAGACCGATGCCTTCACGGTGAACGGCTTGCCCGCCTGGACCGCAGAGGCGTTGTCGACGGTCATGCCGGTGATCACGGGCGGCGTGTTGTCGCCCGAGGTATCTGCTCCGTACGCCTCCTTGACCGCGTAGTACGAAAGCCTCTTCTGGCCCGCCGGGAGCAGGTTGAACCAGACACCGCCGAAGTCGTACTCGGTGCCGTAGTGGAAGAGCGTCGCGCCGAGCGCCACTCCGGTGTGACCCGTGATGCACTGCCACGCCCTGCCGTAGCCCTCGGCCTTTGCCACGTCGGCCGGCTCGTCCGGTACACCGTTGGCGTCGTCCGGTACCTCCCACTCGCCGGCGGGGCCGCCCTCGGTGACGATGTAGGGCTTGTCGAAGCCCCCGTCCTGCCAGGTCCGGCGGATGTCGCAGACGGCACCGTAGGAGTTCACGGCGTACAGGTCGAGGTCGGGCGCGTTCTTCTTGTAGTACGGCCAGGCGCCGGTCCACGCGTCCGTCGAGGTGACGGGGTGGTTGGGGTCGACTGCGTGGATCTTCTTGGTGATGTCATTGACGAACGTCGTGTACGCGTTGCGCTGCTGCTCCAGGGCGTCCCCGCTGTAACAGTTCTGGAGGCCGAGTACGGACTCGTTGCCGACGTTCCACATCAGGACACCCGCATGGTCCTTGTAGGCCTCCACCCACCTGGGGAACTCGGCGAGCATGTTGTTCTTGTAGTCGGTGTCCGTCAGGTAGTTGACGCACCCACCGCTTCCCGGCCCGCCGCCCGGCTGGAGCCAGAACCCTGCGATGACCTTGATCCCGTTGTCGGCAGCGGTGTCGAGAAGTGGTTTCGTCGTGGCGTCCGTGCCCCAGGTACGAATGGTGTTGACGCCCATTGACTTGACGTCGGGCATGTACTTTCCGGCGTCAGCGACGGCAGGGCCCCAGGTCAGACCCTTGACCGTGTACGGCGAGCCGTCGACGGTGAGCCGCCAGGCGCCCTGCGATCCCTCGACCTTCACGATGCTTCCGGCCGCCTGCGCTGCGGGCACGGGCATGATGGCCGCTCCGGCGGCGACGAGGGCGGCCACGGCGAGGCGGGCCGTCGTACGCCTGCGGCCGCGGGCCGACAGGTTGAGACGTGGCATCTTCATGGGGGGAGACAGCTCCTTGCGGGAGTCGGTGAACCTTGGAGAGCGCTCTCCCTGATGGGCACACCGCACCCATCAGGGAGAGGCGCTAGGGGTCAGGGAAGTTCGTAGTTCTCGTCCAGGGCGGCACCCTCGCCGGGGTGGTTCTGGTCATAGCCCCGGGCGTCGCACTGGAGACCGCCGACGACGCAGTGGCTGACCATGGCGTTCAGCGTGGCATCGTCCCAGGCGTTGAAGAAGTCGTAGTGGAAGGAGTGGCCCGTACCGCTGGCCAGCCTCACCTGCGACATGTCACCGTTGACCGGCCACGCCATCTTGAACTCGATCATGGGCAGGGCGACCGGATGCGTCGTCGGGCAGACGTTCTGGTTGGCCCCCTGAGCACCCGGATAGGCCATGTGGGCCTTGTGGTCCGGGGTGTCGAGGTTCTTCCCGTCCCAGCAACTGGGCGCCTGCATACGAAGGTTCAGCTGCACGTCCGGGCGGGACGGGCAGGTGACCGGGAAGTCGAAGTTGTTGTAGCTCTCTCCGCACTCCCAGCCCTCCACCTTGCCCGGATGATTACGGAACTCCTCCAGCGTCTGCATCGGACTGCCGACGACGAACCGCAGCCCCTTCGGGAAGGGCCTGACGCTCCTGTAGTCGGTCACCCCTGACTTGTAGTAGATGGTCTGCGGACCGACCGGGCGCACCTCCTGGTCGCCGTTGTAGAGGGTCGGCATCCAGTACGCGGACAGGTCACCGGGTGCCTTGCAGGCGGTACCGCCCGCACCGAGCGAGGCGGTGGTGCTGTTCTCGTCCGTGGTGTCGTTGCCCATGAAGGTGTGGTTGTGGGACTTGCCGGTCTGGCCCGGGTAGACGATCGGGTCCACGGAACCGGTGTGGTTGACCGAGCAGTTCGCCTGGAACTCGTGGAAGTACCGAACCGGAGGGATCTCGGTGGACGGCTGCACCCCGGTGACCGGCGGATTCGCCGGAATGTATCCGTCGCCGTCCGGATCGTCGCCCGACGGAACAGGATCGGCCGCCGCCATGACGTGCCCCTGCAGGACATGCGACGCCGCGGCGGGCCGGCCGGCCGTCTGCGGTGCGGCATCGGCGGTTCCGGCACCGGCGTTCGTGATCGCGGTGAGCCCCAGGGCCACCAGGGCCAGCGCCGTGGCGACGATGAGGGCGGACACCAGAGTGGTTCTGCTGAGTCTTTCGGCCATGCGGACCTCCATGCCGCTCTTCATCCGCGCACATCGGGTGCGCAGTGGGGGGAGAGTGGAGCTGGATGGTGCACCACGAAGAGGCCCGCCCAGTGCGGCTCGAGGCCGGGATCTCCTCGCGGAAACCTTCTGGGAGAGCGCTCTCCAAAGCGGTGCCAGTGTTACGCCGCCGCTGAGAGCGTGTCAATAGTCTGTGAACGGTGCGCCGTGCACAGGCAGTTGGTGCCGGGCCGGCGGAGATGGGCGGGAGTGCCGGAGACCAGACGGTGGACCTGCGAGGAGGACAGCGTGATGCCGCGTTCGGTCAGGTGCGGCATCAGTTCGGCGACGGCGAACATGCCGCGGGCGGCCATCAGCTCACGCGGGCGCCACCAACAGCTGATCCGGCGTGGCATCAGGAGGTTCTTCCCGGCCGCAGAGAGCCTCGACGGTGGCGTCCAGGACGCGACGCAGAGAGCAGGTGCGGAAGTCGGAGGAGACGCCTAAGGGTGGAGTCGGGTATGGAAACTGCCTCAATGCCCGGCCCCGAGAGGCTTTGACTGTCAGGGAGTCGCTGGATGGAGCCCGTACTCGGCCAGCCACTGGAGAAGATCGTGGCGAGAGGTCTCGACAAGGCGGCCTCCGGTGAAGCGGGCGTCGTCAGTCACCTCTGCCACGCACTCCGGAGGCGGCACGAAGGATTGAGCCTCCTCGTCGGTGGTGAACTCGCCCTCTGCTAGGACCAGGCCCTGCAGAGGGCCGTCGAAGACGTCAACACCCAAGGGAGGCACGCTGAAACGCGTCTTGGACAGCACTGCGGCCGGCAGTGGGGCGAGCAGGTCGTACTCGGCCGACGACAAGTACGTATTCGTGATCAGTCCCTGAACCGCGCCTCGCCGAGAGACCGGCACCTTCTGGGTGAGCTTGAGCTCGCAGTCGCCGTCCGACCGCTCGGCGCGTCGCAAACGCAGGCGCGTTCCCACCAGATAGCGGTCGGTGATCATTCGGGTGACCGTCACCGCTGACGGTTCCGGCGCTTCAGCCAGCAAGAACCGCCGCTCCCGCTCGACGCGCGCGTACTTTCCCGGGTGAACCGTCTGACCTTGGACCCCGCCGGCCTTGTCCATCATGAAGACAGCTTCTCAGCTGGTTCTGCTCGCATTGCCTGCGTACTTCAGTGGGATCGACCTCTCCGAGTCGCCGAAACAGCCAGAATTTCCGGGCGAGCAGCTGATTGCGACCCCGTGATCATCACCTCGAAGACCTGCTCGTCCGGCCGCAGCAACGGCAGACCGTTTACCAGGTACAGCCGAGCAGACCCCGGAACGAGGCCGTCTCCGCCCATCCGCCACCACTCTCCGTCTGTGACGCGAGAATTTCGCATCAGATGCAACTCGGAGGCGTCTTCGCAGTTCCATCGCTCGATGGAGTGAGACCCACAGGTGTCCGCCGATGAGACAGCTGCCTTGATTCCCAGGCCAACGTCCCTGATGGGCCGCTTCCATGCGGTCCTGGGCCCACTTCCAGGGCGGGTGTCGCCTATTCGCATCCGATGCAATGGGCGTCGGCAGGAACATCGGCCCAGCGGTTGTCAGTGAGATTGCTTTTGAAGAGGGCCCCAGGTCAACGACTCCCCCAGAGGGTGGTTTGTTAGGCTTTGATTGTTTTACTGTCACCTGATGGTGTGGGCGCGGGCGGAACCTTTCTGTCCCCGATCCTCCAAGGCATGCACGGGCTCCCTCTGAAGACTGCTTCCGGCTGGTCCGTCCAGGTTTTTGTGCCGCGTCAAGGGGCACCGGTGCTCACTGGTCGGGGTCGGACCAAGTCGACACAAGGGCTCGCCGATCCGGAAAGCGGGGACCGGAGACCATCTCCTGGGTCGTCTCACCGTTGAGCCAGCACATGTGCTCGGGGCCGCCGTCGCCGGTGTCGAACAGGCAGCACACTCCGCCGCTGGCGGCGGTGAGGTCGGTGAACACCTCCCTGACGCGGGCCGACCGCGCGAACATGCGGCTCATCGCCGACGTCGCTGCCCAGAACTCCATCGATGCGTAACGAGGGTGCAGAAAGGACTGGAACCGGATCGTCAGGTAGACGTAGCCGATTTCGACTCGCCCGTCCTCCTCGGTTTCATGACCGTATGTCTCTGCGTACTCGCGCACCGCGTCATCGACGCCGAACATGAGGGACGTGTCGAGCTCGAGCGTGCTGCTCGTGGAGCAGTCGACCGGCTCGCTCTTGGCCTGGGATGTGAACGGGAGGACGAGCCGGTCACCGCCGGGCAGTGTCAGCTCGAGCGGCGGCACTCCACGGGTCGGTGGCGCCAGCTCGGCCAGATTGGCCAGCCCCCTGGCGATGTTCCGGGGACGCAGGTAGATGTCGTAGCCGTAGGTCAGCCCCATTCCTCCCCCTCCGCTGGGCCGAACCGCACCTTCTCATGACCCGCCCCTGGGGCGCCTGCCGGTTTCGGTCCTCGTACCTGCCCTTGGTCCATCGGCGAGGTCCAGCCAATTCGGCTCAGCATGTATCACCTCCTGCCGGCCGAGCGGCGGTGACGGCGCGTCGCTGTGCAGCGGGGGTGGGGCAGTCCGTGGCCGCTACCCCACCCTGGGAGGGGTCTGCGGCTGATCCGGGAACACTGCGACCTCGGCTGAGCCGTGCCGACGGGCAAGCGTAGCCGCGCTGTCCGCCGCCTGCTGCGGAGCAGTCGCAAGGGAGGGTCTGCGGGACCGGACAGGGCGGGCGACAGTGGGCCGGGAGTAGTGCACGGTCCCAGTCGATGCGCGAACGGTCTGCTGCGGCAGGGGGCCACCCTGCTGCCGCAGCAGACCGTCGCGTTGCCGCCGGATCGCCGGGCAACCGGCGACGGCGTGGGCCAGGACCGGGTAGGCCCTGCGGAGCGTCAGGCCGTGTGGAGCGTCAGCCCGTACCGGTTGAGGATCTCGTTGATGGGCTGGTGCCAGGTCTCACCGCCGCCGCTGCAGTTGCCCCACCCGCCCGAGGTGACACCCTGCGCCTGGTCGCCGCTGATGAACGAGCCGCCCGAGTCACCCGGTTCGGCACACACGCTGGTCTTGGTCATCTGGTGGACGGCGCCCTGGCTGTAGTTCACCGTCTCGTTCTTGGCGAGTACGTTTCCGCAGTGCCAGTGTGTGGTGGAGCCGGAGCGGCAGATCGAGGCGCCTATCGGAGCCTCGTTGGAGCCGCGGACCAGCTGGTCGGAGACGGTGCCCCAGCCCAGGACGACCGGGACGGTCCACCAGCCGCTGCCCACGTTCACCCAGGCGTAGTCGTTGTCCGGGAAGGACGATCCCTGGAAGTTGCCGATCGCCGAGCCGTCCCAGCCCCTGACCGCGCCACCGGCCTGGCCGCAGTGCCCGGCCGTGACGAAGCCGCCGTGCACCGAGAAGCCGATGGAACAGCGCACGTTGCCCGTGTAGTACGGGTCGCCGCCGACCGTTCCCGCGGCGAAGGTCTGCGGGGCCGCGGCGGTCTGCTTCACCGTGACCGGCCCCGCCTTCCGCGCCTCGGCCACGAAGGCGCGGACATCGTTGTCACCCTGCTCGGAGGCGACGACGTTCACCACGACGCTGTTCGCCCTGGGATCGACGTGCCAGCTGCTGACCCCGCTGGGCGCGGAGAGTGCGTCCAGTCGGCTCTTGGCCGCGTCGAGCTGCTTCGCGGTGTGGTCGACGAGGCGGACGTCCGCACCGGTCGCCCGGACGGAGCGGGCCGTCCCGCTGTCGGTGACGGCCACCGTCAGCCTGCCGCTCTCCGCGTCGAACCAGGAGCCGCCGAACGATGCTCCCGCCGCACGTTGCGCTGTGCCCTGCAGGGCCGTTGCCGACTTCTCGGCGGTGAGCCGGGCCTCGGCCTGGCTTTTCGTCAGACCCAGGTCCTTCTGCATCGCCGCGATCAGGCCTGCGGCGGCCCGGGGTTCGGCGACGGAGGGGGAGTCCGCCGCGCTCGCCTGGGTGAGGCCGGCGGTTGCCCAGGTGCCGATGATGAGCAGGGCGGACAGACCGGTCCGCACCATCGTCGTATGTCTCAAGGGAGTGCCCCTTCGTGTTGTTCCAGCATCGTGGGGGTGGAACAGGAAGCATCCGAGGGTGCTTTGAGAGCGCTCTCAGAAGTGCCGCATCGGACTGTAGTCCAGTTCGATGGACAGGTCCATGCCAATGACAGCTCAGTCGAGTGGTGTAATCATCCGGCGAGTCGTCAGCGGTCCTACCGTCACGGGAAGCACACGCCCGAGAGAGCGAGAGGAGCAGGCGATGGCCGGATCACGCCACAGGCAGCTGAGAGCCGGAATCACCGGCGCCCTGGCCGGCTCGACCGCACTCCTTCTGCGCGCCTGCGGCGCGCGCATCGTGCGCGATGTCCGCGAAGGCAGAGGAGCGCTCAAGTTGCCGCCGCTGCAGTCCGGGAGCCCGGACCGACCGGGTCAGGGTGCCAGCAACGGGAGTCCGGCCCCGCGCCACCCCGTACGGAACCTCTCCCACGCGCCGCCGGAGTCTCCACCGGCGGTGTCCCAGATCCTCACCGCACCCGTGGAACCGCTGACCGGCGGCCAGCCCGGATCGCCGGTTTCGGCGAAGTCGGCCCATGCGCGCATCATGCGCCTCGACAGGTCGTGATCGACGGAAGCCGGAGGGCCTCCCACGAGGAAGTGGACGCTCTCCTCGTCGAGGTTGCCGAAGGCGAACGGGATGTCCGC
Organism: Streptomyces sp. NPDC060035; assembly: GCF_042736635.1. Classification (NCBI taxonomy): domain Bacteria; kingdom Bacillati; phylum Actinomycetota; class Actinomycetes; order Kitasatosporales; family Streptomycetaceae; genus Streptomyces; species Streptomyces sp. NPDC060035. Next base: position 7,757 of record NZ_JBHWVO010000024.1, read on the forward strand.
ACAGTGCCAGGCCCGGACCGGTTCGCCACGGCCACCGCGCTGCCGGGCGAACCGGGACAGGAAGGCCCGGCCGCCTGCCCCCGCGTGGGATTCGGCGAGTCTGCTGCTGTACTCGCCGAACAGCATGTCTCCGTACACGGCAAGGTAGACGTCGAGTACGGGAGCACCGGGCATGAGCGTGCGGTAGCCGTCCAATAGCGATGCGGGCAGCCGGAAGTCTTCCGCGAAGACAGCGAGTTGCTCCTCGGTGGTGATCTTCGCGCTGCTGCCTACGGCGTCCAGCAGCCAGTACTCCTCGGTGGTGTGACAGACCAGCAGGTCCACATCGGCCGCTGGGCGGGCGGCGAATGCTGTCAGCGGGTCCAGGGGAAGCGTGTCACCGTCCGCCACCGGTCCGTAGATCGCCGGGTCGTAGTGGCGGCTTCCGGATCCGGGGTCGCGGCGGTAGCCGTCGGCCACGGCGTCCGAGGCGTCGACGAGGTCACCCGGAGAGGCGGAGACCAGGCCGTCGTACGTGGCCGGCACGCCCGCGGCAGCGGCCACCTCCCTTGTGGTGCGGGCGGCGGATTCCGGAGAGGCGCAGGAGTTCACAGCGCTGTGGGCGATGGCGCGGCGGAACAGGCCGCGCGCCCGGTCCATCGCCATCAGGCAGGCCACCGATGTCGCTCCGGAGGACTGTCCGGCCACGGTGACGTTGCCGACGGCGCCGCCGAACGCGGGGATGTGGTCCCGCACCCACTCCAGGGCGGCGATCTGGTCGAGCAGGCCGCGGTTGTCCGGGCAGGACTCCCCGCCGACGGGCGGGACGTGGCCGAACCCCTCGAAGCCGAGACGGTAGTTGAGCGTGACGACGACAAGTCCGTGACCGGCCAGGGCGGTGCCGTCGAAGTCCGGCTGCGCGGAGGAGCCGAAGACATAGGCGCCGCCGTGGATCCAGACGAGCACCGGGAGCGCGTCGCCGACGCCGCCCGGGGTCCAGATGTTGAGGCTGAGGACGTCCTCGTCGCCGGGTGACCAGCCCGGCGCTCCGGGCAGTTGTGCCGACTGCGGGGCAACGGGGCCGAACGCGGCACAGTCCCTGATGCCGTCCCAGGCGGCGGCAGGGCGCGGGGCCCGGAACCGATCGGCGCCGAACGGCGGGGCGGCGTACGGGATTCCGCGCAGCACGACGACTCCGGGGTCGCGCGCGGTCCGCCGTCCCCGGACCGCTCCGGACCTCGTCCTGAACACCGTCATCCGCGCTCCCCCGTTGCGTCTTCGGCCGACCTTCGGACGGCGCGGCGTCAGCCTTTCATCGGGCGGGCGATCCGGGCCAACACCAAGATCGCATCCGTTGACGCATTCCTGATGTGAATCAGCGCCCGATCCGGTGGAGTCGCCTGTCCCGCCGGATCTCGGGATCTACAGCGGGCCCTGCAGCAGGGCGAATTCGCGCACAGTGGCCATGTCGCTGAACGGAAGCAGCTCGTCGCCGACGATCTGGTGGGGCTCGCTTCCCTTGCCTGCGATCAGCACGATGTCGTCCGGGCCCGCCGCGGACAGGGCGAAGCCGATGGCCCTGCGACGGTCGGCGAAACGTTCGAACGGGGTGCCGGACGCCTCGATACCGGGTGCGACCTGGTCCAGGATCGCCTCGGGGTCCTCGTGGCGGGGGTTGTCCGAGGTGAGGACACACAGGTCCGAGTGCGTACCGGCGATCGTTCCCATCTCGGCCCGCTTGGTGGTGTCCCTGTCGCCGCCGCAGCCGAAGACGGTGATGACCTTGGCCCGGGCGAAGCCGCGGATGGTGCCGAGCACTTTGTTCAGCGAGTCCGGGGAGTGGGCGTAGTCCACGATCACCGACGTTCCCTGCGGGGTCGTCAGGCGCTCGAACCGGCCCGGGATCTGCGGCATCCGTTCCAGCGCGGCGACCAGCCCGGCCAGATCGTGCCCCAGGATGTGACAGGCCGCCACCGTGGCCAGCGCGTTGGCCACGGAGAACCGGCCCGGCGAGGGGATCGCCGCCGGGTACTTGCGGCCGTCGTGGTGCAGGGTGAAGCGGGTGCCCGAAGCGTCGACGGTGAGGTCGGTGGCCCGGTAATCCGCATCGGTGTCGAGGGCGTACGTGGTCACCGCACCGGGCATCATCGCGTGGATGCCGGCTCCCACCGGGTCGTCGGCGTTGACCACGGCACGCCGGCACAGCCCCTGGAAGAGCCGGAGCTTCGCGTCCCGGTAGTTCTCCATCGTTCCGTGGTCGTCCAGGTGGTCCTGGCTCAGGTTGGTGAAGACCCCCACGTCGATGAAGGTGCGGTCCACCCGGTGGTTCAGCAGGCCCATCGACGTGGCCTCCAGCACCACGCTGCCCACTCCCCGGTCGCGCATGCACCCCAACAGGTACTGCAGGTCGGGCGATTCCGGTGTGGTCAGCACGGACTGCGGCATCGGGATCAGCTCGTCGCCGATGCGACTGCCCGCCGTACCGATGACACCGCTTCTCACGCCCTCGGAGATCCGGAGCACGGACTCGACCATGTACGAGACCGAGGTCTTCCCGTTGGTGCCTGTGATCGCCACCATGTCCATCTGCCTCCCCGGCTCGCCGAAGTAGCGGGAGGCGAGGACCGCGGCCGCGACTCGGGTGTCCGGAACCCGCACGACGCAGACGTCCGCGTCTGTCACGGGCAGCACACAGCTGTCGTCCACGACGACCGCCACCGCGCCCCGGGCAAGGGCCGGGGCCACGGATCCCGGGCCGCCCTCCACGTGTCCCGGCACCGCGATGAACAGCGATCCCGGTGCCACCCGGTCCGCGTCGAAGGTCGTTCCCGCGGTGATCAAGGTCCTCTCCGGGTCGCCCTGGAGGAGGTCGTGGTCCTGCCCGGCCAGCAGCGCGCTCAGCTTCAAGATGTTCCCTTCGAGGGTGGCTGTGGCCGTGGTGGGGCCGTCGCCGGGACGCAGCGACGGCGGTGCGCCGAAGCTGCGGTGGTGAAGTGGAGCCCGTGCGCTGTGCGACGAGCGAAATGCGACGTGCGATGGGTGAGATGCGATGTGCTCGGCGGAGCAGCGGGACGGGGCAGAGCCCGGTCAGGAACCGCTGAAGATCGCTAGCCGTGCCCGTGCAGGGCGCTGCGGCAGCTCGCGGACGCACCGGAGGCGGCCTGGTGCAGGCACTTCCCCATGACACTGATGCGACCCATGAGCCGAGTGTACGTCCGGTCAGGTGATCCGGATTCCGCTTCGCCTCGGTGAGAGGGCTGTGTGGCCCGGTCAGGGGCGTACGGCCGCCCCCGCCGCGTTGACGCACCGAGCAGCGCAAGGGTGAACGGATGGCTCGGTGCGGTGAGGATCTGCTCTCCGGGGCCCTCCTCGACCACCTCGCCGCCGTCCGGTACGGCGATGCGCGCCGCCGGTGCGGCTGAGCACGACGCAGGGGCCGTCCCCTCGCCGGATCAGTGCGGCGAACAGGTCCAGCAGGGAGCGCCGGGCGACCGGGTCGAGTCCCGAGGTGATCTCGTCGCACACCAGCACCCGGACCGGGGCGCTCCCGGCGCGGTGGTGGGCGACGAGCCGGTCGACCCGCAGCACCTCCGTGCCGGGGCTCCCGGCGGATCTCGTGCCAGGTCCTCATGACGCCAACTCCTGGGACACCCCGTGCTCCACCGCAGTGCGCTGCCGCACGCCGAGCCCCGGCCGACAGGTCGTTCCCACAGAGCCGTCGGTGCCGCCGATGCCGGTCCAGGGGTCGTGGGCGAGCAGCAGGTGCCCGTCGAGGTCGATCCAGCGGGCACGGTCGGCAATATGGACCGCCGGGGCGATACCGAGGGTGCTGGCGGTCAGACAGCCGAGCATCAGGTCCGTTCCGCTGCCCTCGATCAGGGCGGCGATCCGCAGCGCGGCGTGGACACCGCCGCACTTGGCGAGTTTGACGTTGATTCCGTGGACGCGTCCGGCGAGCCGCCGGGCGTCCTCGTAGGTGACCGCGTCCTCGTCCGCGATGACGGGCAGCGGGGACCGGGCCGCGAGTCGCGCCAGGGCCTCCGGGTCGCCGGGGGCGAGCGGCTGTTCGACAGCCTCGATGCCGAGTTCGGCGAACCGGGGCAGGAGCGCGCGCGCCTGGCCGACGGACCAGGCCCCGTTCGGGTCGAGGAGGAGCCGGGCGCCGGGGGCTGCCGCGCGGACGGCGCGTACCCGGTCCAGATCCGATTCCTGGTCCCGGTCGCCTGCCTTGATCTTGATGACGGAGAACCCGGCATCGGCCAGCAGTCGGGCCCGGGCTGCCGCCCTGCCCGGCGAGGTGAGGGAGATCGTACGGGCGGTGGCGGCCCTCGGCGCCTCGGGGGACCCCAGGAACCGGTGTACGGCGGTGGCGGTGCGCTTGCCGACCAGGTCGAGGAGCGCCGCCTCTGTGGCCGCGGTCACCGCGGCGGGGGTGTCCGGGGTGGTGAGCTCGCCGACGCGCAGTGCGTGCAGTGCGGTCTCCGGTCCGGCGAAGCGGGTGAGCCGCCCGCCGATCCCGGCCATGAGCCGTTGCAGAGTGCGGGTGTCGAGGCCGTAGAAGATGCTGGTGACGGCCTCGCCGTGACCGCTCAGCCCTTCGTGTTCGACGGTCAGCCGCACGGCGTCGCGCGCGGTCATGGTCGAGCGTGAGATGCGCAACGGCTCGGCAAGGACGAGCCGGCCGGTGTGCTGGGTGACGTTCACCGCTGCCTCTCCAGGTGTTCCGCGAGCGGGTCGGTGACGGTGGTGCACCTGGCCCATCCGCCGGAGTCGGCGGTGCGCGGGTGCGGGATCTCGACGGGATCGGTGGCCGCGAGGTCCGGGTCGATGCCGTAGGCGGTCGTGAAGTCGTCGTCGTAGACGCTTCCGAGGTAGCGGTGCGGCCCGTCGGGGAAGACGGTGGCGACGGCCGCACCCCGATGGGTCCGGGCGGCCCACGCGGAGACGCGTGCGACGGCGCCGGTGCTCCAGCCGCCGCTGACGAAGTTGCCCCGGGCGAGGCGCCGGCAGGCGTCGGCGGCCTCGGCCGGACCGATCCAGTGGACCTCGTCGAAGGCGTCGTAGGCGACGTTGCGCGGATGGATGCTGCTGCCGAGCCCCCGCATCAGGCGGGGTGCGGCGGGCCGGCCGAAGATGGTGGAGCCGGTGGAGTCGACGGCGATCATCCGCAGGGCGGGCCAGTGCCTGCGCAGTGGTCCGGCGATTCCGGCGCTGTGCCCGCCGGTGCCGACGCTGCACACAAGGATGTCGAGGTGGTCCAGCTGGGTCGCCAGTTCGGCGGCGAGGGAGGCGTAACCGGCGGTGTTGTCAGGGTTGTTGTACTGATCGGGCCAGTACGCGCCAGGCAGTCGGCCGAGCAGGTCGTGCAGCCGTTCCAGCCGGGCGCCCTGCCAGCCGCCCCGGTCCGCCGGACGGTCGACGAGCTCCAGCCGGGCTCCGTACGCACGCAGCAACTGCCGCATGGAAGGCTCGAGTTCACTGTCGCCCACCAGGACTACGGGGTGACCGAGCGCCTGCCCCGCAACGGCGAGGCCCATGCCGAGTGTGCCGGAGGTGGACTCCACCACAGGGGCTCCGGGGCGCAGTTCGCCGCGTTCCTCGGCTCCGAGGAGCATCGACACCGCTGCCCGTGCCTTCATGCCGCCGACGGCGTGCCCTTCGAGCTTGGCCCAGAAGCCGGGGTGGGGTGCCGGGAGTCCTGTCGTGATCCTGGCCAGCGGTGTGCGGCCGAGAAGTGCGAGGAGCTCGCGGTGGGGAGCGAGGGTCCGCAGTGCTGCCGTGGTCACAGGGTGCCCCCGTCGTCCGCCGGGTGGGGGTGGACGGTGCCCGGTCCGCCGTCGTCCGCCGGATGGTGGCGGAACGTACCCGGTCCGCCGTCGTCCGCCCGGTAGCGGTGGACGGTGCCGGGTCCGCCGTCGAGCCAGAAGAAGGGGTACGGCTCCGCACAGACCGCGGCCACTCCGGCGCCGAGGAACCGGGGCAGCACCGCGCTCCCTGTCTGGGCGAACATGACGAGGGGCTTGTCGTGGTCCAGGGCATGCCGGCGCAGCGGATCGAAGGTCCCGTTGCCGAGCGTCATGCCGGAGGCCAGCACCGCGTCGCAGTGTGCGATGGCCTCCAGGGCGTCGGTGGTGACGGGTTCGCCCCATTCGGTGGTGCCGCCCTTCAGGTCGCACGGAAGGCCTGTGAGGCCACGTGTGCGCAGTTCCGCCAGCAGGGAGTTGACGACTCCGACGAGCAGAACCGTGCCGCCGGGGGCGACAGCCAGCAGATCGACGACGGCCTTGGCCCGCGCGCGGGAGCGCTCGATCGACGTCCCGGCGGGGACGTCCACCGCCTGCGCTCCGCCCGCCCGGGTGTGCGGGAGGACGTCCATCAGGTAGGCGTCCAGCGCCGCGACCCGTACCGGCAGCAGCGGGTGGACGAGGAGGCCGGCCACGTCCGCACCGGCGCAGTCGTCGACCGTTTCGGCGGGGAGGGCGCCGGGTTCGACGGAGCACGAACCGATGGCCCGGTCGAGGCGGAGGCTGAGGACCTCGTTGCGGTACCCGCCGCGCCGCCCATCGTGCCGTACGGCCTGGGACGTCGTGAAGGCCACGGCGATCCGGCGGGTTCGGGGATCCGGGCCCAGTTCCCCGTCCAGCGCACGGTGCACGAGCGCGTCGAAGGTGAGTGCCCCGGCCTCGGCGAGAGGGGTCGTCGTCATGACCGCACAAGCCGGGGGCGCAGGCCTGCCAGCAGCAACTCGACGCGGTCGCGGGCACCGAGTCCGGCGGCGTCGCCTGCCATGACGTGGCCCAGATAGGCGTTGTTGCTGTCTACCGCCTCGACCTTCCGTCCCGGTTCGGCGAGCTGGATTTCGAGCACTCCGTCGGCGTCGCGCATCCCGGCGGCGCCCTCGACGGATGCCAGGGTGCCCGTGGTGTCCGGGACCAGGAATCCGATGGCAGCACTGTGCAGCCCGGTGTCGCGCCGACGGAGATCGGGCTCGCGACCGAGCGCCACGTCGACGCAGGCGGCTGCGAGGTCGATGCCGGTGACGTGACGTACGAGTTCGGTGATGCGGTTTCCTGCTGGGCGCGGGTTGACCTCCACGACACGGGGCCCGTCGGCGGTCAGCTTGATCTCGGTGTGCGCCACGACGTCGTCGAGTCCCAGTGCGGCTCCGGCGCGTACCGCGGTGCCGGTGGCGGCAGCGATCCCGTCGGGCGTGAGGTCGGCCGGGAACATGTGGCCGGTCTCGACGAAGGCCGGCGCACCGCCGATGCTCTTGTCGGTCACTCCGACGACATGGGCCGTGCCTGCGTACGTCACGGTCTCGACGCTGACTTCGGGGCCCTGGAGGAACTCCTCGAGCAGGATGTGGGCCGTGCGGCGTTGTCCGCGGGCGTTGACGGGGAAGGCCTGAAGGGCACGGCAGGCCGCGGCCAGCTGTGCCGCGTCGTCCGCACGCCGCACGAGCATGCCCGCGCACAGGTCCACCGGCTTGACCACCAGCGGGTAGCCGATGTCCCGCGCGGCCTCGGCTGCGGCGACCGCGTCCTCGCAGACCGCGAATCTGGGTCCCGGGACGCCGGCGGCGGCCAGGAGTCGGCGGGTGGCGTCCTTGCGGCAGGCGTTCTCCATCGCTTCGGGCTCCGGGCCCCGAAGGCCGAGCCGGGCGGCGATGCGGGCGGCCGTGGGCAGGTAGTAGTCGCAGGAGGTGATCACTCCGTCGAAGGTGAGGGCTCCGTGCAGTCGCTCGGCCGACGGGAGCAGCACACCGATGTCATTGGTGGGTGCTGTGATGACGTTTCGCGCGGTGAGCAGCGGATGGTCCGTGCCCTCGGGTGCGGAGCGGAGGTAGTGCTGCAGGTCGCGGGTGAGGAAGGTGAAGTGATGCCCGCCCTCGTCCAGTGCCCGCGGCAGCAGTCTGCTCATCGATCCGACCCAGCTCTCGACCACCAACAGGTGAGCCACGAGCTCCCCCTTCTCACAGTGCCGTTGGGAATGGCGGCAGGCGGAACCCACCCCCGTGCGGGGGCTGCCCTGTCCGACCCCTCACACGCTATCGATAATCGTTTTCATTGTCATCTAAGGCTTCGTCATGACCTTCCGGACACCGCTTCCGTTGCGGCCACCGCTGGACCGGAGTGGAATTGCATACAGGGACTCGGAAAGGGCGTGACGAACCCCGGCGCCCCGCGGACGCGGCGGCAGCCCCACACCCCCGGAGCGAAAGGAACACACCATGACCGACACCGACCGGGGGGACGACGTCTACCAGCCCCAGGAACCGGAAGCCTCCGACCCCGATGACCTGCTCGATGTGGAGGACACCCTGGACACCTCCGGGATCACCGACGTACTCGACGAGGGGTACTCACCGCCCGATCGGCCATGGGCGGTCGACGACGAGGGCACCACCGCGACGGAAGGGCACACGGGTGAATCCCTCGAGGGCCGCCTGACCAGGGAGATTCCCGAAGTCTCAGAACCCGGAGACGGGCCTGGAGATCTGGCCGACGGTGACGGCGAGCTCTACGACACGGAAGTGGGCACCGACCGCGCCGGACGCCTCACCCAGGAGGGCGACGGCCACGTTCCGGCCACGCTCACCGCCCAGGACGTCGGCATCGACGGTGCGGCGGCATCGGCCGAAGAGGCGGCGATGCACCTGATTCCCGAGGAGGTGGACCTCCTGGGCGAGGAAACAGCCCTCTGAACACCCTTCCGCCGAAACCCGTATCCCTGACCGGCATCCCCGAACAGATTGCAGGAGCACACAGATGAGCGGCACTGCACAGATCGGCGTCACAGGACTCGCGGTAATGGGCCGCAACCTGGCCCGCAACTTCGCCCGCAACGGCTTCACCGTCGCCGTGCACAACCGCACCACCGCGAAGACCGACGCCCTCGTCGAGGAATTCGGCACGGAGGGCACCTTTGTCGCGGCGCATACCCCTCAGGAGTTCGTCGCCGCGCTGGAGCGCCCACGCCGTCTGGTGATCATGGTCAAGGCGGGTGACCCGACCGACGCCGTGATCAAGGAATTCGCCCCGCTCCTGGACGACGGCGATGTCATCATCGACGGCGGCAACGCCCACTTCGAGGACACCCGTCGCCGCGAGAAGGAGCTGCGCGAGCGGGGGATCCACTTCGTCGGCGTGGGCATCTCCGGCGGCGAGGAGGGTGCGCTGAACGGGCCGAGCATCATGCCGGGCGGCTCCAAGGAGTCCTACGCGTCCCTGGGGCCGATGCTGGAGAAGATCGCCGCCAAGGCGAAGGACGGCTCACCGTGCACCACCCACATCGGGCCGGATGCCGCCGGGCACTTCGTGAAAATGGTCCACAACGTCGCGTAGTTTGGCGAAGCCGCAGTTCAGGGCCATGCTCACGGGTGCCCAGTCAGCAAACACCCAGCATGAGTCAGGAAACGCGCACCATGGCAACCCCGCTCGTTCGCGGCATGGGCAGCTTCTTCAAGAACTGCCGCTGCACCCGTCAGAACCGCTGCGCACATCCGTACGTCGTCCGATACCGCGACGGGACGGGCCGTCAGCGTGAAGAGACTGGGTTCACCACCCAGCAGGACGCCCTCGACCGCCTGACCAAGGTCTACAATGAGAAGCGCCGCACACCAGAGCGGCAGGCCGCGTCCCAGCGCGAGATAGGCCGGCACCGATTCGGTCCGTACGCGGCCTCATGGCTGGCCCGGCAGCGTCACTACACGTCTGGCAGCGTCCGCACGGTGAACCAGGTCCTGAAGAGTCAGGTACTCCCCGTCCTGGAATCCCGTCGGGTCAATACCTTCACCTCAACGGTGATCGACGACTTCATCATGTCGATGGAAGAGCGGTCGGTCGGTTTGGGCGCCCAGCAGAACGCCTACGACACCCTCAAGAAGATCTTGCTGGATGCCTATCGCCGTGGAGGCATAGCGGAGGACCCGTTCGTTGGCGTCGTCTCCCCCGAGTACATCCCACGCAAGATCACCATCCCTACCTTGGACGAGATCCGCGCGCTCAAGGAGGAAGGGAGCGAGGAGCTGCGTTTGGTCATCGATCTCATGCACGGCTGTGGACTACGCAACGGGGAAGCCTACGCCGCGAACCTGGAACGTCTTGTGGCTGACGACGTGTACCGCATCACCGAGCAGATCGATGGCAGGACACGCCGAACCGCGCGCCTCAAGCACCGAAAGCCAGGAGAGTTCCGCGAGTCTCCGCTGCCGGCCACCGTGCGCGACTCGGTTCTCACCTTTGCGGAGAACAAGGGAGTGGAGGAGAATGGCTACCTCATCCGCACACAACGATCCTTGCACTGGGGACACTCAACTATGCAGTACCAGTGGTGGTCAGCGAGGAAGAAGGCTGGCATCACCCGAAAGCTCAACCCGTATTCACTGCGACACTTCTTCGCCTCGAACTGCCTCTCCAAGGGTGTTCCGATCACCGACGTCGCAGAGTGGATGGGGCACAGCAACATCAACATGACTTTCAGGATCTACCGCCACCTCATGCCGGCCTCGGTAGGTCGGGCGGCTAGGCTCCTCAACGAGGGACTGTGAAGCACTTAAAGACGAAGGGCCGGGCTTATGCCCGGCCCTTCATGCGGTCTTCTGCTGTTGGGCCCACCGGTCCAGGTCGGCCACCTTGAACTTCAGCTTGCCCCCGAAGTAGTACCTAGGGATGCCGTGCCTTCGGGACTCTTCGGTACATCCAACGTTCCGTCATGTCGAGATAGACCGCTGCGGTAGCGACTCCGATGTAACAACGCTCCATTCACTGTCTCCTCACATGGTCCGACGTACGGTATACACGCCCTCTTCGGCCGCACCAAGTCACCCCCACCTTGAAGGTAGACGCAGCCGACGAAGTACGGGGGTCCGGACGATCTGCACGGGCACCGGCCTGCCCACGACCGCGACATCGCCTTGCGATTCGCCCCGCAGAGATCACCACTACTTGGTGCCGACAAAACGCGCGCCTACGCGTCTCCGAACAGGCCTTAACGTGACGCGCGGGCCAGACCGCGCTCCGCACGGACCGAACGGTCGTGTCACAGAGCGCCGCCGACCATCCGGGGAACATCGGCGACACTATGACAGCCCCCCAGCCCGCGATCGTCTGTACCTCGTAAGCTCGGTAGCCCGTTCCACCATGGCGGTCGACCGAACTGCCGAAGACCACGAAACCGGAAGTAGGCAGAGCCACAATGAGCAGTACAGCGCAGATCGGTGTCACTGGACTTGCCGTCATGGGGCGCAACCTGGCCCGGAATTTCGCACGCAACGGATACACCGTTGCTGTGCACAACCGCACGGCCGCTCGCACCCACGAACTCGTCGAACAGTTTGGCGATGAGGGTGATTTCGTCGCGACCGAGAGTCCCGAGGATTTCGTGGCAGCCTTGGAAAGGCCACGACGCCTGGTTGTCATGGTGAAGGCCGGACAGGCCACGGACGCGGTGATCGCGGAGTTCACGCCTCTCCTGGAACCCGGCGATGTGATCATCGACGGAGGCAACGCGCACTTCGCAGACACGCGCCGCCGAGAGCAAAAGTTGCGCGAGCACGGCATCCACTTCGTCGGCACCGGCGTCTCCGGCGGCGAGGAAGGAGCGCTCAACGGACCGAGCATCATGCCAGGCGGCAGCAAAGAATCCTATGACTCACTTGGGCCGATGCTGGAAAAGATCTCCGCGAAAGCCAAGGATGGCGCCCCGTGCGTCACGCATATTGGCCCTGACGGCGCCGGACACTTTGTAAAAATGACACACAACGGCATTGAGTACGCGGACATGCAGCTCATCGGCGAGGCGTACCAGCTGCTCCGCGACGTGGCCGGATACTCCCCCGCGCAGATCGCGGACACCTTCCGCGCCTGGAACACCGGGCGCCTGGACTCCTACCTCATCGAGATCACCGCAGAAGTGCTCTCGCATGTCGATGCGGCGACCGGTAAGCCCTTTGTGGATGTCGTGCTCGACCAGGCGGAGCAGAAGGGCACCGGCCGCTGGACCGTGCAGATCGCCCTCGACCTGGGCGTTCCCGTCTCTGGCATCGCCGAGGCCGTCTTCGCCCGCTCCGTCTCCGGCCACGCGGCCCTCCGTGATGCCTCACGCCACCTCGCCGGACCGACCGCCCGCAAGCTCGGCGAGGACGAGGCGGCGGCATTCGCCGACCAGGTCGAGCAGGCACTCTATGCCTCGAAGATCGTCGCCTACACCCAGGGCTTCCACGAGATCGCGGCCGGCAGCGAGCAATACGACTGGAACATCGACCTCGGCAAGGTCGCCGCGATCTGGCGCGGCGGATGCATCATCCGGGCCGCGTTCCTCGACAGAATCACCAGCGCCTACGAAGCCCAGCCTCAGATGGCGAGCCTCCTCTCCGACAAGAGCTTCGCCGAAGAGATCGCCGCCGCACAGAACGACTGGCGCACCGTGATCGCCACCGCCGTCACCCAGGGCGTCCCCACCCCCGCGTTCGCCGCCACCCTCGCCTACTACGACTCCCTGCGCGCCGAACGCCTCCCCGCCGCCCTCACTCAAGGCCAGCGCGACTACTTCGGCGCACACACCTACCACCGCATCGACCGCGACGGCGCCTTCCACACCCTCTGGGGCGGCGACAAAACCGAAGTCGAAAGCTGACCGACACCCGCAAGAGCTGATGAGGGTGCATCAGCCCAAAGCATGCGGCGCCCCTCCCCGCTGGGAATGCTTCTGCATCCTTCGATTACTCCCCTTGTACTGATCACGGGAGGGGACGCTGGTCGCTGATTCGTGCCCGCGCCAACTCGCGTGCACGATCGGTTCTCTGCTGGTGGGTCATCTGCGTGGGCAATCCGTCTACCGACGTCTTCGCCGCCAGCAGGTTGAGCAGAACGGGCAGCAGCTCTGCGTAGCCGTCCCGCAGTTACGGCGATCTGCGGCAGGCCGGCCTCCCGGGTGGGCACGGACTGCCGGGCCACACGCTGGAGTTGGGTGAACGCGGACCATGCCCTCCTGTATCCGGCTGCCAGCCGTCGCGATCAGCGGCACGCCGGCATCCGGTGCTCGCGGGACTGTACGTACGCCGCCTCCAGCCGGTCGCCGGTGCGCTCAGCGAGCGAGCCACCGAGGTAGCCGAACTCGAAGGCGATCAGCACGGCGTCCGTGCCCTCGATACGGGCCTCCGGTGGCCCGCAGCGCCCCGGTGAGCGTCAGGAGGGCCCTAGCGGCACGGAGGTCTCGTCGCGCCAGTCCCCGACCAGCGCCCGACGACCTCGCTTAGGACTGCGTCCTGGTCTGTCGCCCTGGTCACATCGACGTATGCCTCGCGCGCGTACACCCGCGACACCCCCGGTTCCACCCCGCACAAGGCACCGCCCCGGCGCTCCACGCACAACAGGACAAATATGAACGGAACGGGCCGCAGAGGCTCGGGCACGCGGTGCCGCGCTCGCGTCAGACGTGGGACGCAGGTTCACCGGCAGCCACTGGGCCGGCACGCATATGGGAGACCCCCTGCCGCAGGCCACACAGATCCACTACGATCTTCACACTAGCTGCACTGACGGGGAGACTCGGTGATGCTTCTCCATCGATGTTCGATGCGCCCTCCAGGGGTCGGGCTTGTTTAGGCGAACACCGCAAGAACGTGAATGGTCGCACCAATGAGCCCCACCCTCTGCATAGACCTCTCGAACTGGCATGCTGGGAAAGCATGTTGGGGATACGGTGGTCGACTTGGGCAAGGCGGCTATTACCTCATAATCAGGCTGTCTGAAGATCCGCACCCTGCGACGAGTTAGCAGACAGGACATGGAAAGGCGTGGTGAACGTCGGTGGCGGCAGCCAACGGATCGGCATCCCTCCAACCGAAGCCAGGACCAAAGCCCGCCCCACCCAAAGTCCAGCGATGGCATCAAACCCGCACCTCCCCGTTCCCCTGGGAGCAGGACGCCCTCGACCACATCAAGCGGCTCATGCCGCAGACAGAGCCCTACCGCGCCTGGGCCACGTTCTCCTTCACCGCCTCCTCCGGGCGCGTCAATGAGTGCGACCTGTTCATAGCCGTCCCGCGCGGCCTTTACCTGGTAGAGCTCAAAGCCCACCCCGGACGCCTCGTCAACAACGGCTCCACCTGGTCCTTCCGGGGTAGCGACAAGACCCGCACCATCTCCAATCCCCTACACCTGACCGACCTCAAGTCCAAGGAGCTCAAGGGGCAGCTGTTATGGGCCGCCCGTCAGCTCTATCCGCGTCTGCGCATCCCGCGCGTCGAGCCTGCCGTCTTCCTCTCTGACCCCGGGCTGGTCAGCCAGCTCGATGAGGTACAGCGCATCCGTGTCTACGGGCGCGACGGCAGCGCCAGCGGTCTGCCCGGCATCTGGCAGGACTTGCTCGGCGCGCCCCCGCAGCGGGAGGAGCAACGCATCACCGCGGAGTTCGCGCGCCACCTCGACGAGCTGATGCGCAAGATCGGCGTGCGGGCCTCCACTGCACACCTCGATTTCGGTGACTGGCGACTGGCGTCGCGCCCTCTTGACGCCGGCGACACTTGGGAGGACCGCCTTGCCAAGCGCGAGGGCCTGGTCCACGAGGAGGGCCGAGTCCGCGTCTACTTGGTAGAGCTGCAGGCCACCGAGGCGGCCCGTCGTTCCACCGAGCGCGCCGCGCTGCGCGAGTACCAGGTCCTTCAGGGCATGGCGCACCCTGGCATTGCCCAGGCGGTCGACTTCCGCGAGCACCAGGGCGGTCCGGCTATCCTGTTCCGCCATCGCCATGACGACCTGCGGCTGGATGACTACCTTGCCGCGCACGGCGCCCGGCTCAACGACGAGACCCGGCGCAACATTGTCCGTCAACTCGCAGATGCACTGCGCTACGCCCACCGCCGCAGCCTCTACCACCGTGCACTGGCCGCCCGATCGATCTACGTCACCGCGCGGCCCGGCGGCGAGCAGCCGGTCTTGCGCATCACCGACTGGCAGAGCGCTGCGCGCGATTTCGAAGCCACCTCGCTGAGGTCACTGGGCAACAGCCCGCTGGGCGGGGAGCACATCCAGGACGCCGCCGAGGTGTATCTCGCCCCTGGCTTCGACGAGGAGTACGCGGACCCGGTCGAACTCGACGTCTTCGGCCTGGGCGCGGTCGCCTACCTCATCCTCACCGGCACCGCCCCTGCCGCCCGCCGTAGCGAGCTGATGGCCCGGCTGGGTGCTGACGGCGGCCTGCACCCCTACGCAGTCAGCGACAGCATCGCTGCTTCCCTGGATGAACTCGTCTATCAGGCCACCCGCGGCGACGCTGCTGACCGTCTGGCTTCCGTCGATGCCTTTCTCAAGCAGCTCGACTCAGCTGAGCAGGACGTCAACGCCCAGGCGGCCACGGCCGAGGCCGACCCGCTCACGGCGGCTCCCGGCCAGGCCCTCGACGTCGAGTGGACCGTGGTCCGGATATTGGGGAGCGGCGCGACGGCCCGCGCCCTACTGGTGCAGGGCGACCCCGAGGCCGGAGCAGGGGCCCCGCAGCCCCGGGTACTCAAGGTCTCCCTGGATGCTGAGAAGGACTCCCGGCTGCATGCCGAGGCAGCGGCACTCAAGCAGGTGGGCGGCGGCCGCATCGTCCGGCTGCTCGACGGCCCGCGCACGCTGGGCGGGCGAACCGTCCTCGAGCTGGAGTACGCAGGCGAGCAGTCCCTCGCCCAGCGCCTGCGCGGCCAGGGCCGCCTCACCTACGACGACCTGGAGAGCTTCGGCGAGGACCTCTTCAAGGCACTGGAGGAGCTCACCGCCAAGGGCGTCCGCCACCGAGACATAAAACCCGACAACCTCGGTGTCCAGCGCGGCGCGGACGCCCGCGAGCACCTGATGCTGTTCGACTTCTCTCTGGCCGACGTCCCTGACCGTGACCTCAAGGCGGGCACGAAGGGCTACCTGGATCCGTTCCTCGACCACGGGCACCGTCGCGAGTACGACGACTACGCCGAGCACTACGCTGCCGCTATCACGCTGCATGAGATGGCCAGCGGCGAGCGCCCCGTCTGGGGCGACGGTACCGGCGACCCGCGCACGACCAGCGACGCGAACCCGGCACTCGCCGAGGACCTGTTCGAGCCCGGCCTGCGCGAGGTTCTGACTGCGTTTTTTGCCCGCGCACTGCACCGCGACACCGCCCGCCGCTTCGACTCCCTCAAACAGATGAGCGCGGCCTGGCGGGAGCTGTTCACCCACGCCGATGCCGTACCGCCCGCCACCACCCCTGCCACAGCCTCGACGGACGCCGACACCCTGCAGGAGATCCGGGACGCGGCGGCGCTGGCGGCCGAGGCGAAGACCGAGCTGATCGCCGCCGGACTGTCCCCGCGGGCTGTCGCCGTCGCCGCCGACCTGGGCGCGAGTACGGTCGGCGAACTGGTGGCCGTGCCACTGCACCGTTTCTCCCAGGCCCGGGGCGCGGGCGTGCTCATCCGCAATGAGCTGAAGCGTCGTCACAAGCAGTGGACTGCGGCGCTGCGTCGCAAGGCCACGTCCGAGGCGGCAGGACCAGGTGCACGCCAGACTGGCACAGCCGTCAAGGCCGTGAGCCCGTCCGGGAAGTCGGCCGCAGCGACCTCCGAGACGGACGCACAGGTCATCGACCAGATGACCGCACGCGGGTCCGTCGACCAGCTCGCCGCGCTGCTCGCACCCGGACCCACCCGCGCCAATTCCAGCAAGTCCGAGGTGCTGCGCGCGACTCTCGGCCTGCCGGGCGACGGCCCCGAGCCCGATCCGTGGGAGGGGAAGCTCGCATCCTGGCCCACTCAGGTCGCTATTGCCGGCGCCCTGGGAGCCGCGCAGCCCACCGTCTCGCGGCACCACGTCGCCGCCATCAAAGAGTGGGCGGCGACCGGGTGGTTGCAGCACATACGCGACGAGCTCGTCGCCGTCCTGGACGCGGGCGGCCGAGTCATGACCGCTCAGGAACTCGCCGTCGAACTGCGTGTCCATCACGGCGCCGGTGTCGACACCCCGGCGCGAACCCTGGCCAAGGCACTCGCCGTCGTCCGTGCCGCCGTGGAGGCCGAGGCCCTGCCCGACGGCCGGGACGAGGAACACCAGCCGCGGCTGGCGGTGCTGCGCCGCGGCGAGCGGGTGCTCGTCGCCCTGGAGTCGCTCCCGGGTTCGGACGCACCCAGCGCCCCCGACCTAGCCGACTACGCCGCCAGACTGGGCGCGAAGGCCGACGAACTAGCGGCCTTTGATCCCCTGCCGGGACGTGCCTCGGTCGTGCGCGACCTGCGCGCCGTCCCCACGCCTGAAGGCATGGCGCCGCTCGCCGAGACCCGCCTGGTCGCCCTGGCCGCGGCGGGCGCGGCGAAGGCAGCGGCGTCGCCCAGACTGGAGCTCTACCCCCGCGACCTCGCCCTGGACCGGGCACTGCGCATCTCCCAAGCCCCTGCGGGCGTCCGGCGCGAACTGGGCATCACGGTCGAGGACCTGCTCGCCAAGGTCCGTTACCGCTTCCCCGAGCTGGACTTCGGCGCGCCCACCCACGTCACGGTCGAGGACGCCTTGAAGAAGGCGGACTTCCCGCTGGAATACGACTCCGCCGCGCACTGCTTCCGGCCGCCCGCACCCTCGGTGAATGGAACCCAGCTGCGCAGCCGGTCGTCCACGGGCACGGTGACCGCCGCTCGCGGCGCGGCGATCGGTGCGGCAGCGGCCGGACGTGACCCCGACCCACTGCTGGCAGGAAAGCTGCGAGGAGCGGTCGAGCGCGGCGGCTTTATGGCCCTGAACGTGCACCTCAAATACCTCGCGGGCGCGGCCGAGGCAGTGGCCGGGGCCTTCCCGGTGGTGCCGGTGAACCTCGCCCAAGTGTTCCTGGCGGAGTTCCGCGCGCTCGCGGGCGAACGCGGGACGGACTGGACGAAGGTGCTCGGCGCGGACACCACCTTCACGCGCTCGGGCGAGCTGCCCGGGGGCCTGCGCTCGTACGTCTCACGGGTGTGGCCCCGGGTCGGTGAACGGATGGCGGAGACCGCCCGAGAGCGGCAAGGCGAAATGGTGTTCGTGCATTCGGCCGGCCTGCTCGCGCGGTTCTGGGAGGCGGGCGGACGCGAGACGCTCGTCGACCTGCAAAACGCCGCACGGCGTGGCGGGACGAGCCCGCATGGCCTGTGGCTGCTGTGCCCGTCGGAGTCCCCACGCGGAGCATCCCACCTCGACAGACGCACGGTGGAGGTACTGGGGGAAGCCGAGCGGGTGGTGCTGGAACGGTCATTCCTCGACACCTTGAGGGCCGACGCGGCGCAACCGCTGGTCGGCTGAGCGACCACCACCCGGGGGGGGTGGTGTTGCTGTCGTGGTCAATGGAGACGAAGAGGGGTCGGGCGAGTGTCCGGGCGTGGCGTGAACCAGACGGAGCTGCTGAAGGACCTGCGCAAGCAGGTGAAGGCACTTGAGGACGACCTGCGCGCGCGTAGCGAGGTCGTAGCGGAGTACAAGGCCAAGCTGGAGGCCGAGTACGCGCAGGCGCGGGAGGCCAAGCGCACGGCGGCGATGTACGGGGCGTGGCGGGACGAGCGGATCACACAGGTCGCGGCGGCGTGGGTGCTGGCGTGCGTGTTCGTCCGCTTCTGCGAGGACAACCGGCTGATCGCCGACCCGTTCCTGGCCGGCCCTGGCGAAGGCCTGAAGGACGCCGAGGACCGCGACACGGAGTACTTCCGGCTATACCCGGAGAAGAACGACCGCGACTGGCTGATTCACGCCTTCGAGTCGCTGGCAGCGAGCAATCCGGCGGTGGCCGGGTTACTCGATCGCGCGCACAACCCGCTGTGGGAACTGGAACCGTCCTACGAGGCGGCAAGCGCGCTGCTGAAGTTCTGGCGGCGACGCGGACCGGATGGTGAAATCGTGCACGACTTCACCGACGACCTGGTGGTGGGCGAGGACGGCGTCGTCGAGCACGAGGGGCTGAGCACGCGGTTCCTGGGTGACCTGTACCAGGACCTGAGCGAGCATGCGCGGAAGACCTACGCGCTACTGCAGACGCCTGAGTTTGTAGAGGAGTTCATCCTCGACCTGACGTTGGAACCCGCGGTTCGTGAGTTCGGGCTTGAGCCAGTGACGGTCGTCGGCGAGAGACGCAAGGGCTTGCGAACGATTGACCCGGCATGCGGGTCCGGGCACTTCCTGCTGGGCATATTCAAGCGACTACTGGCAAAGTGGAGGGTGGCCGAGCCGGGTACGGATGTCTGGGACCTGATCCGCCGCACCTCAGAATCCGTGCACGGCTGCGACAAAAACCCGTTCGCCGTGTCGATCGCGCGATTCCGACTGCTGATCGCGGCTCTCCAGGCAAGCGGAACGAAGCGGCTCGACCAGGCTCCGGCGTTCCCGATCAATGTGGCAACGGGCGACTCGCTACTTCACGGGCGCGGTTCGGCGGGTATCCAGGGCGACCTACTGTCAGACGGTAAGGCGTTCGCCTACCAGACGGAAGACGTCAAAGAATACGTGGAGCGGTGCGACCTGCTGGGAGTGTCGACGTATCACGTGGTTGTGGGGAACCCACCTTACATCACCGTGAAGGACAAGCAAGAAAACGAGAACTATCGTAGGGCGTATCCCTCCTGTTCACGAGAATACGCACTCTCCGTGCCCTTCGCGGAGCGACTTTTCCAGTTGGCGATCCGAACCACGGGTGCAGATAGGTCGGCGGGCTATGTCGGCCAAATCACTGCGAACTCCTTCATGAAGCGTGAGTTCGGGAAGAAATTGATCGAAGACTTCTTCCCGAGCGATCGCACAGGCATCCACTTTACGCACATTATTGATACGTCTGGTGCATACATTCCTGGGCACGGAACGCCCACGGTGATCCTTGTAGGACGTTGCCATATCCCTCGACAGAGTGAGCCAGTGCGAGCAGTGCTGGGCGTGCGCGGTGAGCCATCTCAGCCGAAGGAGCCCGCTTCTGGTGCAGTTTGGAAGGCGATTGTCCAACAGGTTGACCAACCGTGGAGTGAATCCGAATGGATCTCGACCGAAGACTCCGCCCGGTCCCGCTTCGCTACCCACCCGTGGTCGCTCAGCGGTGGAGGAAGCAACGAGACTCTCGAAGCAATTAATATTCAGGCAGTACGACTGCTCGCCTCACGAGCCGCGCTGATGGGGTTTGTTGCGATCACGGGAGAGGATGAAGCGTTCTTTCTCAATAAGTCAACGGCTGACCGTAAAGCCCTGGAAGCAACTTCTCCAATGGTTACCGGCGTCACCGTGCGAGACTACGCCGCACCGGCCAAATCGGTCGCTTGGCCCTACGCGGGGAATCTGACTAGAAGGCCACTATCGGCATTCCCGGGATTTCATCGCTTCGCGTGGCCAAATCGCCGGATCTTGCAACTGCGAAAGCGATTCGGGATATCAATGGAAAAAATCCCCTCGCTTGCATGGTATGAGTATCGCGAGCTCTATAGAGAGAAGCTCCAATCGCCACTGACAATCACATTCGCAGAGGTTTCAACACACAATCACTTCGCATTAGACAGGGGTGGAAGTCTATTCAGTCAGACTGCCCCCGTGATCAAGCTGCCAGAGAGTGCTACCGAAAGTGAACATCAGGAGTTGCTCGGGTTGCTCAACTCATCGACTGCTGCTTTTTGGCTGAAGCAGGTATGCTTCGATAAGGGCAATGGGGGGATTGGTGGCGGGATCTCCGATGAAATGTGGGAGCATCGATTTGCCTTTAATTCGAGCAAAGTAGGGCAATTCCCGCTTCCTTCGAATCTTCCGCTCACCCTTGGTCGCGCACTCGACAACGCAGCGCAAGAACTCGATACGTACGACAGTGCCGCTGTCTGCACCTCCGGCGGGTCGCCAACCCGCGCCGCACTGGACGCCGGCCGCGCCGCCCACACCGCCACCCGTGAGTGCATGATCGCGCTTCAGGAAGAGCTCGACTGGGAAGTCTACGGTGCTTACGGTCTTGTGCAGCTGAACGGGACAAACGATCATCGTCTGACTGCTCCCGACATCGATGCCGTCCCGCCCGTCAAGCTCGGTGAGCGAGCCTTTGAATTCGTTCTCGCACGCAAGGTTGCCGCTGGGGAGCTGGAGACGGCGTGGTTCAGTCGCCACCACTCGACACCCATCACAGAGATCCCCGCCCACTGGCCCGACTGGTATCGGACCATCGTCCAGAACCGCATTGACGTGATCGAGAAGCGCAAGGACATCGCGCTGATCGAGCGTACGGAGTGCAAGCGGCGCTGGGCATCGGAGCCGTGGGAGAAGCGGGAGAGGGAAGCCCTTCGAACCTGGTTGCTCAAGCGCGCCGAAGACCGTCGCCTGTGGTTTGCGCTTCGTGACGGCTTCGAGCAGCCCCGTCCGCTCACGGTCAGCCAGCTTGCCGACGAGCTCGCCAAGCTCGACCCCGACGTGCTGGCCGTCTCCGCGCTCTACGCCTCCGACCACCTCGGCAAGCGCGACCTGTCGCTCGAAGGGGTCCTGGCGGAGGCTCTCGACACTGAGCACGTCCCCTACCTCGCTGCTCTCCGCTACAAGGACAGCGGCCTGCGCAAGCGTGCCCAGTGGGAGGAGGTCTGGGACCTCCAGCGGGAGGAGGACGCGACCGGCCAGCATCTGAACATCCCCGCCCCGCCGAAGTTCGGCTCCGTCGACTTCGCCAAGACCTCCTACTGGTCCAACCGCGGCAAGCTCGACGTCCCCAAGGAGCGGTTCGTCTCCTACCCGGAGGCCAACCCCGACGCCGACCCCACCCTGCTGCTCGGCTGGGCCGGCTGGGACCACCGCGACCAAGCCCAGGCACTGGTGAACTTCGTCAAGGACCGCACCTCCCAGCTGAGCTGGGGCAACGACCGAGTAGCACCGCTCCTCGCGGGGCTGGCCGAGCTGATGCCGTGGGTGCGCCAGTGGTTCGACACCGACGACGAGGAGTGGGGCGGCAACGCCGCCGAGGAGTTCGGGACGTTCCTGGACACCGAGCGCACAAAGCGCGGGCTGACCGCCGAGCAACTCGCGGCCTGGCGCCCCGCGCCGAAGACCCGGGGCCGCAAGACCGCCGCCCCACGCGCCACGAAGAAGACCGACACCTCCGCCGCCGACACGCAGACGGCCTGAGCGGGAAGAGGGAGACCACCGCCCATGAGTTCCTCCAGTGACGCCCTCCACCTGAAGGACGTCCTCAACCTGCCCAAGTCCGTCCTCGCGGGGGACTTCAAAGTCGAACTGTCCGGCGGCTTCGGCGAGTCCGGGCAGAGGGTACGCGAATACGTCGTCACCGACCAGCTCGAACAGGCGTTCCGCAAGTCCCTCGGCATCGTCAAGGCGGCAGTCCGCGACAACGCCTCTCACGCCGCCTACCTGCACGGCTCCTTCGGCTCCGGAAAGAGCCACTTCCTGACCGTCCTCCACGCGATCCTCAACGACAGCGCGGCAGTCGCCCGCGACAAGCCGAAACTGCAGGCGGTCATCGCCGAGCACGCAGACTGGTTGGCCCAGGAGGGGACGAGGAAGCGGTTCCTGATGGTGCCGTACCACCTGGTCGGCGCCGCGTCCCTCGACTCGGCGCTGCTCGGCGGTTACGTCGCCACCGTCCGGCGGCTGCACCCCGGCGCGCCCGTGCCACCCGTCTACCGCGCGGACGCCGCACTCGCGGATGCCCGCCGGCAGCGCGACTTCCTCGCGGACGACGCGAAGTTCATCCAGTGGCTCGGTGACCCCTCCGGCCCGGGCGCCGCTACCCAGGGCGCCGCGAGCGACGGCGGCGACCTGGACGACCTGGACGCGAAGGCCGCCCCCGAATCCGGCTGGACATCCGCCAGCCTGGACTACGCTTTCGCCGCCGCTCCCGGCGATGAGCTGCGCAATGCGCTGATCTCGGCGCTGATCTCGGATTCCGGTCCGATGGCGTCCTACGCCCGCGGCGCGCAGGGCGACAAGAACGCGTTCCTGCCGCTGGAGAACGGCCTCGCCGTCATCAGCCGGCATGCGCAGAGCCTCGGCTACGACGGGCTCGTCCTCTTCCTCGACGAGCTGATCCTGTGGCTGCAGGCGCACCTCACCGAGAAGGCGATGGTCAACGACGAAGTCAGCAAGCTCGTCAAGCTGATCGAGTCAAGCGACACCGACCGGCCGGTCCCGATCGTGTCGTTCATCTCCCGGCAGCGTGACCTGTCCCAGCTCGTCGGCTCCGATGTGGTCGGCGCGGACGTGAAGAACCTCGAGCAGCAGGTCGGCTACCTCGCCGGCCGGTTCGACGTCGTGAGCCTGGAGGACCGCAACCTTCCCGCGATCATCAAGGAGCGCGTCCTCCAGCCCAAGGACGACGCCGCCCGCGCCGCCCTCGGCAGCGCCTTCGCCTCCGTCGAGTCCTCCGACGCCGCTGTCCGGGAGGTGCTGCTAGATGCGGCCGGGGCGACCCGCGCAGACTGGGCGGACTTCAAGGAGCTCTACCCGCTCTCCCCCGTCCTCCTGAACACCCTGGTCGCTCTGTCCGGGGCGCTGCAGCGCGAACGCACCGGTCTGAAGCTCATCCAGGAGATGCTCTACCGCCGCCGCGAGGACATGAAGCTCGGTGACCTGATACCCCTGGGCGACCTGTGGGACGTCCTCGCGGACGGTTTGGGCGAGGCGTTCACCGACCGCCTGCGCGCCCAGTCCGAGGCCGCGATCCGCTTCCACACCAAGGTCCAGGCGTTCCTCCTGCAGAAGTACGGCTCCATCGAGGATGCCGGCTATCGTGCCGACGACCGCTTCGTGAAGACGCTCCTCCTCGGCTTCCTCTCCCCGGAAGTCCCCGCCTTGACCCGCCTCACCGGTGGACGACTGGCCGCACTCAACCACGGCTCGCTGCGCTCCCGCGCCGTGACGCCGGGCGAGCTGGCGGTGCGTCGGCTCCGAGAGCTGCAGGCGGAGTTCCCCGGCGAGCTTCGCAGCGACGGCAATGACGCCGACCCGGTGTTCACCCTCCATCTGTCCGACCTGGACGTCGAGCCGATCCTTGACGCGGTTGGCGAAAAGGACAACGTCGGGCAGCGCCGCATCTGGGTCAAAGAGCGGCTGTGGGAAGCGCTGAGCGTCCGCGACACGGGCGCCTTCGTGTGCGAGCACGAGGTGGTGTGGCGCGGTACCAAGCGCATCGCCGAGTTCGTCTTCGAGAATGTCAAGGAGCCGGCGACCATGCCGACGACGCAGTTCTCGCCCAGCGTCGAGGGCCGCGTCCGCTTCGTCGTCGACTATCCCTTCGACGAGTCCGACGGACATCCCAGCGATGACACCGCGCGTATTCAGCGGCTGCGGCAGGAGGGCTTCGAAGCTGCCACTGTCGTGTGGCTGCCCTTCTTCTTCTCCCCGCAGCGCTCCGCGCAGCTCGGCCGCCTGCTGAAGATCCAGTACCTGCTGGAGCGGGACCGGCTCGCCAGCTACGCCGCCCATCTGCCCTCCGACGACCAGGTCCGGGTCAAGCACCAGCTCGAGGCCCAGCGCGACACCCTTACCAGTCAGCTCACCGACGTGCTGCGGCAGCTGTACGGGATCGCGAGTGTGGATGAGACGAACGTCGGCGCGGAGACCCCGGACGGGTTGCACGTGTACTCCCTCTACCCGGGGCACTCTCCGCAGCTGCAGGGCGGCGCGCCCTTCGCGTACAACCTGGGCAAACTCGCCGACGGGCTGTTCTCCGCGCTGTACCCCAAGCATCCGGACTTCGACCCTCAGGAGACCCGGAAGCCCGTCACCGCTGGCGAGCTGAAGACGGTCTACGGGTGGATCGCGCGGGCCATGGAGGACGGGTCGCGTCGCGTCGTCGTGGACAGCAAGCAGCTGGGGCTGGTCAAGCGGATCGTGCATCCCCTGGAGCTGGGTGAGGTCCACGATGGGCCGCTGAACGTCGGCACCGAATGGCGCCGCCGCATCGAGCAGCACGCCACTGCGCAGGGTGTCACCGGCGACTACGAGGTCGAGGACATCCGTCGCTGGGTCGCCGAGTTGGGCTGGACCGGCCTTGACAAGGCGGTCAGCAATCTACTGATTGCCGTGTACGTGCTGGTCGCGGACCGCTCCTGGGTCTTCAACGGCTCCTCGGCCGCGGCCCCCGACCTGGACCGTATCGGCCCCGGGTGGGCGCTGCGGGCGCAGGAACTGCCCAGTGAGCAGGAGTTCACGGCCGCGCACGAGCGCGCCGCGGCGCTGTTCGGGGAGAGCGTGCCCCGGGTTCGCTACGCCCGTAACGTCAACGACCTCGCGGCGAAGGTCCGGGCGAAGGCGCAGGGCTGGGAGGCTGCCATCAATGGGCTGCGACGGTCCCTGGCCAACCACCGCGTAGCTCTCGGTCTGATGGACGAGCAGAACGCCCGCGAGACCTCGGTGCGCGACGCCGCCGACCTGATCGCCCGCCTTGTCCGGCACAAGGACGCCACCGCGCTCGTGCGGGAGCTGTCCGCACTGGCCTACCGCACTGCGGACGACGCTCTGGCGAAGGCCATGTCCTCGGCGCAGCAGACGCTGGACGCGCTGGACCGCGTCAAGTGGCAGCTGCTCGACAGCGTGCGCGGCCTCACCAGCCGGGGTGACGGTCTTGCCGACCGGGCAGAGCGGCTGCTTGCGGAGATCGCCGAGACGGCTGCGGCCATGGAGCGCGACCGGGAGCTGGCTCCGGTGCTGAACGGAGCCGAGAGCCGGGCTGTGGACATCATCAGCGAGTCCGGGCGGCTGAACGCCCTCGCCGCGCCCGCGCCCGCCCCGTCACCCACGGCGGCGTCTGTTCCGGACCCGCGGGGTGCGGACCAGGTGAGCCTGACCGTCCACGGCCAGCCCCCGCTACCCGCTCAGGCGCAGCCAGCACCCGAGGCGCCCGCAGCACCCACTGCCGCCGCCGTTCCCCCCGCCCGGCGGCGCCGCCTGATCGTCGCGACCAGTCCCGGCAGTCTCGGGCCCGAGCTCGAGCAGGTTCTGGCCGAACTGGCCCAGCAGATCCGCTCCCACACGGCTGCCAAGCCCGGCACCGCCATCGAGATCGGCTGGCAGGAAGTGGAAGGTGGTGCGTCATGACCCAGGCGAGTACGGGGACCACGGTCCCCGAAATCGACCAGCGTGCTGTCGAAGCCCTGCTGTGGACTGCGCTCCCGCACGCCAAGGGCTCTCGTCTGGTGCTGGTTCGCGGCCGTTACCGCGAGGGCGCACCGGGTGAGTTCACCACGCGTCTCGTCACGGATACGGCGGTGGACGGTAATCCGGAACAGCGCCGGGTCCATGTCAGCCACCAGTCTTCGGTACTCGGCATCGTGGACGCCTGGCAGAGCCATCTCGCCCGGCATGCCGACGGCGTTGGTGGCCGCGACGTCCTCGTCATCACCACCGACGCTCCCGACACCCGGCCGATGCCGCTGGACTTGCGCGGGGAGGCCATCGGCCGCTCCCTGCTCACCGTGGACCGCGTCGAGATCGTCAAGCAGCGCTTCAGCGCGGTGGACGTCGACCCACGTATTCGTCGCGAGCCCTGGCTCGCCGACGCACTGCTCGCCGCAGAGCCGGCCGGCGGATGGCTCCCCGTGGGCTCCGTGCTAACCCTGGACGCTGCCATGCTCGCCCTGGTGCACGCCCGGATCGGCCTGGGCGACGGCCTTTCGACCGACGCTGTGCCGCTCGATGTGGAGGCCCTCCTTTCTTGGTCCCGCTCCCCCGGCGGCCCGGCACGCTTCGCGGACCTGCAGGTCGAGGAACGTGCTGGCCTGACCAACTGGCTGGAGCGCACGGTCGGCGACTCGGCTCCCCTGCTGCTCGCCCTGGCGCAGGCCGGACGCGGCGAAGACGCGATGGCCCTAGGCATCGTCGCCGCCGCCCTCACAGGGCCGAGGGCCACCGCGGACGCAGCCCTGGCTGTGGGAGCTTTGTTCGGTTCCGTTCCCTTCCGGCCGGACGAGCTGCGCCACTACACCCTCGCCGTGGAGGGCGTCCTCGCCCGGTGGGTCACCCAGGCCACAGCGGGTGGTCCGCGAAGTGCCGAGGCGCGCACCCGAGTTCTGGATGTCTTGGAGCAGGCCGACCGCTTGGCGGATCGGGCAGGTCTGCGCGAGGCCCTCGCCGACAGCGGATTCCTTCCCTCCGGCTTCCGCGCCCGGCTTAGGGCACTCGCCGCCGCTCTCACCCCGGCGCCCGACCAGCGCACAGTTGCGGCAGGTGAAGCCGCCCTGCACCAGTTGAAGAGTCATCACCTGGCGGCCCTGCTGTTCTCCGAGCAGGTACACCTCGCCGAGATGGCTGTACGCCTCGAGCGCTGGCTAACGACCCCGGAGGCCGGTCTTGCATCCGGCTCCGGGGCGGTGGGCGCAGCAGTTCACGCCCACCTCGGCGACTGGGGCTGGGCCGACCGTGCCCTGAACCGGCTGTGGGCGGGGGACGGGGCAGCGGACCCACACGTCAACGAGGCATACCGAGTGGTCCACGACGCCGCCCGTGCCCGCCGTGACCGCCTGGACCGCACCTTCGCCAAGGCCCTGGCGGCCTGGGCGCAGCACGCCACCAGCACCGCTCCCGACGGGGCGCTGCTGGTGGAGGACGTGCTGCGGCGCGTCGCTGTGCCGCTCGCTGCGAAGCGACCCCCGTTGGTCCTGCTTCTCGACGGCATGAGCAGCGCGGTCGCCACCCAGCTCGGTGAGGAACTGGGCGCGCCGCGCTGGATGGAGGCCGCGCCGGATGCCGGCCGGCGGGCCGCCGCCGTCGCCGCGATCCCGTCGATCACCACTGTCAGCCGCGCCACGCTCCTCACCGGCGGCCTGGTTTCTGGCGGTCAGAGTGTGGAGAAAGACGGGTTCGTCGCGTTCTGGCGCAAGCGGCGGCATGAGGCGGTGCTGTTCCACAAGGCCGACCTGCCCGGCCCGGCCGGGCACCGGCTCGCGCCCGAGGTCGTCGCGGCCCTCGCAAGCGACGGCGTGGTCGGCGTGGTCCTCAACACCATCGACGACGCGCTCGACCATGGTCAGGAGAACTCTCGGGGCGACTGGACGGTCGGCAGCGTGCGCTACCTGTCCGAGCTGCTCGACGCCGCGCGCGGCCAGGGACGCCCGGTGGTACTGGTCGCCGACCACGGCCACATCCTGGACCGCACCACCGAAGGCCCTGTGCCCGCCCACGGCGTCGAGTCGGCGCGCTGGCGGATCGCCGGGCCCGCAGAGCAGCCCGGTGAGGACGAGGTCCAGCTGGCCGGCCCGCGCGTGCTGGAGGGCAGCGGCACGGTCACCGTGCTGTGGCGGGAGGACCAGCGCTATACCCCCCGCAGAGCCGGCTACCACGGCGGCGCGGCTCTGGCAGAGATGACCGTGCCGGTGTTGGTGCTACTGCCGTCAGTGGAAATCCTGCCAGCCGGCTGGTCGGTGTTGGCCCCGGAAACGGTCACCCCGCAGTGGTGGTACGACTCCGGCCGCGGGCATGCATCCGCACCGCAGCCCACCGTGAAGTCCGGACCGGTCGCGAGGAAGAAGTCTGAGCCGACCCACGCCGGCAACGTTGCGACGTCAACGTCCCTCGGTGCGCTGGTCGTGGACACCGGAGTCTATGCGGCGCAGAAGCAGTTCGTCCGCAAGGGTCCCGAGAGGAAGGCCGTCTCTGCTGTCATCGACGCTCTCGTCGCGGCAGACGGTACGCTCTCGCTCGCCGCGGTGAGCACAGCCGCCGCGTCCTCGGGCGGGCGGGCCCCGCGCAACGCCGAATTCTTCGTCGCGGCGCTGCAGCGGTTGCTCAATGTCGAGGGCTACCCGGTCCTCGGCCTCATCGACGCGGGCGCACGCGTCAAACTCGACATCACACTGCTGAAGGAACAGTTCGGGGTGAAGGCGTAGATGAGCACGGTCTCTGCGGTCAGCCCGGCCCGCCGACGCGAGGTCGTGGACGCACTGCGGCGCGGCACCGTGCCGCAGTCGGGACTCGACCTGTTCGCCGTCGGCCTGGACCGCTTCTCCGGGGCCCTGGACGACGACCTGGCCACCGTGGCGCGCGGCGGCGCCGCCTTCCATGCCGTCCGCGGCGAGTACGGCTCCGGCAAAACCTTCTTCGCCCGCTGGCTCGCCGAGCGCGCCAAGCGCGCCGGACTGGCCACCGCCGAGATCCAGATCTCGGAAACCGAGACGCCTCTGCACAAACTGGAGACCGTCTACCGCCGCCTCACCGAGCGCCTAACCACGGCCACCCACCCGCCGAGCGCGCTGCGAGCCGTGATCGACTCCTGGTTCTTCACCCTCGAGGAAGAGGTCCTTGACGCGGGCGAGACCGACGAGGACGACGCCGACGCGCTCGCCACGGCCGTGGACGTCCTTATGGAACAGCGCCTCGTCGACGTCGCCCGGTCCACCCCGGCGTTCGCCGCAGCCCTGCGCGGCTACCACCACTCCCGCGCAGCAGGCGACGCGCCCACCGCCGAAGCGCTGATCGCCTGGCTCGGTGGACAGAAGTCCGTCGCCGCCGCTGCCCGGCGCTCCGCTGGAGTGCGCGGCGACCTGGACCACTTCGCCGCCCTCGGCTTCCTGCAGGGCCTGCTAGCCGTCCTTAGGGACTGTGGCCAGCCAGGGCTCCTCGTGGTTCTGGACGAGATCGAGACACTGCAGCGGGTCCGCAGCGACGTCCGAGAAAAGGGCCTCAACGCGCTACGGCAGCTCCTGGACGAGATCGACGCCGGACGCTTCCCCGGCCTGTTCCTCGTCATCACTGGAACCCCCGCCTTCTACGACGGGCAGCAGGGCATCCAGCGGCTGCCTCCGCTGGCGCAGCGCCTGGCCACGGACTTCTCGACCGACCCGCGCTTCGACTCGCCGCGGGCCGTGCAACTGCGCCTGCCTGGCTTCGACCTGACCCGGCTCTGCGAGCTCGGACGCAACACCCGCGACCTCTACGCCGGCCAGGCAACCCACCCCGAGCGGATCGCCGACGCCGTGGACGACGTCTACATCGCTCAGCTCGCCACAGCGGTCACCGGCGGGCTCGGAGGCAATGTCGGCGTCGCGCCCCGACTGTTCCTGCGCAAGCTCGTAGCTGACGTCCTCGATCGCGTTGACGAGTTCAAGGACTTCGACCCACGCAAGGACTATGCCCTCACCGTCTCTTCCGCGGAGCTCAGCGACATCGAACGCAATGCCGCCGCATCGAGTGCCGACGACATCGAGCTGGACCTGACGTGACTCGCGCCGAACCGAACGACCCGGTCAGCCGGCTCAACACCGTACTGCTGCACCACATCGTCAATTCCCTCGGCTGGACGTCGCTGCGCCCGCTCCAGCAGGAGGCCATCGACCCGCTGCTGTCCGGAACGGACACGGTGCTGCTCGCCCCCACCGCGGGCGGCAAGACGGAGGCCGCCACATTCCCCCTGCTGTCCAGGATGGCTGCCGAGAACTGGACCGGCACATCCGTGCTCTACGTGTGCCCGCTCAAGGCACTACTCAACAACCTGCTGCCACGCCTTGAGACATACGCATCGTGGCTCGGGCGCACCGCCGCGCTGTGGCATGGCGACGTCTCCCAGCCCAAACGCAAAGCCATCCTCCGCCAGCGCCCCGACATCCTACTGACGACCCCGGAGTCGCTGGAATCGATGCTGGTGAGCGTGAATGTGGACCACTACGCGTTCTTCGGCGGCCTGCGCGCCGTCGTCGTGGACGAGGTCCACGCCTTCGCAGGCGACGATCGCGGCTGGCACCTCCTCGCCGTCCTGGAACGCCTGCAACGCATCGCCGGACGACCCGTGCAGCGCATCGGGCTGTCGGCCACCGTCGGCAACCCCAAGGAACTCCTGAGCTGGCTCCAGGGCTCAGCCGTTGGCACCCGCCCCGCCCAAGTCATCGCCCCACACCTGCGCGCTCAGCCCGAGCCGCCGTCAGGAACGCCGACGGGGCCTCCTCCCGGCGAGGTACAACTCGACTACGTCGCCTCGCTGACCAACGCAGCCACGATCATCGCCGCCCTCCACCGAGGTGAGAAGCGCCTGGTCTTCTGCGAATCCCGACGTCAGGTCGAAGAACTCGGCGAGAGCCTCCGCGCCAAGGGCATCACCACCTTCCTCTCCCACGCCTCCCTGTCCGTGGACGAGCGACGCCGCGCCGAGGAGGCTTTTGCCGACGCCCGCGACTGCGTCATCGTCTCCACCAGCACCCTCGAACTGGGCATCGACGTCGGCGACCTGGACCGTGTCATCCAGATCGACGCCCCCGGCAGCGTTGCCTCCTTCCTCCAGCGCATCGGACGCACCGGACGACGCCCTGGCTCCACGCGCAATTGCCTCTTCCTCGCCGTCGACGAGGGCGGCCTGCTCGCCGCTGCCGCCCTGCTGCTCCAGTGGTCCCGCGGCTGGGTCGAACCCGTCGTGCCCCCGCCCGAACCACGCCACATCGTCGCCCAACAGATCCTTGCCCTGTGCCTGCAGGAACACCGCATCGGTGACAGGCTCTGGCAGGAGTGGTGGGGCGGGCTCGGCCCCTTCGGCTCCGCCGCCGAGCCCATCGTTCGCCACCTGGTCCGCGAGGGCTACCTCGACCAGGACGGCGGGATGCTGTTCATCGGCCCCGAGGCCGAACGCCGTTTCGGATACCGGCACTTCATGAACCTCACAGCCGTCTTCACCGCTGCACCCGAATTCACGGTCCTCAACGGGCGCACCGAGATCGGCAAGACCGACCCCACCCTCCTCACCGAAGAGTGCGCCGGACCGCGACGCCTGCTGCTCGCCGGACGCAGCTGGCAGGTCACCTACATCGACTGGAACCGCAAACGATGCTTCGTTGAACCCGTCGACGGCGGCGGAAAAGCGAAGTGGAACAGCGGCGCACTGCCCATGGCCTCCTTCGAACTTGCCCGTGCCGCCCGCAAGGTCCTCCTCGGCGAAGACCCGCCGATAGCGTTCACCAAACGCGCCGAAGGAGCGCTCGCCCAGCTCCGCCAAGAAAGCACAGAAACCGTCCACCCCGGCGGCAATCTCATCATCCGCGATGGCGAGGGCAAGGACCTGCGGTGGTGGACCTGGGCCGGCCACCGTACGAACGTCACGCTAGCCGCCACCCTGACCCCCATCGCCGACCCCCTCCAACGCGGCAACGACCTCTACGTGCGACTGCGCTCCGACCTCACTCCGCAGATGTGGAAAGAAGCCACATCGCAGGCTGCAGACAGCCTCAGCCTGCCCGAGGTCGACCCTCGCGCCCTCAACGGCCTCAAATTCAGCGCTGCCCTACCCGAACGCCTCGCAGAAGCAACCCTCGCAACACGCCTCGCAGACCTAGACCACGCCGCCCAGGTCCTCACCGAGCCCACACGTTTCCTCAACGTCCACGCCTGACATCAGACGTGCCGGGACGCGCGCTTTGCTGCGCTCGTGGTCATCTCGGGCACCAACAGCACCGTGCGTCGCCTCGCCGAGCCACCGCGCGACGCCTTGCCGATCCGCACATACACCGCGCCGAACTGCCCGAACCGGGCCATGCGCGGCACCCGCCGGAAGTCAACCAGATCCAGGCCGACCGACTCCTGCCGTCGCAACCCGAACGCGTACAGCGTCTTGATCAGCGCGGCATCCCGCATCGCGGGCAGCGCGCCCTTCACCCTGCGCGCCCGAATCGGCTCCACCCGGCTGTCCACCGCATCGAAAAGGTCTGCACCTCGTCATAGTGCAAGGGCCGACTCCGCGGATTACCCTCGTGCTCCGCGACGTGCGGCACCGTGTTCCACTCGTGGAGGACCTGCTGCGGCACCATCCCGAAGCGTCGCTCGCGCTCCTCCGGCCACCCGTAACGCGGATCGCCGACGAAGGCGCAGAACATCTGGATCAAAATCTCGTACCCGTGCGCGGCGGACACTATGATCGGCCGGGTTCCCGAACGTAGATGGCTGATGAACGCCTCTGCCTCAACCGGAGTCCACTGCCACGGGTACAGGTTGGCGCAGTCCGCAAGCCGGCGAACCAGTGCCAGCCGCGGAGCGATCGTCCCGCTCTCCTGCAGGAACCGTGCCCGCTGCTGCCTCCCCCAGCCGTCCAGCATTGCCTGGAACACCGCCGCTTCCGGATCCAACGGACGGACATTCCGAGGCAGGCCGAAGATCGCGGGCTCCGGAGACCTCCCGATCGGCATCGCCCCACCGCCACCGGAGCCCCGACCCTCGACGCGCTACTCGGCCTCTGGACCTGCGAGAACGAAGTCCTCCTGTGAACGCATTTGTTGCATCGTCTGCAATAGCCGCTCATTGGCCACGTCTGCGTAGTGCGCCGACAGCTCGACGCCCACGAACCGACGCCCCTCACGAAGAGCCGCGACGCCCGTTGAGCCGCTGCCGGTAAATGGGTCCAGGACGACTCCGTCCTCGGGGCAGATCTGCACGAGCTGCTGCATGATCTCGACCGGCTTCTGGGTGATGTGCACCCGGTCCTTGCGCGGCTGGGAGGCGATGAAGTGGCCGGGCAGGTACAGGTCCCGGTCCTTCGCTAGGCTGCCCTTGACACCCCAGGTAATGAACTCGGCGGACTGCTTGAACCCGCCCTTGCGCGGCCGGCTGGCGGGCTTGATCCACGGAATCGTGCCGCTCCAGGTCCAGCCCGCCATCTGCAGGGCGTCGGACGTAGTCGGCTCCTGGCGCCAGTCCGAGAAGACGATGGCGACCGAGTGCTCGGTCGAGGCCCGGTACGCCTCGGTGAGCAGGGCAGTCAGCCAGCTCCGATAGCTCCTCTGGTCACGGTTCTCTCCGGGGAAGTTCTGGAGGTCGTGCGCACTGTTGCTGGTGACGTACTTGGCGCGGGCGGTGCGCCCGGTACGGTCCGAGCTGGTCCGTCCGCCGGAGTTGTACGGCGGGTCGGTGATGACGGCGTTGACGCTCTCGTCCG
Organism: Streptomyces sp. NPDC060035; assembly: GCF_042736635.1. Lineage (NCBI taxonomy): Bacteria > Bacillati > Actinomycetota > Actinomycetes > Kitasatosporales > Streptomycetaceae > Streptomyces > Streptomyces sp. NPDC060035. Next base: position 41,570 of record NZ_JBHWVO010000024.1, read on the forward strand.
GGAGGGACTTCAGCACGGTGAGGGCGTCGCCTCGGTGCAGCGTGTAGCTCATGTGTGGGGGCCTCTTTCAGGGCACGGCCGGGACTCGGCTCGCTCCGGATGGCGGTCAACAACGTTCGCCTCGAGCAGGGCTGGGCCGGAGGTTAGCCGCGTTTTCCGGCCACACCCAACGAACCAAGTCGTGCTCCGGGACGGGGCCGGGAGCTGTTTGGTGCGGCCGGAATCCCGATCTACTGTCTCACCATGTCATCGGGCCGGAGCCTCGCTCCACCCCAGCTGACCTGTGCTTATCCGTGTTGACTCGTCCGAACGAGCAACGCGGAAGCCCTGATTCCCACTCGTTCCACATGCCGTGAGGAGACCCGGTGTACTGCCTGAGATTACGAGCGCGGCTGGCTGCCGCGCCTGACCTGAGACCGGCGTCCCGGGAGCTACCAACTCCGCTGAGTCGGGCCGCCTCGAGAGGCGGATTCACATCGGCGCGGTGCCGACGGCTTTGCACGAGAAGTCAGCACCGCGCCTCCTACGAACCGCGAGGAGCCGCTGCGATGCAGCATGCCCCGATACCCCCACGCCCCCGCCCAACGCCGTTGCCCGGCCGGCACCGCCGCCTCGGTGAACGGCGGCGGCGATGAAGAAGACCACCGGAGCCATCGTCGGTCTCTTCGCATCCGGTCCGCTACTCCTGGCCGTCCCGATCCTCGCCATCGGCGCCGGGTCTGCCTCGGCCTCCTGCTCGATCGACGGTGCAGAAGCTGTGGATACCGCAGCCGTGGCCGGTCAAGTGAAGGCCATCCTGGACGGCGGCGACATGAGCTCGGTCTCCGTGCCAGGACTGGACGATCCGGCCGAGCAGGTGCCCAACGCCAAGACCATCCAGGCCACCGGCGTCGCGATGAACATTCCGGCCCGCGGGCAGGTCGTGGCCCTGGCGACTGCCCTGCAGGAGAGCGGTCTGCGGAACCTGGCCTACGGCGACCGTGATTCGCTGGGTCTGTTCCAGCAGCGGCCGTCTCAGGGCTGGGGCACCGCGAACGAGATCCTCGACCCGGTGCACGCCTCGACCAAGTTCTACGAGGGGCTGAAGAAAGTCTCGGGCTGGCAGTCGCTGTCCGTCACCCAGGCCGCCCAGGCGGTGCAGAGGTCGGGCTTCCCGAACGCTTACGCCAAGTGGGAGTCTCTGGCCGCTGCCTTGCAGCAGGCCATCGAGCACCTGCTGTCGAAGACCGGCGACGCGTCACCGCGTCCTTCGCCGGCGGGCTCTGCCAGCACGGGCAGCCCTTCACCCAGTACCGCAGGTGGTTGTACTGCCGACGGGGACGGGACCGACTTCGGAACCATCCCGCCCGGCGCGGTGCCGGCCGAGTACAAGATCCCCGCCGACGCTGCGCCGAAGGTCCAGACGGCGATCCGCTGGGCACTCGGCCAGCTCGACACGCCGTATCAGTGGGGTGGGAGCTGCACCGACTCCCATGGGGAGGACCCAATGGGGCGCTGCGACTGCTCCTCCTTGATACAGCAGGCGTACAAGACCTCCGGGGTCACCCTGACACGGACAACGTACACGCAGGTCAAGGACGGTAAGGCGGTGTCGGTCGACGCTCTCCGGCCGGGTGACCTCCTCTTCACCGAGGGGACGGCCGAAGTGCCCGAACACGTCGGCATGTTCATCGGCCAGGGCCTGATCATCCACGCCCCGCACACCGGTGACGTGGTGCGCATCGCGACCCTCGCATCCTGGAAATCGCAGATTCTCGCGGCCCGCCGAGTCGTCTGACCGGCGCTTTCTCCCTCCCCCTTCTTCTTGCACCGCCGCTCCGCCCGCTCGGGCTTTGGGGCACCTAACTCGAACTGGAGTTCGTAAATGTATCTCGCCGACAAGGTCGTCCAGCTCGCCTACGACCCGGGGATCAAGCCGAACGGGGGCGGGCTGCCCGGCCTTGCCGTTCTCAAGCAGGTGATGGGCTCCATCAATCTCTTCGGCATCATCGCCGTGGTCGGCGCGCTCGCCGTCAGCGCGGGCGTGTGGGCTTGGGGCCATCACTCAGGCGGTCACCAGGCCGAGGCCAGTGGGAAGAAGGGCGTGCTGGTCAGTGCGGGTGCAGCCCTCCTGCTGGGTGCCGCAAACGGCGTGGTCGCCTTCTTCAGCACGCTGGGGACGCAGGTCCGCTGATGCCTTCCCGCTCCTCGAGCCCTGGTGGCGCATCTCGCGTTCGCCGCCGGGCGTTGCTCGGCACCGCCGTCCTGGTGGTGCTCGTCGCCCTCGCCGGCCTGGCCGCGTATCTCACCCGCGATGGCAGGGAGCCCTCAAAAGCCTCTGCGGCGCACATGAGTTCACCCTTGCCCTCCTCTTCGACCGCTTCGCCGTCTGGGCCGCCCACACCGAGCGCTCACCCTCATGCCCTGCCGGCCCCGCCGAAGACCCACGACCCGATCGCGTTCGGGAAGGCAGCCGCAGCAGCCCTGTGGTCCTACGACACCCGCGCGTACTCCCAGGCAGAGCTGCTGACCGCTTTGCACGCGTGGCTGACCACCGAGGCCAAGTACGCCGACCCCGCTTCGGTCGACAAGGTCGTTCCCTCGCCTCTTCTGTGGAAGGAGATGGCCGCCAACGGCCAGTTCGCCACCACCAAAGTGAACGAGGGGCACTTCCCGGACTCGTTCACCCAGGCCCTTCAGGCAGACCCCGGGGCGCTCACACAGGCGTACGTCTACGCCGTCACGGTCTCCGGCAAGCAGTCGATCGCCTGGAAAGGGGCGCCCGACGGCGGTGCGGAGAGCCGTGTCACCACCCTCGCGGTCCAGTGCCGACCCAACCAGCCCTGCGCCCTGGTCGGCGTCATGCCGTCCGTCGCGCCCTGACCCCCATTAAGGAAGGAGGTACCGCCATGGGAGTCTGCGACCTTCCACTGATGGACAAGGTGTGCGGCGCCGTCGACTTCGCCACCAACCCCGCAGGAGCTGTCACCGACGGCATCGGAGCATGGATCGCGAGGTCGGCAGGCGAACTGGCCGCCAGCGCTGCGGATCTCGCTGCCAAGACCGTCAATGCGACCACTGCCATCGATCTCAACGCCGGATGGTTCCGGGACAACTACGAACTACTGCTGCCTATCGGGCTCGCGCTGACCGTCGGCACGTTCTGCATCCAGGTGATGTTCGCGGCCTGGCGCCGAGACGAACGCGCCCTGGCCCAAGCGTTCGTCGGCACCATGACCGGCGTCCTCTTCAGCTTCTGCGCCATCGCCTTCACATCCGTCGCCATCACCGTGGTCGACGCCTTGTCTGACGGCCTGTTCCAAGCAGCCAACAGCTCAGTCGACGACGCGATCCGCCGTGTGGTGAAGGTCAACCAGCTGGGAGCGATGTACGGCCTCGGCTGGGGAGTCCCAGCCCTGGTCGCCCTCGGATGCGCGATCGGCGCGTTCCTGTACTGGGGGGTGATGGTCGCCCGCAAAGTCGGCGTCCTGGTCATGGTCGCCCTCGCCGTCTTCGCCGGAGCCGGCGGAGGCTGGGAGGTCGCGAAGAAGTGGCGGCGTGGCTGGATCGAGGCCACCGCGACCCTGGTCGTCTCCAAACTATTGATGACCGTGGTCTTCCTCATCGGCGTCTCGGCTATGGGTAAGTCGGATGCCACGGACGGCATGTCGGCGCTGTCCGACGCGATGGCAGGCATCGTCGTCATGGTTCTGGTTCTGCTGTGCCCGTACGCGACGTACAAGTTCGTCCACTGGGCGAGCGACGGTGGCGGCCACGACGACCTGCACCGCACCGGCGTCGCCGGCATGGCGATCGCCGCAGGAGCGGCGAAGACCGCAGGCAGCCTCGCGATGCAGGCCGGCACCGGGACTCCCGCTCCGCATGGCCCGAGCGAGGTCCCCGGCGCGGGCAGCGATGGTGTCGCCTCCGGCATCAACCCCTCCGGCGGCAACCTCAGCAAGGAGGGCATCGATGCCGGGCCGTCCAAGCCGCAGACCAGCTTCCGGTATGGCGAAGACCCGAACGCTACTGGCGACAAGGGGCGAGCCCTGATCCAGCGACCCGGCATCCCGCCGCTCATCACCCGACCTGACGAGGGCGAAACGGGGGTGCCGCCAGGGGACGCCAGTAGTGTCGTCAGCAGCGCCGGCCAGCTCTCCGGTGGGTCAGCTCCGGTCGGCAGCATGACCCGCGCGGGCACTGCGCCGCCGTCCGGCCCCGCACCTGCGGGAACAGGCAGCCCTGCCGCGCCGCCGCTTTCCACCGGACCGTCGGCCACCGGTTCCCCAACGCCGACGAACTGGATGTATCCCACCCAGCCGCCTTCGGGTGCCTGACGACCACAGCCGGGGGCGGGCTGCGCTCCGCAGCCCGCCCTCCACCCCGCCCGGCCCATCGCCAGAACCGGAGCCCCGCCTTGACCTCCAGAAGAGCGCCGCGTGCCTCGCCCTCCGCCCGCTCCCACTGTCTGGAACCACTATGTCCGGCAAGTCCCAGGCCGAAGCCACCCCGGCCACCGTGAAGTTTCCCCACCGCAGCAGGCGCGGCATCCTGCTCGGCCTGACCGCCCCGCAACTGATCGTCGTAAGTCTCACCGGCCTTCTCCTGCTCGCCGTGATCCTCACCCGCGGCGTGGTCGGTGCACTCGAACTCATCCCCCTCTGGGCCGTCATCGCCCTCCTCGCTTTCGTCCGCCACCGGGGACGCGCGCTGGCCGACTGGGCTCCGATCGTCACTCGATACGTCCTGCGTCGGATGCGGGGCCAGCTCGTCTGGCTCACGCGGCCCTCGCGGCGCCCGGTCCGCGAAGGGCTCCTCCACCTGCCCGGCACCGCGGCCAGCCTGCGCGTGGTCACCGCACCCGACGGCCGATACGGTGCGGTCCACAACCCCCACACCTGCACGCTGACCGCCGTCGTCAACGTCTCCTCCCGCGCCTACGCGCTGCTTGACCCGGGCACCCAGAACGCCAACGTCAACGGGTGGGGACGGGTGCTGGCCGCGCTCGCCCGCACCGGGCAGGTCGCCCGGATTCAGGTGATCGAGCGCACCGTCCCGGACTCCGGTGACGCGCTGCGCCGGTACTGGGAGGAGCACGGCCAGCCCGAGGCCTCCGTGGCGGGCGCGATCTACAGCGAGCTGATCCAGAATGCGGGCCCGGCGGCGGCTCCGCACGAGGCGTACGTCGCCATCTCACTGGACGCCAAGGCCGCACGGCGACTGATCAACCAGGCTGGCGGCGGTCTGACCGGGGCCTTCAGCGTCCTGGCGCAGCTGACCTCGACCTTCGAGCAGGCCGCGCGAACCGCCGGGCTCAACCCGACCGGCTGGCTCACCGCCCGCGAGATCGCGGCCGTCGTGCGAACGGCGTACGACCCCAAGGCCCTTGCAACGCTGGACCTTTGGTCCGCCGCCGGTCGTCCCGAGGCTGAGCCGGCGGCTGCCGGCCCGGTCGTGGTGGTCGAGAAGGCTGACCACATTGCGACCGACTCGGCTGTCCACGCCACGTATTGGGTGGAGAACTGGCCCAGGACCGAAACGTCGGCGGGCTTCCTGCACCAGCTCCTGTTCACTGCCGGGGTCCGGCGCACTCTGTCGCTGTCGTACGAGCCGAAGGGACTGGACGCCGCCCTGCGCGACGTCCAGCGCAGGAAGGCCAGCGTGATCGCCGACGCCGCCGAACGGCACCGGCGCGGCCAGGTCGACTCAGAGGCGGACTCGATCGAGTACCAGGACATCAAGTCCCGTGAGCGCCAACTCATTGCGGGCCACGCAGATGTCGCCCTGACCGGCCTGATGACCGTCTCCGCCGACTCCGAGGAAGAACTCCGTTCCGCCTGCGCGGTCGTGGAGACCGCGGCCGTCGGCGCCCAACTCGACCTCCGGCCGCTCACCTGGCAGCAGGCCGAAGCGTTCACCGCCGCTGCCATGCCGCTGGCCCTCGCCGCCTGATGCCGGCCTCCCTTCCCTCCGAAAGAGCACCCTCATGTCCCGCACCGCCAGCCCGACAGCGCAGGACTTCGTGCCCTTCGCCACCGCCGCGCTCGACTTCCACCGCGCGCTCAACCTTCCGGGCGGCCCTCTCGTCACCACCCGCCCCGAGCTGGACGCCCTGCACTCCCATCTCGTCTCGCTGCACGGCCTGCTCGACGCCCACACCGCCCGCACCGGACAGCTCGTCCCGACCGAAGGCGACCAGCTCCGCGCCGCCCGCACGCGAATCTGGCAGGCCGCGGACCACCTCCACGCCGCCTACCACGCGGCGCCTCGGCCGGGCTCCGGTGAGGTGCCGGAGCGCGAGGCGTGCCAGGCCGGCCTGCCTGCGGGAGCGCCGGAGCTGACCATCTGCCAGCGCCATCAGCGCACCGCGCACCTGGTGCGCCGCCGCACCACCCCGGCCGACCTTCACGCGCCTTTCACTGGCCTCGTCCGCCGCTGACCCGCCTTCCGTCTGGAGAAACCTTCATGCCTCGCACCCGCGCCAGCGCCTCCCACCTGTTCGTCCCCCGCAAGGCATCACGCGCCGAGCAGCGAGCCGCCCGCGCCGGTTTCGCCGAGGCTCGCCGCCAAGCCCGCCTCGCCGGAGCACCGCCCAAGCACCGCGCCGAGGAAGCCCTCGACCCGGAACTGCGGCCGGCCTACCCGCCGTCCGGACGCCCCGGCTCCTCCTCGGCTCGGGGCGGCAGGCTCAGCCAGCCCGCCCACCGGATGACCACCGCCACGGTGTCCGGGGCCTACCCCTTCCTTGCCGAGGGCGGCCTGGGAGCCGAAGGGATCTTCATCGGAAGGGACGTGCATGCCGAGGCAGCGTTCTGTTACGACCCGTTCTCGCTGTACAGCAGCGGCCGGGTCGAAGGCTTCACCAACCCGAATGCCGTTCTCGCCGGGATCATCGGCATGGGTAAGTCAGCTCTGGCCAAGTCGATAGCCACCCGGGCGATTGCCCACGGCTACCGGGTCTACGTTCCCTGCGATCCCAAGGGTGAGTGGACGGCAGTCGCACAGGCCCTTGGCGGCTACAGCATCGCCCTGGGGCCGGGACTCCCGGGCAGGCTGAACCCCCTGGATGCCCCGGCCCAGCCCGCCTCGGTGAGCGAGAGCGACTGGTCGACCGAGGTCCGAAAGCGCCGCCTCCTGCTCCTGGCGGGCCTGGCTCGCACCGTACTGAAGCGCGATCTCCTGCCGATGGAGCACACCGCCCTGGACCTCGCCCTCGACCTGGTCGTCGCCGAGGCCGACGCCAACGGCACAGTGCCCCTGCTCGGCGAAATTGCGCACGCCCTCGGTTCTCCCGAGCGCCTCGACCGAGCCCTCGGCGACCAGGCCGGGCACATGGGGCCCGCCGCACAGGACCTTGCGCACGCCCTGCGCCGACTGGTTCACGGCGACTTGAGCGGAATGTTCGACGCCCCCTCCACGGTGACCTTCGACCCGACCACCCCCATGCTGTCCATCGACCTCTCCCGTCTCGGCGGCTCCGGCGACGACACCGCCTTGGTCCTGGCCATGACCTGCGCTTCGGCGTGGATGGAAAGCGCGCTCGCCGACCCGGACGGCGGCCGACGCTGGGTGATCTACGACGAGGCATGGCGCGTCATGCGGCACGTCGGCCTGCTGGAGCGCATGCAGTCCCAGTGGAAGCTCTCCCGCGGGCTCGGCATCGCCAACCTCATGGTGATCCATCGCCTCAGCGACCTGCTCAGCGCAGGCGATGCCGGCTCACGCGGCCGGGTACTGGCCGAGGGCCTCCTGGCCGACTGCTCCACCCGCATCATCTACCGCCAGGAGCCCGACCAGCTATCCGCTGCCGCCTCGCTGCTCGGCCTCACCGGCGTCGAGACTCAGGCGGTGTCCGCCCTGACCAAGGGCCGGGGCCTGTGGAAGGTCGCGGGCCGAAGCTTCATCACCCAGCACATCCTCCACCCGGCCGAGCGCGAGCTGTTCGACACCGACGCCCGCATGTTCGCCTAGCTCAACTAACGTTCCCGCAAAGGGAGTTGGCCAGCTCAGTCAGCCATATCCGAGCAGACCACCGAGTCCACGCCTGCCGTCCGTTCGCTGCCGCGTTCTCGGTGAGCACAGGCATAGAAACGAGGACCGACCGTGCCCACTTCTCCCGCTTCCAATGAGAACCAGCCACTGACAACCCCCGAGCACCTGGCCTGGCGGCAGCACGTCCCAGCGTTGGCCTCTGCCGCCGCCGGCATCAGGCAGGCGTCCGATGCCTGGGATGCAGTCTCGGACTCCTTCTGCGACGACGACGGCTGGCCCATCAATGAGAAGGGTTATGCGGACGGCAAGGTGACGCGCGACGCCGAAGCGTGGAATCACGTCGAGGTCTTCCTCGCCCACGGCCCCAAGGTGCTGGCCGGTGTCCGCGCCGCCGCCAGCAGTGCCGACTACGTCGAGGGGCCGATCAGCGAGGACCTCCGGCGGCTGCGCGGAATCGACACCACCCTGGAACAAGCAGGCCAGATCCAACACGAGTGGGATCAGGTCATGGCACTCATGGACGGATCGCTCCCCGGCTCGCGAGAGATCTACGCCCGCCGGGCGCAGGAGATCCGCAACTCCGAAGGCTGGCACTACGCCGACGAGTTGTCTTTCCAAGGCCCGGCGCTCGCTCGGGCTGGCGACTACTTGGCCAACCGGGCGGACCCAGGACAGCCCTCGCAGACCGAACGTGCCCAGGTAGCCCTCGCTCGGTCCGCATCCAGCAACCGCGGGACTCCCCCCGCCTCGCCTCCTGCACCGCCCGCGTCAAATCCGACGGCCCCGCGCCGTTCCCGCTGACGCCTGCAGCACCGAGATCTGGCGGGACCAAACCGGCCGATCGCCGAATCCTCATGTAACGCCACCACTCCTACCGCCCCACCGCCTGCGGCTCGCGTCGTCGGCTGCCGGGGCACCCGGCCACGGAGAAGCCACATGCACCCCGATCAGTCCTTGGCCCCCTCCGACGGGAGGGCACGGGCATCACCGCACGCACCAGCAATCCTCCTCCTCTGTAAGCCACTGCCGCCCCGGAGGCGGAGCACGGGTACGGCCGCCTCACCGTTCCTCTTCGGCAGCGCGGATTGGAGTGCACCGACGAGTACGGCCTCAGCGACTACATCGTCCACGTCGGGCTTCCCGACGGTAGTTCGCTGTTCATCTCGCCGCCCCAGGAACCGTCGGGCGACCATCCACCCGGGCATCCCGAGAGCTGGTTGGTGACCCGCGGGCATCCCGACGACTCCGCAGTCCACGAAGTGATCTACGACTCGGAACCAGACGGCCCCCACGCCCCGCACGGCGGCAGTACCCCGAGTCTGCTCGCCGCCGTCGATGCGCGTCTTGATCAGCTCGACGTGCCTCCACGGCTGGCCTCCGCCTCGCCGCGAGTGAGTGCTGCTCCCGCACTCTCGCCGACCTCCCAGCGCACGCCCCCAGCACCGCTGCCAGCGGCTTCGGCCGTACGCCCCGCGCTGCCGCCCGCCCGGCCCTCGTCCATACCCGGTCGCTGACCACTTCCCCCTCGGAGTACGTCATGTCCCGCACCAGCAGAACCATCCCGGCCCTCGACCGCTCCTGCCCCCGAACTTGCACCGGATGGATCAGCCATGCCCACCCACTACGACTCGCTTCCCGACGTCGCAGTCGGCCGCCACCCCGACTACGGCATCGTCGCTGCGAACCCGAAACAACTTGCCGCCAGCACATGGATGTTGAAGGGATTCGGCTTTCACCCCGTACCGGACCAGCCGACGTTGTACGCACTGACCGACCAGCAGCGTGACGGGCAGGGCCGCGCCACCCGGGCGGTTGCGCTGCTGCGCGAGGCCGGCTACCAGGTCGACGTGGACGCCGCGTTCGATCCCTCGCTGGCCTCGGGTGCATCTCCCGCCCGTATCCGGCCCCCGCGTATAGACCCCGACGTTGCGTTCGCCGAGCATCCACAGCTCGGCATCGTCGCGGCCACCAGTGACCACTTCTCCGCACTCGGCGGCCGACTCATCCTAGAGGAACACGGCTGGCGGCTTAACCCGAACCTGGACATCTACACGCTGCCCATCGCCACCAGCCACAGCGAGGCCCTGGAGAAGGTCGTCGGCGCCACAGTGTCGATGCACCGTTCCGACCTCCAGGTCGCGGTGCAACCCCGCCTCGCGCAGAACGTAGCAGCGCGCCGCCCTCCTGCACCCACAACGGCCACGCGCCACGAGCGCGACCAGGGCGTCACCACCCACAGGGTCCCCCTCAGCGGCGCCGCGCTCGCCGCCAGCCCAGCCCGCGCCGGCCTCCTGGACAAGGCACCGGTTCCCGCTCCTGCCGCCTCCGTTCCGGCGGCCCGTCCGGTCGACCCACGCATCGCGTTCCCCCGCAACCGCTGACCCACCTCCCGTGAGGAGCAGTTCCATTGCTGTAGCTGGTAGTTCCGGCTACCAAAAGTTGCGCAATGCGCCAAAGTCCACGGCTCGATATTCTCCGTCCTCGTGGCGGTAGAGACCGGCGGGTGCAACTGCCAGTGGCTCCTGCCAGGCTCTCTGCACAACGACGCTCACCTCGCCCGCATCGCCTGCGCGAACTTCGCACACCGCCACGGCCAGGACGCCCCGGAGCGAGCAGCGGCATCTATCAGCGAGCTCCGGCCGAGCGAAATCGCGGATTCTACGGATCCTCTCTCCCTGACAGCCCGATCACCTGGGCACCTGTTCTCCATTTCCGTTCGAGGTGGACGCCGTGTTCGCCCACCTGCAGCGCGCCAGCGACACCGCCGGTCTGCTCGCGCACCTGTACGGGCCGGGCGAACGCGGAAACCACTCCCGTCCCCGGCTGATCGCGGGCGACGGCCACGGCGCCCCGATCGAACTGCTCGCCAAGTCTGGTTCGCTGCCCTACTTGGCCCATGCCCTCGACGAACCCGTCGAGCGTCTCGGGGCCCGCGCACCGGAACGGCCGACATGGGTCTGCTCGGTCCGCTCCGACCCTCGCCTGCCGGACCTCACCGACTCGCAGTGGGCCACCGTCGCTCGACGCCTGGTGGCCGCGACCGGGGTCGCCCCGCACGGTGATCCGGACGCCTGCCGGTGGATCGCCGTACGCAACACCAGCCCACCGCTCCACACCCGCCACCCCGCGCCCAGGAGACCTACGTGCCTGCACCCTCCATCACCATTACCGCCGAGTTCAGCGGCAGCGTCTTGGCAAAGGGCGCGAGCGACGACCTTTCCGCCACGCTCCTCAAGCACGCCGGCTTTCAGCAGATCGAGGACTGGTATGGCCGACGCCATCGCCTCCCCACCAACACCTCGGCCACTGACCAGGTCGCCATCGCCACCCACGCAGCCGAGATGCTCCGTGCCGCCCGCTACGGTGTCGACCTCGTGCCCTCCCTCGACGTGGCCCCGATGAGCACCCCTGCAAACACCCTCGGGCCCTACGCCGCCGGAGCGGAACTACTCCAGCTCACGGACCGGATCAGGTCAGCCGGGAACGGTATTGACCTGCAGCGGGCGGTCGACCACCTCCTTCATCCCGAGCACGGCGCACTGGAACGTGTCCGGGAAGCGCTGGAGGCGGCAGGCGAGCAGATCAACGGCCTCGACGACGAGGCGTACCAGCTCGCCGACCGGTTCAGCTTCGCTGCGGAGTTCGTCAGCTCTGCTCAGTCGGAACTCGTCGACTCGAATTCCGAGTTGCGTCGTATCGGCAACTCGCAGCATCCCCAGACCGAGACGCGGGCGCTCCCCCCGAAGCTCCCCGGCCCCCGCAGCGCCGCTCTGGCCACGTCGCCCGCATTGGCCAAGGCCAAGATTCCCTCGAACCTCGGCGCCGGCACAGCGGACACCAGCGCGACCGTACGTCCGTCACAGGCTCCCGGCCCTCGGACGCGGTGACCTAGATGATGACCAGTAGAAGAGCGCCGCGCGCCCCGCCCCATCACTCGCCTGCGCCCACTCCCAGGACCCACCATGCCCGCACCGCGTACCAGCGCGCCCTCGACCACCACCGGGTCGGACGCGCTCCTCTACCTCCTCTTCGGCATACTCAGCATCGCGCTCGCCATCGGTTCGCTGGCGTGGCTGACCGGCAGTGTCAGCAACTCACTCTTCGGTTCCGGGCCTTGGGCCCCGTTCAGGGCCACCGACGCGGTGCTTCACCCCGGTGTGCTGTGGCCGCACCTGAGCACCACCGCCCTGCTGGTCGGCGCGCGGATCATTCCCGGCCTGCTGTCCCTCTTCCTCACCATCCTCGGCCTGGTGCTGTGGGTGCACCTGCGCGGAGGCGCGAAGAACGGCCTCGCCCGGAAGGCCGAGCTCGCCCCGCTGCTGGACAAGGAGATCACCGCCAAGGCCCGGAGCCTGCGGCCATCCCTGAGCGGCCGGGAGTGTAAAAGAGGTCGCTCCTGCTGACCGCGGCATTCTGCTCGGCACCCTCTCCCCGGGGCGGGCTGATGTCCGCGCGTCCTGGGAGGACGTGATCGTCGCGATCATGGCTCCGCGAAGCGGTAAGACCTCCGGCCTGGCGATCCCTGCAATTCTCGCGGCGCCCGGCCCGGTGCTGTTGACCTCGAACAAGGCCGCGAACGATGCCTTCACCGCGACGGTGGACGCGCGCGCCGAGGTCGGCACGATCTGGACCCTTGACCCCCAGCAGATCGCCCACCACCCGCGCGAAATGTGGTGGGACATCCTGGCCGACGCCCGCGACCTGACGGGGGCCAAACGTTTGGCTGGACACTTCGTCGCCGCCAGCGTGGACGAGTCGCACGGATCCGACTTCTGGTCCACCGCCGCGAGCAACACGATCGGCGCGTTGTTCCTCGCTGCCGCCAGCCACCGGCGGCCGATCACCGATGTCCTGGCCTGGCTCGCCAGCCCCGCCGACCGGACCCCGGTGGACCTGCTCACGGATTCCGGCCACGACGCGGTCGCCGCCCAGCTCCAGGGCACCGTCTCCGGCGCGACCGAGACCCGCGATGGCATCTATGAGACCGCGAGGCAGTACGCGAGCTGCCTGCTCGACCCGGACGTCGCCGCCTGGGTCACGCCGAGCAAAGCCCTCCCCGAGTTCGAGCCATTCGCGTTCGCCACGTCTCGCGACACGTTGTACCTCCTCAGCAAGGACGGTGGCGGCAGCGCGAGCGCGATCATCGCGGCAGCGGCCGACGCCGTGATGCGCGCAGCCGTGGTTGTCGCCGAGCGCTCCGGCGGACGGCTCGACCCGCCCGCCCTGTGCGTCCTCGACGAGGCCGCCAACGTGTGCAAAATCTCGGATCTCCCCGACTTGTACAGTCACTTGGGCAGCCGAGGCGTCATCCCGATGACAATCTTGCAGTCCTACCGGCAGGGCCAGCGGTGCTGGGGTGAGGCCGGCATGGACGCCCTCTGGTCCGCCGCCACCGTCAAGATCATCGGTTCGGGCATCGATGACGCCGACTTCGCCGACCGCCTCAGCAGGCAGGTCGGTGACCACGACGTCCAGACCACCTCGGTGTCGACCAGCGACGGCGGCAAGTCCACCTCGGTGAGCATGCGCACCGAACGGATCCTGCCGCCCGACGCGATCCGCGCCCTGGCAAAGGGCAAGGCACTGCTCATGGCCACCGGCATCCGGGTTGCCATGCTCGACCTGCGGCCCTGGTACAAGGAGCCCTCCGCAAAGGTGGTCGGCCCGGCCTCCGCCCGCGCGACGAAGGCCATCACCGAACGGGCCATCGCGAAGACCGTCGGCCCCGACGACTCCGGGCTATCGGCATGAGCGCGACCACGCCGCGTCCCGGGCGGCTCGTACGCTCGCCGGTCGTTCTGCGCGACGGCCAGTGGTGGTTGGTCAGCAGGGCCGGCTCGATTCTTGCCACCGATCCCGCGTTCACCAGCATGCTGGACGGCTTCGCCGAGGCGATGGCCGCTGCCGACCAGGCGGTCACCGACCTCCGTGTCCGGCAGAGCGCGCCTCCTCCTTCCGGCGCAGGGGGTCAGCGATGAACCCGCTGGCGAGCGCCGAGCAGGCGGTACTCGGCTCCGTGCTGCTCGACCCGGGCCAGCTCTCGCATCTTGACTGGCTCGCGCCTGATCACTTCTACCGGCCAGTCCACCAAGCGCTGTTCGCCGCGTTGCGCAAGCTCCAAAACGACGGCCACCCCGCATTGGCAGCCGAGAAGGCCGTACCGCTGTCATGGGTGACCGATGCGGTGGACGAGGCCGGCCTCCACGTTCGGGGGCTGACCGCGGTGTATGCCCACACCCTGATCTCGGCCTGCCCGCGTACCGCACACGCTCCGGCGTACGGCCGCATGGTGCTGGAGGGCGCGATCCATCGCAGCATCACGGAACACGCGATCCGCTTTCACCAAGCGGCTCGCGCCGACGCCCTCCAAGGACAGGTCGAGGGAGCCCTGCACTACGCGGACGTTCTGTCCGGGGTGCTCAGCGATCTCGCACGACGTTGGGGAACCGAACCGCGCCCGGTCGCGACTGCAACGCCGCCGGCCACCGCCTCCACCGATCCGCCGCTAGTCCGGGCAGGCCAGGTCGCCGACGACGAGCGGTTCCTTCTGGCCGTCCTGGCTGAGCGGCCGAGGGCCATGGACGAGATAGTGGACTGGCTCCGGCCGAAGGACTTCGCCGACCCAGCCCACGGGCAGCTCTACCGCTGCCTCGGCGCGCTGCACCACCGGGGCGAGCCCATCGACCGCATCACCCTGCTCTGGGAAGCCCAGCGACGCGGTCTACTGGCCGACGGCACGCTGTCCAGCAATCTGCTCACCACCATCTGCGACGGTGTGGGCTCCGGCAGCGCCGAATGGCTCGGCGAGCAGGTCGTACGCTCCTCGGTCACCCGCACCGCGGCAACCTCCGCTCGTGCAATCCGGCACCTGGCGGAGAACGAGGCCCTGGCCCCCGGGCGGCTCATCAATCACGCCCTGCACGCGCTCGGGCCCCTCAACGAAGTGCGCGCTCGCTGGCAGACCGCGAACGGGCACCCCGCTCCGACGGCCCCGGCTCCTTCTACGAACGGGCCTCCCCCTACGCGGATGCACGCCGCCCTCGCCCGCAGCACGCCGCGCCCAGCCCGGCCACCCTCGGCCCGGCCAGGCTCTGCGCCCAGCCCGGCCGCCATGCGACCGCCCTCACGCGGCCACAGCTGAAGCCTCCCCCAGCCCGCCACTCATCCTCTCTCTGGAATTCACCGTGAACAGCACCCCCAGCTCTGACATCCGTGCCATGCGTGCCACGGCCTCAGCCTTCGACGCCCAGCGCCGCAAGCTCCCGGTCCCCGGGAACCACCGCCGCTCGCTCGACGTCGTCGCCAGGCAGATCTCCGAACTCGGTGAGCTGATCACGGACCTGGGCAACGAGATCCTCTTCCGTGACGCCGCACAGGACCACGAAGTCCACACTGCCAGGGTCATCACCAGCTTCGCCTCCGCTGTGCGACCCGTCGGCGAGGCGGCATCCGCGCTCGGGGCAGTCGCCCACCAGCTCTCCTTCCTGGACCAGACCGAGCATCTCCGCGACCAGCCCGGCGCCCAGGATGCTCGGGAGGCCGCAATGCGGGTGATGGACGACGCGCTCGGTACGGCGGACACGGCCCTACGCGATGCGGCCGACTCCCTTCACACCGCGTCGGCGACGGTGTCGCCTCCGTCCGTGCGGCTCCGGGCCGCCCGTAGCCGGTCCACGACCACAACTACCGCTCCCCGGCCCACGCCCCCCGCTGGCACCCCGGCAGCAGCAGCTTCTCCGGGCCGGATCCTACGGAGCCGGTGACATGCAGACGACCATCGCGCGCCCTCCTGGCGGACTGGATCTCGGAGTGCAGTCCGCCCTCGGCGGCACGCTGGCCTGGCACGCAGAGGTCAATCCGGATGCCTCGCGCATCCTGGCCCGCCACTGGCCCGGGGTCCCCAACCTCGGCGACATCACGACCGTCGACTGGTCCATCGTCCCCCGGGTGTGCGTCCTGACGGCGGGTTTCCCCTGTCAAAGACATCTCGGTCGCCGGCCGACGGGCCGGACTCAACTCCCAGACCCGTTCAGGGCTGTGGCTTCACGTCGCCCGTGCAGTCGAGGCCCTCCGACCCTGCTTGGTGGTGATCGAGAATGTGCGCGGCCTCCTCACTTCACCCGCCGGTTCCCCTGGCGACGTGGAACCCTGCCCGTGGTGTCTGGGAGACTCCCCGGGCCAGCCTCCTCTGCGGGCACTCGGTGCCGTACTCGGATCCCTGGCCGACCTCCGGTACGACGCAAGGTGGCTCGTGCTTCGCGCCTCCGACATTGGAGCCCCGCACCGCCGCGAGCGCACCTTCCTCGTCGCCTGGCCCACCGAACCCCCTGCTCAAGACGCCGACCAGCAACATGACGAAGAACGGCGGCTCACAACACCCCTCCAAAAGGAAAAGCGGGGGCCACGGACCGAACCCGGCCAACGAGGTGGAGTGGCTCCTTCTGCCAACCCCGAAGACGTCGGACGACACCAACGGCACACCCAACCAGCGACACGGCAACGGGGACATGGCCCTGCCGAGTGCAGCGGCGTCACTGCTGCCCACACCGCGGGCCAGCGACACGGGCACCCCGGGCCGCCGCCCCAGCAAGGGATGGCGGCCTCCCTCGTCGGCGGTGGTCCTGCCGCTCTGGACGGAATCGGCTCCGGGGGCCGGGCAGCAGACCGGCGATGGGGCGCATACGCAGGCGCCATCACCCGATGGGAGATGCTCACCCGTCCCGCGCCGGCGCCCACCGATACGGCCGGTCGGCTCCGTGCCGACTTCGTCGAGTGGATGCAGGGCCTCGATGACGGTTGGGTCACTGCCACCCCGGGACTCGGACGACCGGCCCAGCTCACCGCGCTCGGCAACGGAGTCGTGCCTCAACAGGCCGCTCGGGCTGTGCAGTTGTTGGCCTCACCACTCCCGCGTTGCCCTCGCTGCACGGCGGCGTAGCACTTCACTACCGGGATTTCCCGGCCGGACCAAGTCGCGGTTTCTCCGGATCCTCTCCCCCATGCCGCCGTCTCACAGATGGAGCACGTCCCCATGGCCGACACCAGCACGACCGCCCCCGTCCCCGAGCCGTTCCGCGTCCCCGACGGGGATCTAGACGATCTCGCCAGCACCCTCGCCAAGACCATGGCCGAGGTCAGGCAGCACGGCGTCATCCTCGACCGCCTGGGCTCCGAGCCCGCTCCGCCCCGGCCCACTGACGAGGCCCCGGCAGCAGAGGCGGCCGACTTCGAGCAGGCAGATGGCCCCACCTCGGTGTTCATCCTCGCCCTGGGTGGGGAGGCCTACGCCGTCGAACTCGCCGCACTCAGCGACTGGGTGAACTACCTCTTCCTCCCGGTGTACGGCCGAGAGATCAGCACGAGTCGCCCGTGGTGCGCGCAGTGGCACGAACACCCTGAGGCCGTCGCCCGGCTCCATGCCCTCTGGCTCGCATGGCAGCAGTTCACTGATGCCGAGGCCGGCCTGTCCGGCCCTTCGTCCTGGCACCGCGACCACCTGGACCAGACGCTGGTTCATCTCCGTGCTCCCGACGGTCCATTCGCCGCGTGCACGACCAGCCCGACCCGGCCCAACCATCGCGTGCTGGCCACCCCCACGCCCGAGCAGTCGGGGCTGGCGGCATGAGCAACGTACTCGACTTCCACCTCGACGACCTCTTGCCTGCCGATGCGGACTCCGAGTACGCAGAGCAACAGTTCTGGGCCGGTGACCTGACGGTTCTAGCCGAACACCACACCACTCCGAACGGCTCCCGCAGCTACGTCGTCACACACGACGGATCGACAACCTGGGGTGTGCCGGGCGAACCTCAGGTAGCTGCGATCAAGGTGGCGCGGGATCTCAGCCTGAACACGTTCACCTTCGAGTTGAGTTATCACGCCACCGTGCCCTTCGCCCAGAACTGGTTGATCGAACGTGGCTGCCCGCCCGAGCGCATCACTCAGGTCCGCGAGGGCTTCATGGACCCCGCCGACGATCTCACTGTCCGGATCGAGCAACAGATCCAGGAGTCGGGTGCCCGGTACGAGGTCCTCGACAGCGAGACATCGGACTTCGACCCGTGTGAGACGTGGACGTTGACCCGCGACTCCAACGCCGATCAGGCACCGATTCGTGCCTTCCTCGAAGTGGGCTACGACGCCCACACATACACGCTGCGCGAGGGTGCCTTCGCCGACGAGGGCGCTGCCCGGCACTGGCTGGACGAACGCAGCCGCCCGCTGCCTCAGCCGCCGGAATACCGCGGTGACGGGTCCGCCCTCCGGACCCGAGCTGCCCTCACCCGGTCGGCCGGCGCCTCCGCGATACCGAAGGCCGGCCTCGATGCGGACAGCGCGCCGTCAGCAGGTACGGCCCAGCGGCCGAGCCCTCGGAGGTCGATATGAGCCGCGCCAGCTTCGCCTTCGCCGCACATCCCGATGCCATCGCCGACCTTCGCGAACTACCCGATGCCATACGTAACTTGGCCCTGCTGGAACTGCAGAACCTGGTCCACGGAAGTGACGACTGCTTGCCTTTGAAGGGCCGTCTCGCAGGCTTTCACAAGGTCTACGTCGACCCGCCCGTCTCCTACCGGATGGTCATCCAGATCCGCTCGGCCCCGCCCAGTTCGAATCACAAGCGCGAGATCTATCTCGTCGCCGCCGGCAGTCGGAAGGACTACGCGGTCTACCGCTCGGCGCACCTGCGCACCGGCCCTCAGCCGGACACCGAGGCAGCCTCCGCCACCGAGGCGCGCGTGCAGGCTGCTCGGTCTCGTTCTCCCCTCGCAGTCGACCAACTGACGGCTGTCCCGACGACTTCTCCAGCGGCAGCCCAGCCCATGGCCGCTGCCTCCCGAAAGGCTCCCCAGCGATGA
Source organism: Streptomyces sp. NPDC060035 (assembly GCF_042736635.1). Taxonomy (NCBI): domain Bacteria; kingdom Bacillati; phylum Actinomycetota; class Actinomycetes; order Kitasatosporales; family Streptomycetaceae; genus Streptomyces; species Streptomyces sp. NPDC060035. The sequence goes on from NZ_JBHWVO010000024.1 coordinate 60,400, forward strand.
CCGTCGACCGCTCCCCTCTTGCCCGTACCGAACTGGCGGACCTTCTCACCGATGCCGCGCAGAGCGTCTCCGGGATCCTCACCGCCGAATACCCGAAGGCCGCCAGCCGCTCCTACCTGCACCCCGTACTGGGTGCGCTGTCCGCCGGGCCCCGGGTGGTCTGGGAGCTGAACGATCGGTTCGAAGGGTTCGTGGCCGACGAGCCGCGCCCAGCCAAACCGGCGGGTCTCTTCGCTCTGGCCTCCTACGCCTCTGCGCTGGGATGGCTCACCGAGTCCATCGCCGAGCTGACCACCTCGGTTGACCAGATCTGCACGCGCGTGGGCATCCCCACGGAACCGTCGGACCCGGTCATCGCCGCGCCCATCGGTGCCGAGCAGGACACCGAGTTCGATTTCGCCTTCAGCGCGCTGGAGTTGGCGACGATCCGCACCGCTGCCGAGGCTGCCGGTCTCGCGCCTGCCACCTACGTCGAGGTGCTCTCCGAGTCGCTGCTCGCAGCCTCCCGGATCACCGACGCCTGCATGGAGATCTCCAGCGGCCTCCTCGAAGACGCCGCGTACGTCCTCGGCGAGGCGACCGACGACTGCTGGATCGGCGACGGCCCCGACAGCCTGCCCACCCTCGTCCGTTCGCTGCTCGCCCGGATGGAGGCCGCCGAATGAACCCCATGACGCGACCAAGCAGCCCGGCGCCCACCTGTTGCCGAGATGCTCGGCGTCGCACTTTTGGCGAATCGTTGTCTCCGGTTCACCGAGTCCTGTCGGACTGGTCCCGCGCCCACCTGTCGCTCGGTGGCACCGTCATCATCCAGGTCTTCGACGCGGGCCCCAAACGGCCCCACCGTTGATTCGCTGGGTTCGGACGGCATCCAAACCGCAGCTGCCCCGCGCCGAGTGCCCTCTTCAGCCATGCGCCGCAGCCGCAACCGCGGGTGCCGGCGGCCGTGACCGCCCAGCCGGCCCCGTCCCGGGGCCGGTGATCCGGGTGGCACAGAGAGCCAGCGTGTCTCCTCGTTGACCCTGCGCGCCTGTGCAGTCCAGCTGTTCGTTCCGCTGCGCACACGGCCGCAGTCCTCTCCCACGCCCCGGAGTGACTATGAGCACCCGTAATGCCTACGACCCGTACCTCTACCAAGACGTATGGGTCAGCCCCATGTACCTGGCTGGCTCCAACGGGACCGGTGACGCTGGCTTCGCCCCCATCGCCCACTGGCCGCACCACAACCTCGACGACGGCCCCTGCCAGCTCCTCGTCACCTCGCCCGACCAGCGGATTCGGATCGGCTGGTTCGGCGACGACTTCGAGCTGTGGAAGATCACCGCAGCCGAGGACCCCGTTTCCGCACCCCGCTGGACCGCAACCTTCAACCATGTCACCCCGGCCGAGATCGTCGCCGGTCTCACCACCACTCTGGCCCACGACTACAGCGAGGCCACCGACAGCAACGCGCGCTTCCTGACGAACCCGTCGCTGTACTGGGCCGACGCCGTCCGACCGCTGACCGATGCCGGTTGGATCCGCGACGGCGGGGCCGAGCGCGGCACCGTCGAGATCATCGCCCCCGACGGACAGGCAGGCGTCCTGATCGACAACCGTCTCTCGGACTGGGACGACGAAACCATCACGCTCTGGGCCGGCCCACCGGGCTGGGGCACTCGCGCGGAGGCGGCCTTCACGGCCCGCACTCCGTCCCACCTCATTGCCGCGACTGCAGCCGCGATGACGGATGTAGCCCCGGTGATCCGTGAGCGGCATCAGATCGATCGCAAGGTGGAGCACCTGGTCACGATCACCCCAGTCAGCCCAGCCGCCCCTCAGACCCCAAGGGCTCCGACGCCGCTCGACGTGCACCGCACTGCTGTCGCCCAGGCCGCCGATCGCGCCGCACGCGCCGCACGCGCCCCGCAGACTGCCGCCGACCTCCGCGCCATGGCCGCCCGCAGTCGCACCGCGACTTCGACACAGATGCGGTCGAGCAGCCCCGCGCCGGCTCTCGGGGCCAGGCCGCTGGGGAGCACAGCGGTTCCGCGCCACAACCGCTGACCACGGCCCCGGACCTGCCGGGACATCACCTGGACCAAAGCCAGCACCTCCGAAGGCCGGGAGCTCCGGCAATGCCCGACGTCACCGCACTCCACCAGGCCACAACCATGATCGAGAAAGCCTGGGGTCATCCTATCGAGATCTGGAATCCCTCGCGGTCCGTCGCCCCAGCGATGACCCGCTCCTGCGCTCGGCCATGCGCATCCGCTCGGCCCTGGTCATCACCAACAATGCGGTGGACGTGCACCAGGAACGTCTGCACACCCTTACCCGGCCCGGCCCCGTGCCGGCCTCCTACGACCTGGGACGGATCACCAGCTCAGCGGCGGACCTTCGCGTCGCCCAAGCGGTGAGCCGTACGTACCTACAGGCGATCAGCCACGTGATCGAGGCACGTGCAACCGCCGCGAGCGCGGACCGGGCCCCAGCAGTCCGGCTGGCCCAAGCCGCTGTCGCCCCTCCGGGAACGCGCCACGCGCCCTGGGCCAGGTACCCGACCAACCCGCTTCTTCGGCCGCTGTCGGCCCGTCGGTGGCCACCCTCGGGCCGCGCCGCTGATCAGTCAGGCAAGGTCCTCGTAGCGGTGAGCGTCTCCGAAGCGGGAGCCCACCGCGCGGGCCAGCTCCTCCAACGTCAACTCGACCCGACGCCCCTCCGCGACCCGGTGCTCCGCCACCGCGTCCTCGTCCCGCCATCCGTCGGGCTGCGCACCGACAGCCCACTGGCCGTCAGCGACCATCGCGATGTCACCCACCGTCCACGGCCGCCCGGCAGCGCGGATCTTGCCCTCCAGCCCGGCCCCGTCCCAGTGTTTACTCGGCTCCGCCATCCCTGCGCCCCCTTCGGTCCCGTGCGGCCCCTTGCCGCAACCCAGTTACGACGACTGCGTCCGCCGATCCATTCCCGGGGCCGCGCGCCCTCTGCTGACGGCCGCCAGTTCGCCCACGGCAAACGCCGCTTCCCGGGAAAGGACTACGTACTTCGGCACACCGCATGTCAACGTACGGATGTTGGGAAAAGCCACAGGTCAGCGAAGGGATCGTCCAACCGTGAACGCCGCCGCCACCCTCCCGCCCGCCCGCCGTCGTGCGCCCCCCGCCGTGGAAGGCCGCTGCTGGCTCTCCTTCGACCACTGCGCGGGCCCGGTGCTCGACCTTGTCGACGCCCTCGGCTGGGCAATCGTCGACACCCCGGAGGCCAACGTCCACGCGACGAGCCCGGACGGCCGTGTCTACGTCGGCTGGCTCCCCGAGGACACCGCCGCCTGGAAGCGCGGCATCGTCTGGCAGGTCCGGGTACAGCCCACCGAAGGCGACCCGTGGGCCCAGGAGTTCGGCCTCTACACCCCCTCCGAGGCCGTTGCCGGTTTCCCCGCCGCGCTCATCGCCATGCCCAGCCGCTGACCGCGCGCTCCCGACCCCTGTCTCGGAAGGCCCCATGGCAAATACCGCGCCCTTCTCACCAACCACCACGCCGACGGCACTCTCTGCCCGGCGGACCACAAGCACACCAGCTCCAGCAAGCCGCTCCACCTCGACTGCCCCGGTCGCGCGTACACGCAGGCCATCTGCTCGCGCGGCGGCTGGCACATGAAGAAGTCCGGCCAGGGCTACGTCAACGAGAGCCGCAAGCGGCACCTGGCCAGCCACACCCCGGGGCCGAAGGTCCTTCGTGACCTGCTTCGCCTCGACGGTTCCTGACGCCCCACCACCAGCCCCACCTTGCAATCCCGTACCGCTCTCGGAGGTCCCATGCCCCACCACCTGACCGTCGGCCACCTGCTCCGCCAGCTCCAGGACCTTGACCCCAACATGCCGATCCGCCTCGCCATCAACCCTGACTTCCCCTTCACCCACTACCTGGGGGCGGAGGTCGTCGTCCGGGACGGCAAGGCGTTCATCCCCGACGACGGCCAGGAGAACTACCTCCCGGCGGCGGTCAGCGACGCCCTCGCCTGGGCCTGACCCGTCCCACCGACATACCCCGGAGGCTCCTATCTCGTCGCGATCCCGCCCTTCGTACGTCCTTCCGCTGCACTGCCTCGTCGTACGACCCATGCCGAGCAACGTGCGCGGCGCGCTGGTCCAGCGCGTCTCCGCCCTGCCCGACGGACCGCTCGACGTAACCTGGCTCGCCGCCGAAACCCCGAGACTCCCTCTTGGCCGCATTCGCCTTCACTGGGAGCCAGCCTCCCTCGCAGTCTGGGACGTCACGGCCCATCTGGGCCTGGCCACCACCGAGGTGCATCTCGCCTCCTGGCCCGCTGCACCGGACGACTGGCCGCGCCCGGTCCGCCCGACCATCCACGAGGTGCTCGGCCTGTGCGCGGCCCTCGCGGTCGCGGGTCTGACCGAAACCAGAGAAGGCCGCCCCGCGCCCTGCCGCTCACGCGGCAGGGCCAGAACCCAAGATCTTCATGAGTCTTCTAACGGTAGGCGCTGATGGCTGCCAGGTACAGAGCGCACGCGGTGCCGGTCGCGCTGCCTCCGATCAGGAGGGTGAGGGCTGGGCGCGTGCCGCCACGCCAGGCAGCGAAGGCGGCTGCGCACCCGATGTGCAGGGCGAGGGACATCGCCAACAGGAGGGCCAGTACGTGCAGCTGCGTCATGGTGGTCTCTCCGTCATGTGAGTGGGCCCTTCGCATGAGCTGATGACGGAAGACGCTGCCTGTCCTGGGGGCCGTCCTGCCACGCGCTGCAGAGGGTTGGACAGAACTGGTGTTGTTGAGCTGCTGGTCATGGACCTGGCCTTGTAGTGTCCTGTCATGTCCGTTCAGGACATCGGAGAGGCCACGGGGGACGCGGTGGGCAAGGAACCGGACATCTACGAGGACCTGCGGCGTGTGGGCGCGCTCAAGCGGGACAAGATGGACGGGGAACCGGCGGACAACTCTTTGTCCCGGATTCCGGGGGCACCGGCGTCCCGCGACACCGTCGGGGCATGGCTGCGGGGCGACCGATTGCCCCAGAAACCGGGGCCGTTGCTGACCGTTCTGGCGGCGATCCGTGCTGAAGCCGAGGCCAGGGGGCTGTTGCGGCAGCGGGTGGACTCCGGCACAGATGAGACCGTTGCCGATCTACTGGAGCCAGCGCGCTGGCGGCGGAAGTGGGACGCTGAACCCAGGCGTCCAGCGGAGACATCGCAGGACGACGCTGCGCACACGATGGCCCCGGAGCCGTTGGCAAGGGAGGAGTTACCGCGGGCACGCCGCGCCGTGTGGGAGTGGAGTCCACGCAGGCTCGGTGTACACCCGGCCATTTCAGGGTCCGTCGAGGTGACCGAGGATGCCGAGTTCGTTCTGCCGTGGTTCATTCTCCGGGCGCACGACGCTGAGTTGCGTGCCCGCCTGGGGAGTGCGGTGGCTGCCGACGCGGAACCGGTGCTCGTCGTGGTGCAGGGCGGGTCGTGCGTGGGAAAGACCCGTTCCGCCTTCGAGGCTGTTCGGGCGGTGGTGCCGGACGACTTCGCACTTCTCCTTCCGGCGGACGCGGCCAACCTGCTGGAGGTACTGGACGCGGACGCGCTCGGTCCGCGTACCGTGCTGTGGCTGGACGAGGCTCAGCAGTATCTGGATGGCCCCGCGGGCGAGACCGTGGCCGCCAAGCTGCTGCGGCGGCTCGACGCGGTGGGGCCGCTCGTCGTGCTCGCCACGCTGTGGCCCGATCACCACCGCCGTCTCTCCACCGCGCCCTCGGAGGGCCAGAGCGACCCGCACCCGCTTGCCAGGAAACTGCTCGCCCAGGCCCACCGCATCCACGTTCCTGCCACCTTCGTGAGCGAATTGGAGGCGGTACGCCAGGCGGCCCGCCAGGACCGGTCGCTGGCCGCTGCCCTCCAGGCGAGCGACGACGGCCTCGCTCAGGTGCTGGCGGCCGGGCCGGACCTGGTCAGCCACTACGAACATCCGGTCGGTGTCCACGGCGCCTACGGCAAGGCCCTGATTAGCGTGGCCATGGACGCGTACCGGTTACGCGTCGACGGGCCGCTGCCGCTTGAGTTCCTCGAAACCGCCGCCCCCGACTACCTCAGCGACGTCGAACGCGCCGCCGCCGGGCCCGACTGGTTCGACGGCGCCCTCACGCACGCCCGCACCCTCATCAAGCAGACCTCCAGCCCGCTGCAGCCGGTCCCCCGCCGCTCCGGCATGGGCGCGCAGCCCGGCGTCGTACGCCTCGCCGACTACCTTCAGGAGCACGGCCGCCGCACCCGGAAGCTACTGTGTCCACCTGCCTCCTTCTTCCACGCCGCCGCCCGTCACCTCCCCGAGCCGTCCGATCTTCTCCACCTCGCGCTCGAGTGCCGATTCCGGGCGCGGTACCGGCACGCCGCGGAGCTGTACCGTGCCGCCGCCGACTCCCACATCACGGAAGCCCTGACGGCGCTGGCGGAGTTGCGGGAGCATGCTGGAGACCGGGAGGGGGCGGAGCGTACCGCCCGCGAGGCGGCCGACGCCGGGAGCACCAATGCCCTGATGAAACTGGCCCAGTGGCGCGGGGCCTACGGGGACCGCGCGGAGGCCGAGCGGCTGTACCGTGCCGCCGCCCACGCGGGGAGCGCGGAAGCCCTGATGGTGCTGGTACGGCTGCGGGAGCACGCCGGCGACAGAGAGGAGGCCGAACTCCTCGCAGGCCAGGTGGCCAAGGCCGGAAACGCGCACGCCCTCGCTGAACTGGCCTGGATGCGCGACAAGACCGGGGACCGTGCGTCGGCCGACCGGCTGTACGGCGCGGCCGTCACTGCGGGCGGCACCGACGTCTTCATCAACCTGGCCTGCCGGCGCGTGCGCGCCGGAGACGTGCGGGAGGCCGAACGGTTGTACCGGGCCGCGGCCGATGCGGGGAGCACAGAAGCCCTCGTACTGCTGGCCCGGCAGTTGGAACGACATGGGCCACCGTCCGCCAGCTGGTACGAGGCCGAACGACTCTACCGCGCCGCCATCACCGCCGGCCGGACCGACGCCCTGGTGGACCTGGCGGGACTGCGGGAGAACGCCGGTGACCGGGACGAGGCCGAACGGCTCTACCGCGCCGCCATCGCAGCGGGCCGGACTGACGCCCTGGTGAGTCTGGCCCGGCTGCGCGAGAAGGTGGGCGACCGGACAGAGACGGAACGCCTGCACCGGGTCGCCACCCACGACCCTCGCCTCCTCGAGTCCTTAGTCTTCCTGCGCGACATGGACGGGGACGCGGAGGGAGCCGAGGAGCTCGCCCGCCAGCTCGCCAACGACGACAACCCCAACGCACTGGAGGAGATGGCGTCCCGGCGTCTCGCGCTGAAATCGACCGGGGCTGAGCGCCTGTACAGGGCCGCTGCCGACGCGGGGAGCAACGTGGCCGTGAGGGCTCTGGTGAAACTGCACGCGGAGGCCGGCAGCCACGAGGTAGCGGAGAGGCTCGCGCTTCAAACCGCCGTCGGCACCGAGATGTACGTTCTGGCCGATCTGGCGCAGTTCTTTGAAAAGGTCGGCGACCGAGAGCGCGCCGCGCGGCTGCACCAGGAAGCCGTCGACCGTGGCTGGACGGATTCCTTGGACGATCTGGCAAGGCTGGGGGAGGACGCCGGCGACCGGCAGGAAGCCGAGCGTCTGAGACGGGCTTCCGCCGACGCGGGGCACTACCTCTTCGTCGTACCCCTTCCTCCGACCTCGTACGGCCTGAATGCGGACGGATCGCCCGCCGAGCCGTGGACGTGGCCAGAGCCGGGCCTGTCACATCTCTGACGAAGGATGCCCTGGCCTCACAGGACCGGTTTGGGGCGCGGCCGGAGTCGGAGTAAGCCCTGGTCGGCAAACTCGTACTGTTCGAGCAAAGCGCGTACACAAGGGGAATGGGTAGGGGCCTCGTCAACCCAGACGACGACTGAGTCCAGTTCGGCTCGGACGTCGCTGCCCTCACGGTCTCCAGGCCTCGCAGTGTGTCTCGAGGGACGCGGCCGTCTCAAAGTCATGTGACGAGTGGTTCGAACGGGAGACGGCGGCGAAACAGAGGCTGGACCGGGGATTCCAGGGGGTGGCGAGGGAGGCTCTGAGCACGGAGCAGTAGTGACTAGTCCAGGTAGGTGCCGGCGAAGGCCCCATCGAAGCCGAGCGCGGCGAGGCCCTGCTCGACGCTGGGGTAGGTCGTCCCGTCCGGGATGGCGATCAGGGCGTCGAAGTCGGCGCGGCTAATCTCGGGTTCGAGCCACTGGTTTTCTGTGTCAAGTCCGAGCGTGTTGTGCTGGTAGCCCCTCAGAGCCCGGCCGGGTGGCTGGAGAGCCAGGAGGAGTGCCGGTCGCGAAGCCGGTCCCGCTCTTCGGCCGTGGGGAGGAGAACGTCTGCACCGCCGTCATAGGGATGGTAGATGCGCTCCATTCGGGCGTCGGCGATGAGGACACCAGCCGTCTTGTAGTCCGCAACCTCACGTAGCAGGGCGTCGACGCATCCGTGCTGCCAGGGCCGGCGGGCGGCGAAGAGGTGAGAGTAGGTACGGAACTCCGGGTCTGGATCGTCCTGCGTCAGCAAGGTCTGCCAGTAGTCCGCGTCCGGCTGGTGCTCAGGAACGTCGGGCTCCGCTGTCCAAGCGGACGTGATCACATAGACGTCTTTGCTGGCGAACAGCTCGTCCAGGACAGTGTTGTAGCGTTCCAGGATGACGGCGTACTCGTTCTCGTCATCGGCGTACCGCTTCGAGCCTGGCAGGCTGTGGAAACGCACCCACACATCGCGATACCAGTCGCGGAGCATGTAGCCGATGGGAGGACACGCGGGCCAGCGCTGCTGCCACATTTCTGTCAACGCCATCTGTTCGTTCCCAGACACCTGCGGCACTCGTCCTCTCGCCCGGCTGTGCATCAGCAAGCATGATGCCTGCGGCTGATCATCGAAGGAAGCGATTTCCTACTGATGCCGGGCGGCTTCGCCGAGCAGGCTGTCCTGCGGCGGAAGCTGGGCTTCGATGATGAGCACGGTCATGCCCGTGTCGGTCCAGGTCTCGTGTTCCTCGCCGGCAGCCCAGCAGGCGGCCTGGCCCTGAGCCAGAGCCTTGGGTTCGCCGTCCGTGCCGCTTGCCCAGCCCTGGCCGTCCGTGACGATGAGGACCTGGGGAACTGGCGCGACATGCCGGCCAAGGCGTCCCCCTGGGGCGATGTCCATGATGTTCACGGAGGCAGGGCCGCCTCCGCCGTGGACACGGACGCGTCGGACACCGCTGCTGCCGTAGGCGCTCGTCTCCGTGCCAGCGATCGCGTTGATGTTGAGGATCTTCATGGGGTGATTCTGCCGTCGCTCGGGCTGTCGCGGGGAATCACGGCGACCATGGCAGCACCTAAGAGGAACTGCCGGCGGCTCACTCCCGGTTGTGGAGCGGCAGCACGACGCCCCCGGGTTGGCACTGTTCGCGCAGCTGGTGGTTCTCCACTTCCAGGACGTGGATGATCCTGGCGTACTGGTCGACGCGATTGGCGAGCTCGCTCCGGTCGGCCTGGGCCTTCTTCAGCTTCTCCGTGAGGGCGGTGTTCTCCTGCTGCAGTCGGTCCGCGATCTTCGGGCGGCGGTCCTGGGCCTTGACCAGGGCATAGAACAGGTCTTTCAGCCCGGTGTGCTTATGGGTGAGCTTGTTGCGTCTCAGTCCTGCCTCGACGGCCAGGGTTTTGACCGTCAACTGGCCGTCGGAGTGCAGCGGCAGGCCGATCAGGAGGCGGATCATCGCCTGGGCGATCTGCTGGACTTCAAGCGCGTCCTCGGGCTTGAGTGGTCCGGCATGGGTGGCTACTGCATAGACGACGGCGGCAAGATCCGCTTTGTTGAAGGCGGCGGTCTGGGTTGGTGCCTGGGTCTCGGTCACGACAGGCTCTCCGGTGCCGGGAGCGGGCGGGCGGCGGTGGCATGGTGATCGGCGGCGATCTGTTCGAGTTCGGCTCGTCGCTGCTGGAGTCTTTGGCGGATGGGCAGGGGCGTCAGGTCAGCGGCGAGTTCTTCGTCGATGTGGGTGATCTCCTCGCGGATCCGGTGGATGTGGCTGTCGGTGCGGGAGATGTTCGCGCATCCTTTCTGGCAGCGGTTGTGGCTCGGCGTGGTCTGGGCCTGCTTGCCGGTGCCGTTCCTGTCGATCGCGCAAAGTGCTTTCGCTGGATCGTAGTTGCAGGCCAGAAGGGCTTGGTCGTGGTCGAAGACCTGCAGGCGGTAGTTGGCCAGCAGGGCCTTGTGCTGACGTGCGGTGAGGAATCCGCCCGCATAGGTGGCCTGGAACTCGGTAGCGGCTGCGATGTAGCGTCCGGCCGCGGGTCCGCTGACGCCTTCCCCGGCCCGTAGCCGGTCCGCGGCCTGGGCGAGGGCGTCGGCGGTGGCGAGGGCCCGTTCCAGGTCGAGGATCTGAAGCATGTCGACGCGGGAACGTCCTCCGTAGGACTCGGCCAGGGCCGCGGTGAGGTGTCCGTACTGAATCCCGAGAGCGACTCGTCCGCCGGGGCGGCGGTGGACGAACCAGGCGAGGGTGCGCCGGAAGCGGGTCAGGGTGACCGCGCCGTCCGGATCCCCGGGGATCGTCTCGTGGGGCCGGCCGTGGTCCTGGGCCAGGTTGTTCGCCCAGGCGGTGAAGCGCTGGATGTGCTCGCTGGCCATCGAGGGCGTCATCGCGCCGCCGCCGTGCGTTCGGGCGGTCAGGGGCCTCGACAGCTGCCGCGGGAACAGCAATTGTCCGCCCTGGAGGGCTTCGAGGACCTGGACAGCTTGGTGGACGGGCTCGATCGCGGTCCACGGATGTGGGCGAATCTCCCCTTCGGGGATGGTGTTGCCGTCACTGTCCTTGACGCCCTTGAAGTGGCGTCCGGTGATCCGGTAGCGGATGGTGCCCTCGGGCTGCGGCTCGGCGGTGCCGCAGCCTCGTTCCAGGTGTAGGACCTCCTTGGGGCGCATGCCGGTCAGGTAGGCGACCGTGATCAGAGCGGCGGTGCGAAGGTGGCCGGCCAGTTCCATCGCCTCCTCGAAGTCCACCGGCCCCCGCCAGGGACGGCCATCCAGCTGGGCGGTGATCGACACCTGCAGCGGGGCACCGTTCCCGACCACCACGCCTTGGAATTCTTGGGGGCAGTGCTTCGCCACTCCGTGGACCTGTCCCGGGGACACGCCGAGCGCCCCGGCGACGAACCCGGTGTGCAGAAGCGGCGGTTGGCCGTACTGGACTGGCCACCGGCCGGGCTTGCGGATCGCCGCCGCGACGGCCGTCATCCGCGACGAGACGGTGTAGGTCGGCAGCGGCTCTCCGCTGTCGCGCAACTGCCGCAGGTATTCACGGATCCGGGCGCGTCCGCCTTTCACCGAGCCCTCGGCCCGGTTTGCGAGCAATCGTCGCATCTCGTGGTGGGCGGCCAGAATGTCCGGGGCCAGGTCGGTGACCGTGCGAATCGCCCAGACCAGGAGCGGTGACATGACGGCCGGGTGGACGGGGAGCGTGGTGTTCTCCCCGGCGCTGTCTCCGCCCGGACCATAGAAGTCGCGGATCCCCACCGCCAACCAGGGCGGCTGCGGGATGCGGTCGCCCGGCGGCAGGAACGGGGCGTATGCCCACAGCCGCAACAGCGCGAACAGGTCGCGCTCCGCGCTGGTGCGTCCGGTATACCGCAGTCGCAGGACCTGGGCGTACTCCTCCAGCGCGGGACCTGTCACCTGGTCCAGGCTGGCGCAGTGCGGCTCCAGCCACTGAGCGAAGCGCTTCCACGCCTGCAGCGTGTGGAAGCTGCTGGACGGCGACAGCCTCGGCCGGGAGGTGCTGCCCGAACGATGCAGCAGCACCTCCGGCGTGGGAAGGTTCAACAGTGCCCACCCGGCCCGCATGAGTCCGGGCCGAAGAGCCGACGGGACCGCGTCCCAGCCGAAGCTGAGCGCCTCCCCGCTCTCGCTGTGGTCCAGCATCCCCAACGGCCAGCGCATCGCCGCGAAGCGGGGCCGATCCTGCGGCGGAATGCCGGGACGCATCCGCTCCGGCGGGAACAACACGGTGCCAGGACCGGGAATCACCAGCGCCGGGCTGACCGGCCCGCCGGCGTGGGCGGCGTTCGGTGTCACGGGTCGAGTCTCCGTTCGAGCATGTGGTCGATCAGTTCCCGGTCGCGGTCGGTCAGACGGCCCAGCAAAACGGGGAGGGCATGTTCGCTGGTGTGCTCGCGCAGCAGGTCACCCACGCGGGTGTGGTGGTCGGCCCAGTCCGCTCGCCAGGTTGCCGCGTCCACCGCCGAGCGCACTGCGCCAAGAGCCTGGTGGAGGTAGGCGATCCGGGGAAGGTGATGCCCGGTGGCCAGGGCGTTCGGGCAGGCGAAGCACAGCAGGAAGGAGACCGCGCAGGGTCCTATGGCGGTGAACGGGCTGTGCTCGAAGTCCAGGCAGGCGGCCACTGCGGTGTCCAGTGTGCCCGCGGCCACCTGCCCGGCAGTTTCGGGGCTGATACCCGCGTCCCGGGCCACCCGGCCGGCATCGACCGCGTCCGCCCCCGCCTCAGCGGCGACCACGCGCATCCGCAGCCGGGCCCGCGCGTATTCGACCGCCTCAAGCTGGGCGTCGGCCACCACGGCGCCGGACTCCTCACGGACCTGGGCGTCGCGCAGAAGGTAGACGTCCTCGTGCGTCCGCACGGTGTTGTGACGCGGGCCGCCGGACAGCACCTGCACTGTCCGCCGCAACCGCTTCGCGCTGACGTGCAGAGGCTGTCCCTGGCTGACCAGGCCGACGGTGCGGGACCAGTGGTTCACCGCGTGCTCCAGCGACGCGCCGTCGGCGAACCGGTCACCGCCCGGCGTCGCCTTGGTTCGGCGGGCGAACAGGAGCCTTCGCTCCGGCGGGCCGTCGTTGCTCAAGGTGGCCCTGGCCTCGGCAGTAATCTGCAGGACCTGCCGCATCGCCCGCCCCGCCGTTCCCTCGCCCAGGTCCACAAGGTTGTTGCTGCCGTGCCGTAGACGGGGCCCGCGACGGGCCTTGTCCGTCTCCACCCGGTGCACCACGGGAGCGGCACTGTCGCCGTCGGCGTTGGGCCACTGCTCGGGGACATGCATCGTGGCCAGCACGGACAGGTTCCAGCCCTCATGGCAGATCAGCAGAACGGCTGCCGCCGCCATCTCCAGATACGTCGGATACAACAGTGCAAAGCAACCCATCGTGCCGGCCTCCCCCAGCAGACCCCGCACCGGGCGCGAGAGTCTGCGAGCTCCGCTCGTGCCCACCACCGTGTACCGAGCCACGTCCCCGGTCCGGCTCACGTGGTCGAGCAGTCGGCCCCACTGCCACTCCGTGCTGCCCTCGTCGAGCTCGCCGGCCCGCCATCGCTGGAGCAGGTCCACACCCTCGGCGATGCGGATCTCAGCGGCCCTGACCGCCCGCGTCGCGGCGGCGCGGATCATCATGAACTCCGCCCGCGAGTACGACTGCTGCGGTCGGGAGGCAGGACGGGCAATGGGCCGGTCGATGGCCGACCGGGTCTCCGCCGGCAGGCCGTCGACATGCCGGAGCACGGACCGCAGTCGCAGCCGCCGTCGGCAGGGCAGCAGCCACTGCCACCACACTCCCGCACTCAGCTGCGAGACCCGCGCCACTGGCGAGTCAATTTCCGCAGCGAAGCGGAGGAACTGACGCAGCGTCCGCGCCTCGGTGCCGCACGTTCGCGCGCTGTTCCAGAACACCGATGCCCGTGCGAAACCCGCCGCCAGCTCGCGCCGGAAGCCCTCCGGCCCCGGGCAGGCCCGGAAGTCGTAGCTGCCCAGGTCCTGCCCGCCCTGCCCGACCACGTGGACCACCAGGCCGTCCGCGCTGACACGCTCCGGCCGCCGGTAGCCCGCCGACGGCAGGCTCGCCGCCCGCCCGCTCACGCCGACACCGGCTCTGCCACGTCCAGCACCAGGCCGGTGCTGCGGGCCAGCCTGGCCAGCAGTTCGGTATTGTCGGGATGCTCCTCGTCGTTGAGCAGGTTCTCCAACTGCAGCCCCCGCAAAGGCTCCAGATAGATTTCGCGGGTCGTATCCTCGGAACGGTGACCGAGCAGGTCACGGACCATCGACCAGACACTGCCGTAGACGTTCTCGTAGCGTGCCCGCTCCGCCGGGCTCAGCCCCAGCCGCCGGTCCAGAGCATGGTGCAGAGCGACCAGCATGCGCAGAGCCGCGCTGTGCCGCAGCATGTGCGGCGTGGCATACACCCCCAGACCCAGCCGCTGGCACCGCTCGCTGGCGCGGGCGAACACCCGGTTCCAACTGCGGTAGCCCATCGGCATACCGCTCTCTGTCAGCCACAGCATCAACGGCTCCAGCCCCTGCGGGGTCCGGGAGAACAACAGCATCCGCTGCCGGTCGTCCAGCTCGTTCAGCGAAGCACGGCCCATCCGGCCGTCCGCCCCGCTCCAATGCACCTCGCCGCGCTGCCCGATCTCCTCCACGATCCGCAGACCCGCAAGGCGCTCGTACGTTCCGCGGCTCTGAGCTACCGCGACAGCCTGGGCTCGGGTCGACAGCCGGTAGCCATGCGCCGCCCGCAGCGCTGCCTGGCCGATGTAGCAATAGCGTTCCGCCCGCTTGGCCACCGCCCGGCCGATCCGCATCGCGTAGTAGCGCTGCCCCTCCACCTGCGGCAGTTCAGCGGTCAGCAGCGTCCCGCCCTCGCGGCGCCGAACTCCCGTGGAGAACAGCACGTCTGCGAACGCCATGTCCCGGCCGTCGTTGCGGCCCCGGAAGCCCTCGCGCTCCAGCCCATCAAGCGCGCGCCCGCCGAGCCCAACGTCACGCCACAACCGATACGCCCGCGGAGTAAGCCACTTCACGTCCGAGGACCGCACATCACGTGGCGCCAACTCAGCGACCAGCACATCCTCACCCGCTCGGGAGCGGACCGCTCGCATCCGTACCGGACTCGACTCGACATGGCCCCGCAGTTCGGCCCACTCGTAGAGCAGCCGGAGCGCGGCCAGCTCCCGCCCCCACTTCGCTCCACCGATCAGCCGGTCGTTGCCCTGCCCGCGTAGCCGCCAGTCCGCCCAGTTCTCCAGATCCTCGGCCCGCGCCCGGTCCCAGTTCCGCCCCGTCTGCCACAAGAACGTGAAGAACAGCCGGTAGTCCAGGACGTACGACTCCTGCGTCCCCAGCGCCGAGGAAGCGAACCGCGACCGGCGGAAGAACTCGCTCAGCCGGGCATCCACCCGGCCCTCGGGCGAGACCAGGATCGGCTGCTGGCCCCGGAACCCCAAGGCCCGCTCTCGCTCACCGAGGCCCTCCCAACCCGGAACCCTGGAAGCCGAACCGCCCCCGTCCCCGGTCCAGAACAGCGACCACTCACCCGCCACACGCACCCCTCAGATCAGCAACACGACCTGCTGCAACACGGGGAACGTACACGGAAGTGGTGGCTGCAGCGGCAGCAGACCCAGACGTTGCGGCCGTGGTTGATGAGCAGCCAGTCGCGCCGGGCACGGCAGTCCGAGCACATCACGGAGATCCCTCGAAGGGCCAGCTCGCGCGGGTGGCTGAGGCAGCGCGTCGCGCCGGGGCCACTGGGCGGCTGCGTCTCGTACTCGAGCTGCAGCAGGGGATCGGTGCCGCCGGGGAGGACGGGCAGCACGGGTGTCGGCTCTGCGGGGCGGTCGGTGGTTCTGAGCACGAGCGTCATCTCCCGGTCGAGGGCCTTCTGTTTCCATCCGTAACAGCCGGTGGAACCGGTTGTTCATGGGTTTCGCGGAGTCCGGCAGGCCGGTGACCGGCCTGCCGGACTCTGGTCAGCGGCGCAGTGGGCAGTTGCGCGGGTCGGAGGCGGCGGGGCGAGGTGCGGTCGTGGGTGCCGTCCGCGTGCTGGTGCGGTTGGCCGAGGTTTTGGGCTGGCTGGTGCCGGCCTGCGGGCGGCGGGTCGCTTCGCCCGGGTGAGCGGGGAGCTGGGCGAGACGGCGCAGGCGCCATACCAGGACGTCGTTCACGTCCTCGGCGGTGTCGAGTTCGCGCATGTCGATGGCTTGCTGCAGAAGGGCTTTGGGGGCGTGGCCTGCCTGCTCGGCCTGGGCAAGGGTAGCGGCCAGGGCATCGGTCTTCGTCGACGAGCTGACTGCTCGCAGCCCCTCTTCCGGCAGGGCTGCACGGATGGTGGCCTCGTGGGTTCGGCGTTCGGCTTCAGGCAGAGCGCGGCCTTGGTCGCGCAATGCCCGCATGGGCGCGGCGGCAGCCTGGCGGTAGGCGGCTCGCAGGTGCTCGGCGGCCTGTCGGGAGGCGTGGGCCTGCTGGGCGTGGCCACGCGCGGAGTGCCAGCGGGCGGCGGCGAGAGCGACCAGGACCAGGGTGGAGACGAGCATGGCGGTTGTGCCGCCGTCCTCGCCACGGCCGAGAGCGCTGCCGGCCTGGATGATTCCCCGGGCGGCCGAGCGGATCGCCCGGGTGTCGGCGCGTTCCGCTCGAACGTGGCTGCGGGTGGCACGCTCGAAGGCTCGGGCGGCTGCGCCCAGCTCGGCGCGGGTGGCGGCCGGGGAAGTCTGTGCGACCGAGTCCAGGAGCGCTCCGAGCCCCACGAGTTGAGTGGCGGCTTCGTCGTTGTTGCTGTCGAGCACGATGGCGGCCTGCTCGGCGATATCGGTGGCGCTGCGTCGTTCGCGGGCGGGTGGTGACCAGTCCGGTCGGCCGTTGGTGGTGGCCGAAGGTGGTGTCTGGTCAGCAGTGCCGTCGGCCAGGCGGAGGCGGATCTTGGGGAGTGAGAGGTCGGGGGCCAGGGTGGAGCCCGCGAACCAGATGGGCTCGTGGTCGCGATTGCGGTCGCCGGGGAGTGCGACGTTGTAGCCGATGGCATCGCCGGACGGAGCGTTTCGTATCTTCACGCGCAGGCCCGCCTCTCGCAGCCTGCTGAAGAACTCCTCTTCGGTCGCGGCCCCAGCGAGGGCTTGGCGGACGGCTTCGCGGAGCGTCTCGCGCGGAGCCTCAGGTCGGCCGGTGCGCTCGGCCTTGAAACGTTCGGCGCTGGTGGGTGTCTTGGCTCCAGTTCCGTCGCCGGGCTTGAGCCGACGCAGGCCCATCTCCCCCTCGATGCGCCGGCATTCGGCCTGCGCCTTCCTGAAGTCGTAGTTCATCCGGGGCCGGCGCAGATCGCCCCGGACCATGGTGGCCAAAATGTGGATGTGGTCGCCGGCGTGCCGCACGGCGACCCAGCGGCATCCGTCTGGGTCGCCTTCGGGGGCGAGGTTGACGGCGTGGACCAGGCGGCGGGCGACGGTGTTCCACTCGGCATCGGTCAGGGTCCGGTCGCCGGGGTCGGTGCGGACCGAGCAGTGCCAGACGTGTTCGGCCGGTGCTGTGGTGCCGGCCTGCTTGACGCGCAGGTCCAACGCGGCGGTGAGGCGGGCGAGGGTGACCTTGGGGTCGGGGTCAGGGCTGGGGTCGGGGGCAAAGCCGTCCCAGCTCCCGACGAGGTGTGCGTCGATGTGTTCGTCGCGTTTGCCGGGGCCGTACAGGTAGACGAGCAGACCGTGGGTTCGTGAGCCGCGCCGGATCTTGGGGACCATCAGAGTCGCTTTTTCACCAGGGTGTCGGCCGTGTCGTCTATGCGGGCCAGGATTCGGGTCAGGGTCGTGAGCGCGTGGTCGAGTTCGCCGGGGCGGGGTTGCCCTCCGGCGTTGTAGACGTAGGCGATCTGATTGATGTTGTTGCCGATCCGGGAGAGGGTGGTGCGTAGGGCGGCCAGCTCGTCGATGGCGGTGTCGAGTTGTTCGTTGGTGTGCAGGGCAGTGGAACCGCGGGCGGTGGCGAGGCCGGCGGCGGCGAGGAATCGGGCGACGGTGACGCCGCGCTGCGCGGCGGCGGCGACGATCTCAGCTTTCTCGGTATCGGAGAGACGCGTGGTCGTCTTGCGGGTGCGCTCGCTCGGGTTGCGGCTGCGGCGGCGCGGCTTGCGGTCGGGAAAAGGGTTCGTGCTCGGGCTCGGCTGCTCGCGGTGGTCGTGGCGGTCTGCTTCTCCCCCTGCGACCGGCGCCCCCTGGTGCCGGGAGTCCGGCTGGTCCCCGTGCGCCCTCGCTCGGGGGCCAGCGGGGCTTCCTCCGCTCTCCTGGGCGGGGGCAAGTGCGTACGACGGGCCGTAGGACCGTCGTACGCGACAACTTGCTCCGCCAGGAGCCGTCGTGGGGTCACGCTGCTGTCCGGCCATGGTGACCACCGGATCGTTGGCGGTCACCGGCGTGCCTCCGGATTCTCCTGCCGGATTTCGCGGACGAGTTCCTCGATCCAGTCCATGGCCAGGACCGGATGGTGCAGGGTCCAGGAGCGATAGTCCCGGGTTCGTTGCACGGTCCAGGTGTTGTCGGCGCTGGATTGAGCGCGGTGCAGGTGGCCTCGCTGGTGCAGGACGGTCAGCCAGGAATCGACCTCGGCAGGTGTGGCCGGGTGGGTGCGCATGGGGTGGTCTCCGCTTCGCTTCGGAAGGACGTGGGGCGTGTGTCCGGGAGCGGGTGACCGGCCGGGGTGTCCGGCTCGGTCACCCGCCTCGTGCTGTCCGGTCAGTTCCGGGCGGGGGTGACCGGCTGTCCGTGCTGCTGGCGGAGTTGGGCCATCAGGGCGGTCAGCGTGTCGCTGGACAGCGGGATCTGCTGACCTCGGATCGCCTGGGCGACCACCTTGCGGGTCAGCTTGTCCTCGGCCCTGACCGCTGACCGGGCGATCTTCAGCAGCTCCTCGGTGTCTGGGTCAGACCGCCGGTCACCGGTTGCCCGGGCGTCCCGGCCAGTGACTGGCAGCGGGGTGACAGGCGAGAGGTTGTCCTGGTGGCCGGTGACCGACTCGGTGCCGGCTGGTCGGTCAGTGACCGGCGGCGCGGTGTCCGACTGTCCG
Organism: Streptomyces sp. NPDC060035; assembly: GCF_042736635.1. Taxonomy (NCBI): domain Bacteria; kingdom Bacillati; phylum Actinomycetota; class Actinomycetes; order Kitasatosporales; family Streptomycetaceae; genus Streptomyces; species Streptomyces sp. NPDC060035. Next base: position 79,246 of record NZ_JBHWVO010000024.1, read on the forward strand.
GGCAGGTCAGCGGCCTCGTGCGGCCGCCCGCAGTCACCGGTGACCGGGCTGCTGCTGTCCGCCGGGACGCTGTCCCCGGTCAGTGACCGAGGAGTCGAGGTCTGCTTGTCCAGGGACAGTCGCGGCCGGTCGGTCAGGGCCGTGACCGGCTGCCCGACGCTGACCTGACCGGCCTGCGGCGGCTGCTGACCGACCCGGTCAGTCCGGGTGACCGCGATGCCCTCAGGTCGGTCAGCCTGACCGAGGTCCTCGCGGTCACTGCCCTTAACCGGTCCTCGGGCGATGAGGATGTAGAGGTGAACTGCTCCGGCCAGCGCGAGCGGGGCGATGGTGGACAGCACTGCGACCACCATGTCTCCAAGCCGGAGCCCAGTGGCCGAGGACGCTTCCTCGTTGAGCCGTACCGCGTGGAGCGCGTTGGCCCAGATGCTGGCGGCGGTGGCCGTGCCGAAGAGCGTCCAGACGTAGAGCCGGGCGCGCAGAGGCGCGTCGCGGAGGACCAGGAGCGCCCGTATGCCGTAGGCGATGAACCCGTCGATCACCAGCGGGAAGAGGTAGGTCAGGAAACCGCGGATGTGGATGGCGATGGCCATCTGCTGGAGGGCGTCGTACGACAGGGCGCATCCCGCGCCGCCCAGGGCGATGACGACCGCACGGTCCCAGCCGGAGATGTGCGCCGCCTTCGGTGCGCTCGCAGTGCTCACGCCGCCGTCCCGAAGTCGTCGCGGCCCAGGCGCTCGCCGTCGGTCTCGGGTGGCGGGACGGTCTTCGTGGTCTGCTTCAGGTCTCGGTTGCGCTGGGCGCGGCGGGTCTCGCGGTACAGCTTCTGGGCGTGTTCCTCGGTGATCTTCAGGAGCCAGGCCAGGCGCTGCTCGGGCAGGCCGTGGCGGTAGGCGGCGTGGACAACCGCGCGGCGCTCGGCCTTGGTGAGGTGGACGTCGCGTCCGGCGATGGTGGCGTTGACTCGGCTGTAGTCGAGGCGGTGGGCAAGCTTTTCGTGCAGCGGTCCGCGCTCCTCTTCGGTCAGGCCTCCCCGGATTCCGTCGGTGTCGTTGCTTTCCAGCGCGGCGTCCAGGCAGGCGCGGCGGACCGGGCACTGTCCGCACAGCGACTTCGCGACGGTGATCTTGTGGGTCTCGTCGGGCTCCGGGAAGAAGGTCTCGGGGTCCACCGGGTTGTATTCGGTGCTCTGGCAGACGGCCTGGTCCTGCCAGGTGTGGTCGCCCAGCGACCGGTGGCGGGCAGGGGTGATCGTCGTAGGGGTCATGCGGGTTGCTCCGATCGCTCTCCGCGCGCAGGGGCGTCGGCGGAGGGGTGCGCTGGGTCGGGAGGTGCATGGGGCGGCGCGCTGAGGGCGCGGCCCGGCGTGGCGGCCTGCGGTGGGTCAGGCGGCGGTGCGGTGGCGTCTGCGGTCGACCGGCTCGAACTCGACGCGGGTGGTCATCTGCGCGAGCCTGCTGGTGACGCGGTCGCCGAGGTATGCCCGGAGGTCCTTGATCGCGAGGTTGGTGGTGATCAAGGTCGGGAGCATGTGGTTGTACCGGCGGTTGATCAGCCGGTACGTCACTTCTTCGACCCACTCGGACGCCTTGGCCGCGCCAAGGTCGTCGATGATCAGCAGTGGGCAGCGGCTGACGGCCGCCAGCTCCCGCTCGCTGTCGACCCCGGGCCGGGGCCGCAGGTCGGCGTACAGGTCGGCCGCGGTGGTCGCACGCCAGCGCACGCCGACCCCGCTCTGCCCGAGCTGCCGGACCGCGCCGTACGCCTGGTGCGTCTTGCCTGCGCCGACGACGCCCGCCATCAGCAGGCTGGGTCCGGTGGCGACCTGACGCCGGGCTCCCAGGCTGGGGGCGACAGCCGCCTCGGCGACCTCCCGGGCCCAGGCCAGGATCTGCGGGTGGTCGGCGACCGCACCCTGGTAGCGCGGGGGCATCCCAGCCGACAGGGCGTCCAGCTGGGAGAAGGGCTCGGGCTCATCGGCCAGTGCGGCGACGGCTGCCGGGTTGATGTTGCGACCGGCCAGGATCCGGGCCATCCGGTCCAAGGTGCCCTCGCCGAGGGTCCGGGGTTCGCGGTTACGGGTGCGCATCACAGCTCCTCGGCGTAGGCGGCGGCAGCGTTGGCCGGGTTGGTCCACGCCTGGTGAGCGGGCACGTTAGGCCGGTTCCCCGGCCGGGCCAAACCGCCGGCGCGCGTGTTCATGGCTTCGTTGACCATGCTGGTCAGCACGCTCGGGTGCTTGGGGTTGGCTGCGAAGTTCTGCAGTCCGGCCCGAATGTGCTCGGGGGTGATGCCCTCGCCCAGGAGCTTCTTGGTGATCCGCCCGAGGTGTCCGATCACATCGCTGGGCGGGCGCTCGTCGCAGGCAGCGACGTACTCGCCGACAAGCTGGCTGGCCGAGACGGTGGCTGCGGGCGCCGTGCGCCCCGTAGGGGAAGAAGATCCAGGATCCAAGATCCTAGATCCAGGAGCCGAGCCCTCTCCGAGGCTTCGGGGAAGGTCCGGGGAGCCCTCGGCGAATGCGTCCTGACCTGCGCTTTTCGCTCCTGCGCGGCTAGGGGTGCCGGCCATTTCGTCGAAGGCGTCCTGCTGGGCGGCTAGTGCCTGGCCTGCGTGGCCGGGAGGCGTCACAGCGGGCTTCGCGGGCAGATCGAGGGCTCGGGGAGCGTTCGGCGAATCCTCGGCGAGCCCTCGGGTAGGGGTGGGCGACTCCTCGGTCCGCTTGGTGCACGTGCCCTTACAGGGGGCACACCGGTCGGCACCGTGGTGCCGTGAGCAGGAGGGAAGCCGGGACTGGCTCGGCTTGTCGATCTTCTGGTGCTCGAACCAGGTCACGATGTGGAGGTAGCGGCGGCCGTCGCAGCCGGTGTACCGGCAAACCAAGTCGGCGTTCGCGAGTTGCTGAAGGTCGTCCTCGACTTTCACCGAGTTGTGCTCGGCTCGCAGGGGCCAGAGAAGCCCCGCGATGATGGCGGCGTTGTCGCGGTGGCGCCCGTGGTCGTCGGCCTGGGTCAGCAGGCCGAAGAAGGTCCGCTCCGCTTCGACGGTCACCTCGGCGAGCGACTCGGAAAAGAAGGCCTCCGGCTTGACGGTGCGTATGCGTGCCATATCAGCGGCTCCGGCGAGCGGCAGCGACGGTTCCGCAGGTGAAGGTCGCTGTGCCGATGTCGAAGGTGTGAGGCTGGTTCCAGTCGGCGCCCGGCCAGGCGCGCTGAACCCAGCGGGCCGCCACCTGGGCTGCCGTCCGGTGCAGTTCGATCCGTTGCCCGGACGCATCCAGCGCGATGGCGTGGGGTTGGGGCCACGTCCGCGTGGGGTCGGTGAGGCTGACACGAATGGCCACTGCCCCAGGGGCTATGTCGCTGACCTGTGCCGCGAGGCGCTCGTTAGGCGCATCCGCGCATGCCGGCTTGTCGCTCGTCGTGGCGAGCATGCGATACTCCCGTGTTTGTAGGAGCGCGGTGCGGTGGTTCTCGTGCAAAAGCCCGCCGCCCGCGAGTTGTGAATAGGTGCCCTCGGGCCCTTGGGCCGGCGCTCGGGAGTTGGTAGCTCCCGGCGTCGGACTACTCCGGGCCTGATGCGGCTATGCCTCCTGTGCTGGCATCGCCCTCTCCTCCTGTAGGTCTCGCCGCCCCTCGGTCGGGGACCAGGACCATATGGCCGGCCCTGGCACAAGTCCAGGGGCGCACCCGCCCCGAGCAGCCATGGAACACTGCACTGGACGATTACATGGACGAACGTACACTGCAATTGCGCCACTACGTCAACTGCAATGGCGACTACGAGGCACCCCACGTGCATGATCACCATTGGAGTGGATAGGGTTGCGGTCATGACGGAGGGCTGGAGATGACCGAGAAGAGCTTCGCCGAGTTGCTCGACTACCTGTTCAGAGAGGTGCACCCGAAGGGCCGCGGACCGTACACGTACGCGGAGGTGTCGAAGGGCATCAAGGAAGCCTCAGGGACGGCCATCTCAGCGAGCGCCATCCAGCAGCTCCGCAAAGGGATCAACTCGAACCCGAAGATGCAGACGATCCGAGCCCTGGCCGGCTTCTTCGGAGTGAATCCGGGCTACTTCTTCGACGAGGAAGAGGCCACGCGGCAGCGCGCCGAGATTCAAGTGGTTGCGGCGATGCGCGACCACGACGTGCGACGGGTCGCGTTGCGCGCCAACGGGCTCAGCACGGCGAGTCTGAACATGCTGAACACCGTGATCGACCAGGCCCGTCGACTAGAGGGTATGACGGACGACTCAGCGCTGCTCGATGATGAGTGAAGCTCCCCCGGCCTGAACTGAGATGCGTAGGGACCCGGCCGGACTACGCGCCGACAGCCCGACCACTCTCCATCAGCACGTTCACCCGCAGCCGGTCGCTGCGCATGAGACGCAGGGCAACGATCCGGACGGACACTTCTCGACCTCGGTGGCAGGGAAGCCTGAGTCTGCGCAAGTCACCGTCGGCGTGCTCGTGCACCTCGCGGAGGTTCCACATCTTCCGCGCCTCTGCAGAACGAGCGAGAATCTCGCGCTCCAAGCTCGCCAGGGCCTCGTCGTCGGGATGCTGCGCACGGGCATACCGGATCTGCCCGAGGTAGGGACGAGCCCAACTGCCCTCCCAGTCGACGAGCTGCTTGCGGGCCTGCGGAGCAAGAAGAGCCCACAGCATCTGATTGCCCTGCTGCGCGGCCCAGGGGAACCACTCCCGCAATGGGTCGTTCCAGCCGATCACGTTCCACGCCAGGTCCGTCACGAAGGCAGGGTTCGGGGCTTGGTTGTCCAAGAACTGCTGGAGCGTAAGGTCCATCCCTGCAGCTGCGGCCGAGCCCGGCGCAACAGCCGACGTCGGCGGTCGGCCGATCGCTCTCAGATAGAGCGCGCTCCGCTCGGCCTCGCCCAGCCCCAGAGCAGAGGACAGGCGGTCCAGGAAGCCCTCCGAGTACTCAGCTGGCTCCCCCCGCTCCAGATTGCCGTACCAGCGCTCGCTCACGCCTGCCAGGCGCGCAAGTTCCCGCTGCGTCAACCCGGAGCGCCGTCGCCTCGGAGCGGCGGTCTCGGAGACTTCACGCGGATAGGCGCGATTCCGCCAGGACCGCAGGAGTTCGGGCAGTGACTCTCCGTCGGGCGCATCGTTGCCACCCAGGCCACCGGGGAGTTCCATAAAGCAAGAATAGATCGGACAGTTCCGTGAAACGCCTCACACCGCACGATGAATAGGCGCCTAATGATCATGCAGCTGTCATTCAGCGTAGCCAGGCATACCGGACAGTCCCCTTTTCAACCACGCCCAACGGCGGCCAGCAGACCATGCGCGTCGCCCGGAATTTCGGCCTCCAACAGGAGTCACCGAAATTCAACAAGCGTGACCGTCTTCGCCGGGGACGGTTCGAGCGTCACCATCCGTAACCGGAACTGTCACTTCCGATGAGTTCGGCTTCCAGGTCTTCCTTGGCATGCTCTTTGGCGTCGCTCAGCAGCGAGTTCACGTACGGACCGAAGAGGACGCCGATACCCTTGCCAGAAATCGACGAGCGTCGACTGCGCACATCATGTGAGGAGCAGGTCGACCAGCTGAACCTGCCGCACCGCTTCAGTACACGCGAATTCCGCGACTCGATCGCCGCCCGTCGTGGTAAACCGATCATCGTTAAGCCACTCAACACGCTCGGCACCATCGACGCTCCCTGCGGCATTCGCCTGGAAACGCCTGAGATCGACTTCCTCTACTACGAGGAAGGAACCTCCGTGCATCACCAGAGGCACATCTTGACGCATGAGCTGTGCCACGTGCTCCTCAACCACCCCGGGAGCCTGGAGCTTGACTCGGGCACGGCCCACACACTCGGCGTCAACCCCACGCTGGTGATGCGCATGTCGGGGCGTACGAGCTATTCGACCGCCGACGAACGCGAGGCGGAGATGATGGCGACCGTCGTCCGGCAGCGCATATATCGCGAACGTGAGTGCCCTTCTCGTGACCCAGAAAAGGGTCGCGAGAGCTGGGATGCCCTCTTCACCCAGTCTGTCAGGAAGGGCCGGTCTCGCACGCAATGAATGGGGTCTTTCTCGGAGTGGCCTGCGTGCTCACTGCCGCCTCCCTGTATTGGACATTCGGGCGAGGCACACCTCGCCCCGCTGGCACCTGGGCTATGGGGAGTCTTCTCACCTCATTCGCGCTCTCCTTCTTCTCCTACGCACCACTGTTCGCCCATGCGATAGAAAACGTCGTACCCCACGCGGCACGCCTGTTGAGCAACTCGGCCTCCCTGGCCGCCGCTACGTCAGTCCTGGCCCTCTCCTTCCAGGTAAATCTCGAATCGGCAGAGGCCCGGCGCCGCATTCGCCTGCGCATCAGCCTTCTCGCCGCAGCTATAGGCTGCATGACGGTGCTGTTTGCGGTGGAGCAGTCGACGAGCCGCTCCCCACAGGTGCACGCCCTGTATTCGCTCGTCTACATCGCCTACTTGGGCTTCGCCGTCGTCGAATTCCTCCGGCAGTCTCTGCGCCAGTCGGCGTCGACGGGTAGAAGCAGCGTCAAAGTCGGTCTCCGTATCGCGGCGACCGGCTGCGTGTTCGCCATGGTCTACGTCGCTTACAAGGTCACGGGGCTCGTGTCCCTGATGTTCGGACTGGGACTCATACCCGAACACGGAAAATGTTCCTCGCCGGTCGCCTCGACTTGCGCCTTCAGCGTGGCGTCCCCAGCACTCGCCGTACTCCTGATCTGCCTGGGCCTCACTCTGCCTGCTGTCGTGTACCCGATCCGCCAGTCTCGGCGCCACCGTTGGGAAAGGCGCTCACTGGAGGAGCTTGGCCCACTCTGGCGGGACCTTTCTGCCGCGATGCCCGAGATCGTGCTGCCGGCCGGGGACGTCGATGATGGTGACTTCCTTCTCCAGCGGTGTGTCATCGAGATCAGCGACGGCATCCTCGCCCTCCGTGCCTACAGCTCCCGGCAGATACAGGAAGCCGCCGAGCGATCAGTTGGTGTCGGTACGCAGGCGGGGGCAGCGATCGTGGAGGCGGCTGTCGTGAAGGGTGCACTGGCTTCCATGCGGGCGGGTCGTCGCCCCAAGGAGATCGCTGCCCTGCCGGGGAGCTATGCCGCAGATCGGAGGGACCTGCGCGCGGAGACGGATTGGCTGCTCCAGGTCACGCGTGCCTACATGAACCGTCCCCTGCCGCGTGTCGCCGATGACGGCCTGTCATATACGGTTGGAGCCTGACACCATGAACGACGCCGCCAAGGACACTCAGTCCGCACACGACCCTTATCCCGCATACGCCGCCATGCGCTCCGAGTGCCCCGTGCAGGCTGTGGCATCCGGATCCAGCGGACGTCACAGCTACCTGGTCACCGGATATGCGGAAGCCCGGCATGCTCTCAGCGACTCCCGGCTTTCCAAGGACACCGCCGCCTTCTTCGCCGGCAAGAATTCAAAGCGTCGGCTGCATCCCGCGGTCGCGCACAACATGCTGGCCAGCGACCCGCCCCAGCACACTCGGCTCCGCAAGCTGGTCACCGGTGCGTTCACGAGCGGCGCTGTCGCCGGGCTCCGCCCCTTCATCACCCGGCTGACCGACGAACTGCTGGACCAGTGGCCCGCCGAGGGCCCCGTCGATCTCGTCGCCGACCTCGCTGTTCCTCTTCCAGTCATGGTGATCTGCGAGCTGCTGGGTGTGCCTGAGATCGATCGGCCTCAGGTTCAGCGCTGGTCCGCCGCATTGTTCGCCGCCGGAGAGCCCGAGCGCACCGACGCTGCCTCGTACGCCGTCGCTGATTACATGACCGGCCTGATCGCGTCGAAGCGCCTTCGCCCAGGCGATTCGCTCCTGGATCGCCTCATCGCCGCGCGCGACGGCGAGGACCATCTGAACGAGGAGGAGCTGGTCTCCCTGGCTGTGCTGCTGCTCGTCGCCGGTCACGAGACGACCACCCACTTCCTCGGCAACGCCGCCCTGGCCCTGTTGCAGCACCCGGCCGAGCTGGAGCGTGTGCGCAGCAACCCGGATGCCATCCCGCAGGCACTGGATGAGCTACTCCGCTTCGACGCACCGGTCAGCACATCCACCTTCCGGTTCACCACGGAAGCCATCACCCTGGGCGAAACCGAGATCCCCGCAGGCGTCCCCGTGCTGGTCGCCCTCGGAGCCGCCAACCGCGACCCGGACCGCTTCCCGACGCCGGACCAGCTCGACCTAGACCGAGACGCGACCGGTCACCTCAGCTTCGGCCACGGCATCCACCGCTGTGTGGGCGCACCACTCGCAAAAGCCGAAGCCCACATCGCCCTAGGCGCGATTCTGACCCGCTTCCCCGAATTCCGACTCGCCGTACCTGCTGAACGGTTGGTTTGGCGGCACACCCGTCTCGTTCGCGGGCTGGATTCTCTTCCCGTCCTGCTCTGAAAAACGCCACGTCGATGAGCGGACGAGTCGGTAGTCAGTGAGCTTCTTCAGCGTTGCCTCTCCAGCGTGAGGATGGCTTTGGCGATTGACGTCATGCGGTTGGGACTGCATCGGGACCTGCGGAAGATTCGCCAGGACTTCAGGCTCGCGACGCCGCGTTCGACGGGCGCTCGTGCTGCGGCCAATGCCTGGTTGAGGGTCTTTTCGGTGGGGGTGAGTTCCTGCAGGGGCCTGCGCTTGATGCCGGTGGTCAGCCACGGGCCGGCACCTTGGTAGGCGAGATCGGCCAAGATAGGAACGCCCTGGCGCTCGCAGATCCGGATGATCCGGTGGGTACGGGCAGCGGTCAGGTCGTGGGTGCGGCCCGGCAGGGCGGGCGAGAGCCACAGCAGCCGGCCGCCGGGGTCGGTTACGACCTGCACGTTCACGCCGTGACGCCGGTGTTTGTGGGAGTAGTCGGCCCGGCCGTCGCCGACGCGGTCGCACTCTGCGAGGGTGCCGTCGAGCAGGACGAAGTCGGGTTCGTGCTCGCGCAGCGTCTTCAGCAGACCTGGTGCACGTTCGGCGAGCAGGTCGACGACCGCGCTGGTGTAGGCGTGGGCGGTGGACTCGCTGATCCCGAACCCGGCGGCGATCTTCGCCAGAGTGGTGTGTTCGCGCAGGTACACCAGTGCCACCATCGCGCGCTGAGACGGACGGAGCTTGCAGCGCCGGTCGCCCTCACGAGTGATGATCAGCATGGTGACCCATTCCACGAGCGCGTGCGGCAGGTCGAGTGCGGCAGGATGGATAACCAACGAGGCCCCCGAGCAAAGTGATTGAGACGTCAGACATCTCGATCAACAGCCCGGGGGCCTCGCTCGTTGCGCTTCACGGCCATCACCCGATCGGTGGCCAACTCGAAGAAGCTCAGTCAGCCGGCCAAGCCGAGTCGGCCGCCTGAGGCGCTCGCCTCCGACACCGGAGACGCACCCCCTTGCCTCGGGCGCCTCCCTAGGTGATGCGGAGTCAGCAATTCTCAAGCGACCTTAGGGAGATTCGTCGGCTGCGGGCCGCTCACTCGCGTTCGCCCAGTAGCTCGGATCGAGCATTTCGCCGGGCCAGGCTGGCTGACGGACGGCACCTCGCGGCCCCATCTGCTCGAAATAGGGCCCCAGGTCGATCACGGGGGTTCCGTCCACCGCATCAAGGTCGGTGACCAGGAGGTCCCGGCCGTCCACATCGAGCAAACGCGGATAGCTGATCGCAAGCTGGTTCGGCCTGCGGTGATTGCGGTGGACGAACGTCCCCGTCGCCGGCCACTGCGGGTTCCCACGCGGGCTCCGGGCGTGCAGTTGCACGTCTTCAAGACGCGCCAGATGGAAACGCCAGATCACCGTCAGGTGCGAGAACTCCTCAATTCCCTGCAGCGTTTCGAGTGGGTACGTGCTGTGGAAGCGAATGATCGACTGCACGCCACCCTGATGATCGTCCAGAACACGAGAGTGTCCCCCCACGACCGTCGCGATCGAGCTGACCTCGTACGTGGTCATCGTTCTTCGCTCTCCCTCCGCGTTACAGCTGGTACAGCGGGCCGACGGCGGGTCGGCCGCCATGATCTGCGATCAGCCTATGGTGCGCAGCATTTCGCGTGCGCGGCGGTCCAGTTCCGCTACGTGCCGGCCGCCCCGTTGCCGGACGGGCGAGAGATCGCTCTGCATGCGAACGATGACGTCGCGGGCTCTGCCGGAGTGGATACCGGACATTGCGTCGAGGGCTTGGTTCCAGGTGGAGCAAGCCTCGTCGAGGCGTCCTTGCTTAACCTGGACTGCGCCGAGGTATCCGAGGGTCACGCTATGGGTGCGAGCGTAGAGCTGACGGCGGCGGGTCGCGACGCTGCGCTGGAAGTGGATCTCTGCGTCACGCGGCTGGCCAAGGTCGCGCAGTGCGCAGGCTGTCTCGTGGGCCAGCGAGGCTTCCTGAAAGAATTCCACGCGGTTCGGGGCCTCACTGGCGTCGGCCTGGGACAGATCGCGTTCGGCGCGACTAATGGCCCCGAGGGTGCCTGCGTGGTCACCGGCTGCTGCCAGGGCACGGGCGTGAACGATACCGAGGAGGGCTCGTTCCCTAGGACGAGCCTGGCCGTAGCGGTCGGTCGACATGGAGGCGCTGGCCAGTTCGAGGGCTCGGTGGGGGTGGCCCAAGTCCACGGCTTGGTGGGCGAGGGCTCGCAGAATGTGGCCGCTGAGCGGTCCGTCGCTCGCTTCGGCTGCGATGTGGGCCGCGAGGGTGAGGTAGCGCTGGGCCGTACGGTGCTCGGAAGCGTCGAAGGCCATCCAGCCGGCGAGGTAGGTCATTTCGGCAACGGCCGAGTACGTCTCGCGCCGCATCGTCTCGGTGGTGAACCGACTGCTCAGCAGCGGTACGGCGTCCTCCCGCAAGTATCCAACGAGCGCTCGACGTCCTCTGCCCCCACCGCGCTGTTGGTCGCGGGCGGAGAAGTAGCTGGTCAGGTCGCGCAGATCGTCGATGTCTTCGGCAACCACCCTCTTGGAGGAGACCGGCAGCCGGCCCTTGGCCACGGCCGGCGCGGATTCCCACCAGGATGAGTCGGGAAGCGCAAGGCCGGCTACGGAGTAGGCGGTCGATGCCAGCAGCTTGCGTCGGTGCATGTCCAGGTCGTCGCTTCCCAGTTCGGCCAGCAAGATCAAAGGGTCGACGCTCCAGTCGGAACCATCTTCCGAGTGCCCGGTTGACCCGGCGAGCCCGATCTCCGCCAGAGTCACCCGACGGCCGAGCTTGCGCGACAGCGTCTCGCAGAGGATATGGGGCGCCTGACCGCTCGGGCGTGTGCCCAACACCCACATCGAAATATGCGAGCGCGAGATTCCCAGCAGATCACGTGCCCCGCTCTCCGACGCAACTCGGACGAATGTGGCAGCTGTTTGTGTCTGCGACCAGCCGGTCTCCGCGAGCACCGCGGCGAGGGCGGTGTTGCGTGTACGGGCCATGGCGTGCCCCTCGGTTCCGAAACGATCTTTGGCGGCTTTGGCGGCCTTGGCAACCGCTCAGGGATGTCCCTCTCCGTGAATCCACGGTTAGCTCAACGTAGTCGCCGCGTCGCGCACTTTGCACTTTGTCTGGGCAACTCATCCCCCAGTTCCGCACGCAACCTAGCTGATAACAGAAGGGAGTTCCGCCATACCCAGATCTCCGACGGTCCCTCCTGACCAGCTCCCCACGGTTCGTCGTGGCAGCGGAGATGGCAGGCCCCGAGCACCTGAATCGATCACGACGCACGGAGGGGCCACCCATGGCGCCTGACAACGAAATCAATTCTCTGTCTGCCACTTTGGCGCTCGGGGCCCCCACGATGTCGCGACGGAGAAGCAGGCGTCCCGCGACTGAATGGACGTTGACAACGCTCAGACCCGGACGTGGCACCGCGCCCATCGGAGCGTCCACCAGGAGCGCACAGCTTCTTCGGCTCCGCCAACTGTCCCGTTGCGAGGTCGCCCAGTGGTGACCGCACGGCAGAACTCGCCTGACAAGCGGCTGGAACACGCAAACGGCGCATCACGACCTGCGGAAGGACTGGGTATGACCGCGACCGCGGCCGGCAATACGGCCACAGTGCAGCAGCGCCCCAGCAGCACCTCCCCCGTTCGGCTGCTCGGTGCAGCCGGTCGAGATATGGACCTTTGCATCCCCCGCTCCTCCCGGCCAGGCTTAGGCAGTGCCGGAGAAATATCCAAGAGGGACAGTCTGTGGCCCGGCCGCGTCCGCCGTATCGGCAGGGCGCAACTCCGCAAGTGGAAGCTCAACGCCCTGTGTGAGCCCGTTGAGCTGTGCCTGAGCGAACTGGTCACCAACGCTCTGGCATACGGCCAAGGGGGCGTTGTGGGCGTACGGCTGTACCAGGCCGACTCGCACCTCGTCATCGAGGTGACGGACGGATCGCCCGACAAACCCGTCCTCAGGGTTGCCGACCCGGACAACGAGAGCGGCCGCGGCCTGGCTCTGGTCGACGCCATCGCCGAAACGTGGGGCGTAACCGATGACGGCACCTGCACCTGGTGCCGTCTGAGCGTGCCTAGGGAGCAACCGTGACCGCCCCGACTCAAGTTGTTCCGTGGGCACGTCCTGCACAGGAGACGCTTCGGCTGCAGGATCCGGTGACATCGGAAGCATGGCATCCGCCGTTCGACTCCGCGGAGTTACAGAGCATCCGGCGGAGGATGCATATGTGGGAGCCGTTCGACGCCGATGCCCTCCTCGACGATGTCGGAACTGCACTCGACGAAGTCCCGCCATCTGAGGAGGGATCGGAGGAGTTGGCGCAGCGGCTCCGCGGCCACCTCATGCGACTCATCGCGATCGCCGTCAGCGGCGAAGCCGACCGGAAAGACAGCGTGGCTCTCCGACTTCTCGAACAGGCCCGCACAGTCTGGTCCCAGGACATGCCTGGCGACCGCAGGACGGCCATCGGACACGTTCGCCGTATGGCATGGACCGTCAACGAACTCCTTGAGCGCCTGCTGGCAACCAGGCACGTCACGAATGTGAACGCGAGATGACTTCGCTGCCCGAACACCTCACCCAGACACAGACGAAGGAAACGAACCGCCCTGTGCGCCCGACCGCCGTTCCCTTCATCACGCAGCGGAAGGGAGAAGAGGCAGCCCCAAACAATCTGATCTTGTTGGGCAGCCACAGCCGCTACCGGCTCTTCTACCCGGACGAGGACCCCAAGGACCGCGACTACCGCCAGGTCCTGTGGGGCCGGGTGTCGTTCAACCCTGTTGACGAGCGCCGGCGGCCCACGGGGGACCCTGAGTGGAAGCTGATGCACCCGTTCCGGCAACGGATCACCATGGAGACTCTGCGCTGCCAGATCTGCACGGACCCGGCGACGACGCCCATAGGAACTATCTTCCTCGCCGGCCACGCGGACTACGAAACCCGGCAACAGCCGCTCCTTACGAATCAGCCGCCTGTCTGTGCGAGGCACGTCCGAGCCGCAACCAGTCTGTGCCCGCACCTTGAGGAAGACCCCGTCGTGTTCCTTGCTACGAGCGCGCCGCTGTATGGCGTCCTCGGCACGATCTACGGTCTGGTCGAGGGCAAGGTCGAGGTCGTGGCGCAGCCCAAAGAGCCCCTCCCCTACAGGCACCCGAACCTGCCAATTCTCCTCGCGTCGCAACTCATCCGTCGGATGGCCAGGTATCGCATCCTCACGGTGCGTGAGCTGATGCAGGAGCTGGCCGCAGTGCAGAAGTAGCCCTCTGCCCGACGGCCCGATGTGCTGTGCGGCCGGTCTCACATCCCGCCCAGCGGTTGCACCCAACTCTGTTCGCTCCATCACCGACTCCGGCTGCATGGCACCCGCGTGCAGCCGGTTCCGCCAGGCAACCCCGAAATCCGCCGGGCGGATGGAGGCCCGCGCCGTTTGCGGCTCCCCCAGCGACGCGGGCCTCACCTTCCCAACGAACTGGAGAATTTCATGCTCACAGCACCGACCTTTAGCAGTGTGGAGGGTGCCTATCTGGCCCTGCTGGAGTTAGCTACCGGAAGCGCGGAACACCACATCGCAGCCCGCGGAAATGAGGCCCGCGAGGTGCTCGGAGTCGGATTCCGGCTACCCGACCCCCGCCAGCGTCTTCCCTATCTGGTGACGCGCAAGGCCAACCCTGTCTTCCAGTTCGCCGAAGCTCTCTGGTACCTGGCCGGCCGCCGCGACCTGGAGATGATCGGCTACTACGCGCCGTCCATGAGAGCCAGCTCAGCCGACGGCATCAATCTAGGCGGATCCGCGTACGGCTACACGCTCTTCACCCCGGCAACAGGCGAGTCCGTCTCCCCGTTCGATCGCGTTCTGGAGCTGCTGCGCACCGAGAACGACAGCAAGCGCGGTTACCTCCCCGTTTTCTCCCCAGCTGAACTGGCCATCGGCGACAACCCCGACATGGCGTGCCTGGCCGGACTGCACCTCTTCGCACGCGGCGGACGACTGCACATGGTCTGCAACATGCGGGCCAACGACCTCGACGGCGGCCTGCTCTCCGACGTCTTCAGCTTCACAATGATCCACGAATACGCCGCCGTGCAGCTCGGTCTGGAGCTGGGGAGCTACACCCACCTCATCGGCTCCGCGCACGTCAACGACCGAAACTCTGAGCGCGTCAAGAAGGTGCTGGCCGAAGCCGCCGTCCGGCGCCACCCGCAGCACTTCCCGTTCCCTGAGATGCCGACGGGCACCACATCCGCCACAATCGCGCGGGTCCTCAAACACGAGGATCTGCTCCGTACGAACAGGGCTCGGTACAGTGCCGACGACATTGCCGGCCTCAACCTGGACGCGTACTGGCAGCAGGCTGTCCTCCTGTTCGAGGTCTACCGGCAGATCCAGCACGACCGGGCCTACACCGTCAGCCGCGATGTACTCGATGCTCTGCACCCGGGCCTGCGCTGGCTCGTCGGGCACCGTTGGTCGGCCTGCGCCACCACGGAACAGTGAGCCGGAAGCCGCCGAGCGGCACCGTGGTGGACGGCGTCGACTTCGCCCGGTGGGCGGTCGTCCTGTGCAAGCCCGACGCCGTCGAACGCAACCTGGTGGACGCCGTACTCAAACGGATCACCGCCACCGGAACCACGGTCGTCAACCGCCGAGACCTCACTGCGAAGGCGTGGCAGGCCCACGTCCACTACTGGGATCTGCTGGTGGACGCGGACTGGTTCCCCGGCAGGAAAATCCCGGCGTGCCTGGACGCCATGTACGCCGACCGCCCCGTCTCAGTCGCACTGGTCCACGGCGAACCCGGATTCCATGAGCAACTACGCCAGCTCCTCGGCCACTTCGACCCGACCCACGCGGAGCCCGGCACAATCCGCGGCGACCTTGGCGACGACAGCCTGCAAGCCGCCCTCATGGAGCAGCGCCTCGTCCGGAACCTCGTGCACACCTCGGACGACCCCGGCGCCGCACGCCGTGACTTCGGCACATGGTTCGGGGCCGGCCGCCGCGAACTCCTGACGCCGCCCGCCCCGCTCCGGACCACTCCCGCTGATGCGTAGCTTCTTCGTCCTCTGGAGGACCTTATGACTGCACCCGCAGCCCCGGCCCGGCGCGCGCTTCCGATCCTCACCCCCGACAAGATCGGCGGGCTGAAGCCGGAACTCGCCGACGTGATCGAGTACCGCAAGTCCGGGCTGTCGCTGAACTGGATCGTCGGTTGCCCGCTGGAATGCGGGTACTGCGTCCGGCACCTCTTCGACAACTTCGAGATGAAAGTCCCCCGGCGCCTCATGAGCGACGAGGAGGCCGTCACCCGCCTCGTCTCCCACTCCTACTTCCGGGCCCACAAGACGCCCATCCAGCTCCTCAACCGCGCCACGGACCCGATGTTGCCCATCGTGAAGCCGCACGTGTTCGAGGTGCTGCGAAAGCTCGACGAACAGGGCCTGACCAATCACGTCCTGGTCATCACGAGGTGGCGCGTGAGGCCCGAGGACTGCGCTGTTCTCAACAGCTTCAAGCACCTGCGCCTCACCGTCCTGGTGACGCACTCCAACATCGCCGACCCGGCCATCGAGCCGGTGGACTCGCGTATCGCCGCCGAGAGCCTGCGCACCCTCTACGAGCACGCAGAGCGGTACCGCACCGTCCTGTACTGGCGGCCGATCGTGCCCGGCCTGAACGACTCGGACGCCCACATCGAACGGGCCCGGGAGCTGTCGCAGCACGCGCACGCCACCGTCTTCACCGGTCTGTTCTTCCGGGAGGAGATCGCCGCCTACTACGAGTCGCACGGCCTGCCGATGCCGTACAACGACACGGCACGGCGAAAGATCATGCCCGAGGAAGCCGAGCAGCGGATACTCGACGCTTTCGATCAGGGCGGTTCCTGGGGGGTTCTGTTCCGCAAGACCTCCTGCGGGGTGGCGTACGCGCACGGAGAGGCCGACTACAACGGCCATTACGGCGTGCGGGAGTTGTGTGACATCTGCCCAAAGGAACAGATCGCCCGGTGCCAGGCAGCGTGGGTCAAGCCGGATCTGACGGCCGTCACGCATGAGGCCCGAGTCCTCGGCGCGCGGGGTGAGGTAGAGGTCAACGAGCGTGCCATCGTCGTGGAGGGACTGGACGAACCGCCGCGCTACTTCCTTCAGCACGGATTCAGGTTCCAGTGCCACGACCGCGACAAGCCTCACCACTACCGCCAGCACGGCCGGGCTGACATCGGCTGGCAGGCGGGGGACGGAACCACCGCGTGAACTTCTCCACTTGGCCCGCGCTGCTCGTAGTCGATGTCGAGGGCAACGGCACGAACCCGCCCGACCTGGTCGAGGTCGCCGCTCTCCCCGTACGCCAGGGACGGCCGGATACGAGCACGGCTGGGGCGTGGCTGACGAGGCCGCGGCGCCCCGTCACGCCCTTCGCCGCGCGTGTCCACGGTCTGACCAACGAACGGCTGGCGACGGAACCGGGCTGGGATGAGATCGCCGATCAAGTGCACACACACCTGAACAACTCCTGGGTCTGCGCCCACAACGCGCACGTGGACTACCGGGTGCTGGCAGCGCACCTGCCGCTGTGGCAGCCGGCCGGAGTGCTCGACACACTCCGGCTGGCCAAGGCCACCCACCCCGATCTGCCGAAGTACTCGCTCGACGCGCTGATCGAGCACATCCGGCCGGACCTGAGCACGGCCCCCGCTCACAGGCACCGCGCCACATTCGACGCCTACGCCACGGCGCAGCTCCTTATCGCCATGGCCGCCCATTTCGACACCTGGGACCAGCTGGTTGCAGCGGCCGTGCCGCCCGGCCTGCCCGGTGCCCCCGAACCAGAACAGGACCCCATGCTGTGGTGACACCGAACCAGCAGCCCATCCGCGTCGGTGTTATGGGCACCCACTCCACCGGCAAGACCATGCTCCTCAAGCGGATCGAGATGGAGCTGCGCGCCCACGGCGTTCCCGTGACCCGCACCGGCAGGATCGGCCGGCGCGCCGCGCACATCGGCCTACCAAAGATGCAGAAGCACACCGAGGCGTCCACCGAGTGGGTCATCGCGCAGGGCATCGCCGACGAGCTCGCCGCAGCCGCGCAACTCGACCCGGGGCCCGCCCAGGTCGTTCTCGCCGACCGTGCAGCGCTCGACGCCCTCTCCTACTTCCATGCCGCTCAGGAATGGCGCACGGAGCACCCGAACCGGTTGGAACGCGAGCGCCTGCGCCTGCTCGCGTTCACGCAGGCCCCAAAGTACGACCTGCTCCTGGCGACCGTCCTCGATACGGCCGTGCAGGTCGAGCCCAAGCATGACTACGACGCCCGCTATCGCATCCTGGTCGATCAGCACACGCACCGGATCCTCGCCGAGGACGCGCTCTCGCACCAGCGCGTCACCAGCGACCCCGACAGCCAGGCCCGAGCCGTCGAACGCGCCCTTGAGATCTGCCTCAAGGAGAACGAGGTATGAGCGGCGACCCGCCCGCGGGGACGATCAGCATCGCGGGGAAATCGTCTCCCGCCTCGGGTTCGGCACCATGCGCCTGACCTGCCCCGGCACATGTGGCTTCCCCACGGCCACCCTGTGTACCTCCGGGCCTGCGTCGAGGCAAGCCTGCGCCGCCTCGGCGTCGAGCGGCTGGAGCTCTGCTACCTGCACGGCATCGACAGGGAGGTCCCGTTCGCCGCTCAGATCGGCACCCTCCGCGCTCTTCAGGGACGAAGGGAGGCTAGAGCACATCGGACTGTCAAAACTTGGCCCGGAAGACTTCCGGCAGGCCGACAACGAGATAGAGGTCGCAGCCGTGCAGAGCGTCCTCATCATCAACGACCGCTACGACCCCGTGCTGGAGGTCTGCCTGGACCGGGGCATCCCCTACGTGCCCGTACCGCCCCCTGGACGCCGGGAAGGCCGCTCGGGACGGGGACCTGTCCCTCCTACAGGGCTTGGGGGGCGGCAATGGGATCCTTGAGGAAAGAGACGGGCCATCAGGAGTCGTCGACCGGTGGACGGCCGACGGATTGTGCGGGCAGTTCCGGGCAAGGGGACGGGGGGACGGACGACCGCGCGTGCGATCGTCCGGATCCGTCCCCCTGCCTACGGGGACGGATCAGCCCGCGGGCTGCGGCGGCGGAGTGAAACGGTGGCCCCAGAAGGCGCCTTCGGTGATCTCGTAGACGGGCACGGGCTCGGGGACCTTCAGCCCGTTCCAGCCGAACTCGATGGCGTAGTTCTCCGGCGACCAGACATAGAAGGAGACCATGTGGTCGTTCGTGTGCTTGCCGAGCGTGTGCATCATGGGGATCTCCTGCCGCTGGGCCCTGTCGAGCGCAAGCCCGACGTCGTCCAACGTGGCCGACTCGACCATCACGTGCAGCAGGCGCCCGGGGCCCGGCATGGGCGTGATGCCCAGGGTGTGGTGCCTCGGGTTGCACCCCATGAACCAGGTGGTGCCGCCCTGGGAGCGCATCGTGTTGCGTTCGATGAAGCCGAGGACGTTCACATAGAAGTCGAAAGCGGCCTTCGCGTCCTCGGCGGAGACGATCGCGTGCCCCAGCCCCATATCACCGGTGACGAACTTCGACACCAGCGGGGTGCGGACCGGCTTGTGGTCGAGGACAGCGCCGTAGTAGAGCTCCACCGGGTTGCCGCCCGGGTCGCTGAAGCGGACGAAGCCGGTGACCCGGCGCTCCGTGCATTCGGCCTCGGTACCGGCTGTCACCTTGATACCGGCCTTCTCGACGGCTGCGGCCAGGCTCGTGAGCTCCCGCTCGTCGAGGACCTCGAGGCCCAGCGCCGTCATGCCGCTCTGCGGCCCCGGGGAAACCGCGATGCGGGTCGGGTGGTCGTCCATCCTGAAGTACAGCGATTCCGGATCGCCGCCCTCGACGGGCATCAGCCCGAGGAAATCGCCCCCGAACTGCTTCCATTTATCGATGTCGGTGGATTCCAGCCTGACGTACCCGAGTGAGCGAACACCCATCGGACTCTCCAATCACGGTGGTTACGTGAAGGCCGCTGCGGGCCTCCGGTCACGTGACGCGGGTGGCAGTAGCCAATCCCCCGCGCACGTCGTCTGTGCTGTTCCGTTCAGTGGTCCGCTCCTGGCGGGGTTCCCGGGGCAGCCCGAGTCCCCGCTCGGCAACCCGCGCCCGCAGAACCTCGTTCGGCCCGCCGGCGATCCTGTACGTGGGTGAGTACAGGTGCACGTCCTGCCACCAGCCGACGGATACGGCATCCGGGTCGCCCTCGGTGAGCAGCCCTCCCTGCCAGCAACCGCACGGCGTAGGCCGTCAGGTCGTGGTTGCGCTCGCCGCAAAAGACTTTGTCAAGCGGGGCGTCGGCGGGCTGCTCTCCCTGTGGTGCAGCATCCGCGACTGGGCGAGGTCGACCATTGCGGCATTCACGTGCACCTGGGTGGCGAGCTCGCCGACCGCCGGACGGAGGAGGGGAGACCTCGAGTGCGGGCCGGCCGCCGACCGAAGTGTCAACGGCAAGCCGCAGCAGGTCATCGAGCGCGGCGAACACCTCGACGCCATGCGCTGCGACGCCGGAGCGTTCGTGGCCGAGACTACTCATGGCCGCCCGCCAGTCGGCGTTCACCACCCCGATCACATTTGCTGCTGAGATTCGGACGCCGTCGAGGAATCCCTCGTTGAAGTCGCTGGACCCGGTGATCTCGCGCAACGGACGTACGTCGGCGCCGGCGTGCTCCTTGATGCACAGGCCGTGCTCGGCGACGAACACCCGCACCTTCTTCCGGAACGCCGCACACTCCGGCGTGGACTCCAGCCGCATCACTGTTCACCCCCCAAGTCCTCGACCGCCTCGGAACTGATTATGAGGCTACTCTTATTGCGCCGTCGACCGTTGATCGCAAGTTTTTCCGACCACTTCTCGACCTCACCCCACAAAAGAGGATACTTTCAATGCCTCGACACCGTAACCGATGCGACAGCACGAACTCGGGTGGCGACTGGTGGCCTTCGAGCTCGACGACAAGCGGGTGACGCTGCGTACGGTGTCGCGCGGCCTGCTCCACGAATGCGCCCGACGTCCACCCTGCGGGCGCAAACCTGTAAGCAGAGGACGTCGACCCCGCGCTCTAGCGACCCGTCGGCCGAGCTCGGCCGATTCGGCCTGGGCCTGCCTGAGGAACACGGCGGCACCGGCCTGGGACTGGTCGAACGCGCCCCGTTCGCTCAGGAGATCGACCGCGCCGCCGCCCGCGGCCCCTTCCTCCCCACCTCGCTCGTCGGACCGGCGGGCCGGCTGCTGGTGTCGGGGCTGCTGTCGACCGAGCCCCCCGGCGTCCCGGAAGCGCAGTCGGACATGACCGTCGAACACACGAAGGCGCGCGTTCAGTTCGGTCGCCCACTGGGCATCTTTCAGGCCGTCAAGCACAAGTGCGCCACCATGGCGATGCACGTCCGCGCCGTCCGGACCGCCGCCTCCCACGCCGCGACGGCCACCGACACGGGACCCGCCGACGCAACCCCTCCCGTGTGCGCCGGCCGCCTCGCACGCGAGCGCCGCGGCCGGCGAGGTGCCCGTGCTGGAGCGCCCCAGCTCGGCCGACACGACTGACCCCACGGACGCACTGGTGGCCGCCGTCGCTGTCACTCCCTGGCGCGACAGCCAGGTATGCACGTGGGCGGCGGGCGAGGCCGGGATGCTCCGGCCAGTGCGCCGCCGGTTCAAGGACCGCGGCGTGGAACACAGTTACACCGACGTCGCCGGCTACTGACGGGCGGGCAAGTCGCAGCAGGACAAGGCCCACTTCCTGCACCGGCTCCACCACATGTCCGACCTCGCCGTGCCACACTGCGCTGCGCGCCGCCGTCAGCCTCGACCTGGCCATGCACATCACCGACGGGCACGCCGCCCTCGACGCGTCGGCCGCCCTGGGCCCTGGCACCGTACTGCGGCTGCTGCAGCTCATTGCGCATGAGGGATTGTTCGCGCTGACGTCCGATCCAACAACTGCTGAGGAGCGGATCGGCCTGACCTCCTTCGGCTCGGCCCTGCTCGAGGACGCCGCCCACAGCAAGCTCGACCGCCGCAACGGCTGGTCACGGCTCGACGACGCCCGGGGCTACTGCACACTGCCCCCACCGGGCAGTCCGGGGCAGAGCAGGTGCGCGGCCACTTCTTCCGGGAGGAACTCGCCACCGAGGCGTGCCTCGGCCACGCCTTCGACGAGGCACTCGCGACGGGCGCAGCCTACTGGGCCGAGAAGACCGTCAAGGCGCTCGAACTGCACCGGGTCGGCCACCAGTTCCCGGGGTCCTGCTCTTCCGCGTCCGCGACCTGACCGATCGGCCCGTTCGCCCGGAGCGCGGGGTCCTGCCCCACCTACCCCGGCGTTTTGCACCGCGGCCCACTGTCCCTTGCCCTGCGACAGCAGCTCGACCCCACTCGTCGCACGGTCCGTCGGCGAACTCCGCGCCCGCACCGGCGTTCGCCACAATCCTCTGGGTACTGTCGGAGCGCGCGGCGGCCGCGAGGTCCGCTCGGCCGGTCAGGCGTCATAGTTCCGGCCGGCACTGGCCCAGATGCGGCATTGCCGTCTCCAGCCACCGGCCGTCGGACGTCCGGTAGGCGCCGACCAGCGGTTGGTCGGCGCCTGGTTCACCGAGTACACGTAAACGATCGAGGGCTCGCCCCTGGTGGGTGGGCCGGTGATCTTGTGCGAGCTGACGTCACTAGCCCGCACAAGATCACACTCCGGGCTCCTGCGCCCCGGACACCCCCGCCGCTCCTCAGACACCGGCCCTCAGAGGGAGCAACTCCTCCAAGTCCGCCTCCCCCGCACTGTCCATGAGCTCACGAGTCGAACGCGTCGTCGTGCATGACCAGCGGGATCATCACGATGCTGGAGGTGTCCAGTGTGTCGCTGGAACCGAGCCCGGAGGTGAACAGCCTCGTGCGCGCCTCCTCCGCTGAACCCTCCACCTCGTAGATCGTCGCGTAGCGGTAGGGGATGCCGTCCGTCGATGTGTCGGCTGCCCGGAGGCGACGTACACCTACGAAGCCGGGCAGAGCCAGGATCTCCGGAATGTGCGTTCCCCAGTACCAGTCCTGGAACTCCTTGTCCTTCCCCTCGACGGGGTTGGTGAGGGCCAGCAGGACTTCGCGGCGCGACTGCCCTGTGTCACTCATCGTGTCTCCTGAAATCGTGTGTCTCCTGGAAGGGAAGCCGTCGTGAATCCCCACGGGACGCCGAGGCTGGTGGCCGGATCGGTCACGAGGGCGGTGTCGGAGCGGTGGGCGATGCGCACACGCTCGGCGTCCAGGTGCTTGGCCACCCGCTCCAGATCGGCAACCGTCCAAGTGATGGCGTGGTATGTGTCCAGCGGCTCGTTCCCCGACGCGCCCTCGGCCCGTTCACCGCAGGGATCCGGTGTGGCGAAGTGGAAGACGGCGTCGGCCAGCTGGACGTACGGCCCGTAGACGCCGCGCAGCTCGTCTCGCCCCGTGTGGATGACCTTGCCGCCGAGGACGTCGACGGTGAGCTTGAGCGCGCGCTCCGGCCGGGTGGTCAGGACGGTGTGATGCGACGCGTGCACGATGCCGAGCGGGTCGTCGTCAGTGACCGCGGGGATCGTCCATCCGTCGGTCACCCGCGGGTCGAGGGGGAAGGGGAACATCTCGAAGAAGCGGTACGGGAGACCGGAGTCGTCCTTCAGGCTCTGGAACGGCGACGGGCCTCCTGCCCACTCGTCCGCCTCCAGCACCTCGTCGCGCGCGTCCACGAGGCGAAAGCCCTGTGCACGCAGTTCCTTGTAGAGCTCCTTGACTCCCTCGACGTACCAGCCGGTCGTCTTCAGCTGCGGTGCAGCGACATCCGGATACCTCTGCACCCCGCCGGTGAGGTAACGCTTCGGTGCGAGGTTGTCGATGAGCACATCGCTGATCGCCGTGAACGTCGAGTAGCCGACGGAGTGCCCCGGCGCCGGCGGATCCGGCATGACGACGGAGAAGTTGGTGCTCGGGCGGCCGAAGACCCTGTTGTAGAAGTCCTCCGCCTCGTCGAGGCCGGGCACGTGGATCACGGGCTGGTACAGCATCCGCACACGAAAGGGGCGGTCGGTGCCGGTCACTTCGTACTCCTTTCCCTGGTTTCCGGCCGTTGGCAGCGCCCGCTACCCGGCATGGGCAGTCTCGTTCGCGCGCGAGAGAGCGCCGCCGAAGTCCTCGGTCGACGTCATCTCGTCGAGCATCTCGTGGAGCTTCGCCCGTCCGCCGGGGTTGAGGAGGAACTTGCGTACCTTGCCCTCGACGTTGGCCCCGTAGTAGTGACTGTGCTCGGCCGAGAAGATCGACTGGGGGGCGAGCGTCTCGATCATCGTCATCCACTGGTCCTGCTGCGCGGCGGTCGGCTCAAAGACGTTGTACCCGTGGTCGCGCGCGTGGATCAGCGTCTTGGTGATCCAGTCGATCTGGTCCTGCGAGTAGCGCGGGTAATTGCCGCCGCCGGCGCCGTGCGGACCGCCCGGGAAGAAGAAGTTCGGCAACAGGTGCGCGCTGAAGCCGGCGAAGTCGGACGGCCCGTCCTCCCAGTCGGTGCTCAGGTCGAGATTCTCGCGCCCCCTGATGCCCATCCGGGTCAGCGCGCCGGTGCCGAAGTCGAAACCAGTCGCGAACACGATGATGTCGTAGTCCCGGTGCTGCTCGGTGGTCTCGATCCCGGTGGCGTCGACCCGCACGAACGGCGTCTCCCGCAGGGAGATGAGCGAGGCGTTCGGCTTGTTGAAGGACTCGAAGTAGCCGGTGACGAACGGCGGCCGCTTCGCACCGAAGAGGTGGTCCTTCGGGATGAGCCGCTCGGCGGTCACCGCGTCCCTGACGATCGAGCGGATCTTGTTGGCGAGGAATGCACAGAACTCGAGGTTCACCTCGCGGTTCGTTGTCATGTCGTAGTAGTTCGACGTGAGCTTGGCGAAGCCGGGGCTCTTCCAGATCTTCTCGTAGAAAGCCTGGCGTTCCTGCGCCGAGTCCGCCGACGAGAACTTCCCGGCCGGCTCGTGGAGGAAGCCCGTCGGCGACGTGCTCAACGTCTTGACAATGTCCTCGAAGTTGTCGCTGAGCCATGCCTGGCGCTCGTCCGAGATCGGGGCATTGTTCAGCGGCGTAGTCCAGGTCGGCGTGCGCTGGTAGAGATCCACGGCCTCGACGGTGTCGACGATCGCCGGAAGGAGCTGGGCGCCGCTAGGGCCGTTGCCGATGATGGCGACCCGCTTGCCGGCGAAGTCGACGGGCGTGTGGGGCCAGGCGCCCGTGTGGTAGGCCTGGCCGCCGAAGTCGCCGAGTCCGTCTATGTCGGGATAGTTCGGCACGGACAGTCCGCCCGTCGCGGAGACGACCCAACGGGCTCGGACGACACTGCCCTTCTCCGTCCGCACCACCCATGCCTGGCCTGCCTCGTCGAACGAGGCGGAGACGACCTTCTCGCCCGTGCGGATGTGCCGGCGCAGGTCGAAGCGGTCGACGACGTGGTTGAGATAGCTCTCGATCTCCGGCTGCGTCGCGAACTCCTCCTTCCACCGCCACTCGTCGAAGAGCTTCTTGGAGAAGATGTACGCGTACGTGTAGCTCTCGGAGTCGAAGCGCGCGGACGGGTAGCGGTTCCAGTACCAGACACCGCCCACCCCCTCACCGGCCTCCAAAGTCTGCGCTGTGAAGCCCGCGTCGAGCGCCTGGTGGAGCGCGTAGATGCCGACCACGCCGGCGCCGATCACCAGCACCTCGACGTCAACGTCAACGTCGTTGTCGAACTGTCCTGCCACTTTGACTCACTCCCACTTGGTACGACTGCTCCAGCGGCGGCCAGCCATAGATAAGCACAAGTGCTGAAAAAGTGAAACCACCTGTGCAGCACAAGACCTTCTCCCCTCCACGGGGATTGTCTAATCTGAGCACTCATGATGAAATCCCGCCACGATCACTGTCGAAGGAGCATGATGAACGCCACCCCTGACTTCCGGTTCGACGGACGAGTCGCCCTCGTCACCGGCGCCGGTCGAGGCCTCGGCCGGGCCCATGCGCTACTGCTCGCCCAGCGGGGCGCCAAGGTCGTCGTCAATGACCTCGGCGGGACCAAGGAGGGCGAAGGCAGCGACACCGGACCGGCCAACGACGTCGTCCGGGAGATCACGGCCGCGGGTGGTGTCGCGGTCGCCGACACCAACAACGTGGGCAAGGAGGAGGGCTGCCACGCGCTCGTGGAGACCGCTGTTCGCGAGTTCGGGCGCATCGACATCGTCGTGAACAACGCCGGCATCTCCCGCTTCGCCACGTTCCCCGAGGCTGACGCCGAGAATCTGGACCTGACACTCGACGTGCACCTGCGCGGCACGTGGCACACGACGCGTGCGGCCTGGCCGTACATGGTCGAGCAGGGCTACGGCCGGGTGATCACGACGACATCGACCGGCATGTTCGGGCTCCCGGACAACCTGGCGTACGCGACCGCGAAGGGTGCGCTGATCGGGTTCACCCGGAGCCTGTCGCTGGAGGGCGTTTCGCACGGCATTCGTGTCAACTGCGTTGCACCGAACGCGATCACGCGTCCGAGCACCTCGGCGGCGAAGCCGAACATCACGACCACCGCGCTGAACGACGCCCACCTCCAGGCGCTGCGCACCGACCTGGTGTCACCGATGGTGGCCTACCTGGCGCACGAGAACTGCACGGTGAACGGCGAGATCCTCGTGGCGGGTGCGCAGCGGTTCGCCCGGTGGTTCCTCGCCGTCAGCCCCGGATACCACTCGGCCGGGACCGGGACACCGACGGTCGAGGAGGTCGCCGGAAACTGGAAGGAAATCACTGACGAGAGCGACTACTACGTGCCCGCGAGTCTGCACGACTGGACGTCAAAGTTCATGGCTCACCTCGGCGCCTGACAGAGGGTCGACCCGCACAGCGAAGGAGCCCGGTCATCGACCGGGCTCCTTCGCATGTCCGTCATGGTGGCCACTGCCGAGACGTTGTGCCGGGCTCAGCCGCCTGCGGTCGCCCTCGGATCGCCCTCGACGAGCGGTGCGGTGAGTCCCGCGCTGAGGAAGGCCACCAGATCGTCGACCAGGACGTCGATCTTCGCGGGCAGGTGGGAACGCTTTCGCTGCGCCGCTTGGTACCGCGCGAGCGCGTGCACGGCACTCGTCAGAATCATCCACCATCTCTCTTCCAGTACCGCCTCGGGGACCTGCGGTGCGAGCCGGCTGAGGAGAGTCCGCAGTGTAAGGACCGACGCGCCGGTGCGGATCTCGCCCAAGCCCTCATATCCGCCCTCTTCGATGATGAAGTGGGACAGGAAGGCAAGGTAGTGGTTGTCCTCCCGCAGATGGATCGCGAGGGGCCGCACGAACGCGCCGACGACGTCGACGACGGTCGGCGGGGCCGTGCCGAGCATGAGATCGGCGACGATGCTGGTCCGGCTGGCCTCGCTCTCGGCGCCGCGCAGCTCCATGATGGCCTTCACGACCTCGTCGCGGTCACCGAAGTGGTACTGGACAACGGCATGGTTTCGCTGACCGGCAGCGATTCCGATGTCGCGCAGCGGCACGGCCGAAATGCCGTGCTCGGCGAACAGATTCTCGGCCGCGGAGAGGATGAGCTGACGCGTCGCCTCACCGCGAACGTTCTTGCGCCCTTGCCCGGTACGGGAGCCACTGCGCCGAGAGGCCTGATGGGGCGGGGATGACGACATGACCTAGGAATCTAGCAGGACGAGGGCGTCGAGCGGCGCGAGCTCGGAGCCGGGCGAATAGACACCGCCGAAGAGCTCGGCACCGGCGTCGGTCAGGCACGGGACGAGGCCGATCCAGCGGATCACGCCGTTTCCCTCCGCAGGGCAGACGGGCGCCATGGTGGCGATGGTGAGGCGGTCGCCTCGCGCGGTCATGACACCGAGGGCTCCGCCGCGTGGGTCCGCCGGCAACGTGAGTTCCAGTCCACGGAGCTCGACGTCCAGGAACCCGTGGTGGGCCGAGAAGCGCGCGCCTCCGCCGAAGCGCAGCGACCAGCCGTCTGCGTTCGGCGACGCCTCGGTCAGCGGGAACTGGAACACCCCGTCCGCGTCCAGTTCAGCCCCGTCGGCAACCTCGCAGGTGCCAGCCGCGATCGCCCGGACGTAATGGACGAACGACGTTTTCACCTGCCAGCGCAGCACCCCCCGGCGCGCAGCGCGGCTCACCGGCCACGCCGGTGACCGGCCGGGAATCCGGTCATGCCCGGCTCCAGCTCCAGGCCGAGCGTATTGAACGCCGTGCAGTGCATGTCGTAGGTGCCCACGGTGAACACGAAATCGATGAGCTGCTCGCGCGAGAAGTGCCTATCGAGGGCAAGCCATGTCTCGTCCGAGACGTTCTTCACGGTGCACATCTCGTCGACGGCCCGGACAACCGCGGAGTCGGCGTCCGACCATCTGGCGGCGTCGAGGTCTTCACCGAGCGCGTCGATCTCGGCGTCGGTGAGAAGGCCGCCCGCCCGGCTCATGCGGACGTGCTGGGCCCACTCGTACTCGCCGAAGCCAAGCCAGGTCGTCCGGATGATCGCTATCTCGCGGACGCGGTCGGAGAGCGTGGAGTGCCGCAGATGGTTCGAGAAGGGCATCCACCCACGGATCAGATCCGGGTGCCAGGCGTAGATGCCGAGGATGTGGGACTGCGGGCGCGTAGCGGGCCCGCTGGGCGCGGCGGCCTGCGTGCCGGGCGCCTGAGCGCGCAGTACGGACAGAGCTTCGTCGACCTCGTCGGTCCAGTCGTCGACGGGGCGCGGGGGAATGCGTGGCTGAGTCATGTAATCACCCGATGAAGGAGCCGCCATTGACACTGACGGTCTGGCCGGTCACGTAGGAGGCCTCGTCCGAGACGAGGTAGGAAACCGCGGCGGCGATGTCCTCGCCTGTGCCCATCCGCCCGACGGGGATGTACTTCGCCATGTCCTCCGCGGACGGTATGGCGCCGGTAGCACGCTTCTTCTGCACGCTCGGGGTGTCGATCGAGGACGGAGCGACCGTGTTGACCGTGATGCCCGACTTGGCGAACTCGACGGCGAGCGCCTTGGTGAGAGCCATCTGCCCGCCCTTGGACGCGGCGTAGTGGGCCATCTTCGGGGCCCCGCGCTGCGCGCTCGAGGAGGCGATCAGCACAACGCGCCCCCATGCGGCATCAAGAAGGTCGGGGAGAGCGGACTGGACGACGTTGAACGACCCGGTCAGGTTGATCGACAGGGTGCGGTTCCACTCGTCGAGCGTCATGTCCAGGAACGCTCGCTGCGGGGCGACCGCAGCGTTCGCGACAACGGCAGCCAGCGGTCCCAGGTCGGCACGGGCGGCGGTCAGCGCCGCATCGACCTGGTGCCGGTCGCTCACATCGGCGCGGTATCCGCGCGCGTGGCCGCCGACCCCGGCGATCGCTTCAGCGGCCTGCTGTGCCGCACCATCGACGACGTCGAGGATCGCGATCCTGAATCCGTCCTTCGCCAGGCGCTCGGCGATCGCCATGCCGATGCCCGCGGCACCTCCTGTCACGACGGCCACCCGGCCTGCGGCCGTCATCGGGTCTCTCCGCGAGAGTGTCGAGCGGTGTGCACCCTGGTCATCGGGATAGGTCCTCATTCCTCTTGGGTGAGCATCTCGGAGAACGGAACACGCGTTCCGTTGACAGGAGCCTCAGCATGGCGTGGCGCGAAATGGGATGTCAACCCTTCCTGCGATAACCGCCATTGACGCGCGACGCAACGGTGCCCAGCACCTCTCTGGTGCTTTGTAAAGATTTGACGTTCCCTTGAAAGGGCGGCCCTCTCAGTAGGTGAAGTTCGGGCCCTGAACCAGGCACGCCGGCTGCTGTCCACGGCGCGCGTGTCGGGCGACAGCATCGTCGACACGGTCCAGCGGTCGGCTTGAGCTCTCTGTCGGCGGGGCGCCCGCCCCGCCCCAGATCGTTTCTGACAGGTCGTACACGTGTCATCCCTCCCTGCGACCGTGAGCAGCCGACGCCGCGAGAATCGCGGAGCCGGTCGATCGGCGCGGCCTACTTGCCCGCGCCGGAGGCGCGTGTGAAGCCGTCCGGGATGTGCAGGTCGTCGGGGCACAGCTCGTGGACCGAGGAGTGTCCGAGGCCCAGGACGGCGGAGTCGAGTCCGCCGCGCAGGATGTCCAGGACGTTTCCCACGCCCGTCTGTCCGGCGGCGGCCAGTCCCCACAGGTAGGCGCGGCCGATCAGGACCGCACGCGCCCCCAGAGCCAGGGCCTTGGCTACGTCCCCGCCCCGGCGCACCCCGCCGTCGAGAAGGACCTCGATCTCGTTCCCGACCGCTTCGGCGATCGGCGGCAGCAGGCGGATGCTGGCGGGTGTGGTGTCCAAGTTGTTCCCGCCGTGGTTGGACACCGAGATAGCGCTCACTCCGGCGTCGACAGCCCGCTTGGCGTCGTCCACCCGGGAGACTCCCTTGAGCAGGAACGGGCCTCCCCACTCCTCGCGCATCCACTTGATGTCATCCCAGGTGGGCGGCGTGGTCTGCATCCACTCGTAGTAGGCGCCGAAGAAAGTGGGCGCCTTGCCTCCCGGGGGCTTGAGGTTGGGGGCGGTCAGGTCCGGGATCCGCCCGGACCTGGCGAACGTCCACAGCCAGCGCGGCCGGGGCAGCACGTCCGGCGCGAACTTGATCGCCGCCCTGAGGTCGATCTTCTCCGGGATGGCCGGGCTTCCCCAGTCACGGCCGTTGGAAAAGGACCAGTCCAACGTGGCGATCAGGGCCTTCGCCCCCGCCGCTCGCGCGCGTTCCATGCGCTGCACCATGGACTCGCGGCTTCCGGTCCAGTACATCTGGTAGAAGGTGTTCGGGTTGGCGGCGCAGACCTCTTCCACAGGCTTGCTGGCGAACGAGCTCAGGCCCATGATCACGCCACGTTCGGCCGCAGCCCGGGCCACCGCCACCTCGCCGTCGGGGTGGACGGCCTGTACCCCGGTCGGGGATATCACCACGGGGAAAGCGGAGTCCACCCCGAGCACGGTCGTCGAGAGGTCCCGGTCGGCGTGGAAGCCGGCCACTCGCGGGGCGAAGCCCAGCTCCGCGAAGGCACCGGTGTTGTCATCGATGGTGTGGCCTCGTTCCGAGCCGGCCACGAGGGCACCGTAAACGGAACTCGGCAGGTACTTCTTCGCGCGGCGCTGAGCCTCCGCGACCGTCTCGAACCAGGGATCCTTGCCCATGTGCGGCTCCTACTTCAGTCTTCGGTCTTCAGTGCTGGTCGTCGTGGGGGGTGGGACGCGAACTGCGAGCGCCCGAGGCCCCGGCCTCAGAGACTGATGCCTGCGAGCGGGTCCTCGGCGCAGGCGCTGACCGGTGGCCGGTCCAAGCCGGGCCGGCGGGTCAGCTCCAGGGCAACCGGTCCGGATCCCCGTGCGGGGCGGGTGCGGTGGGAATGGTCGCCCGTCGACTTCGGGATGTCGCCGCCGTCCTGCGGGCGCTGAGCCAGCAGTTCTTCGCCGTAACCCCTTACGCATTCGGGGTCGGGGCCGTCGAGCGGCAGTCCCGTGAAGAACTTCGCCGCCATACAGCCGCCCTTGCAGGTGTCGTAGAACGAGCAGGAGGCGCATGCCCCACCGCTCTGCGGTTCGCGCAGCTCGGAGAACAGCTCCGACTCCCGCCACACCTTCGCGAAGCCGCCCGGCCCGCGCACATTGCCCGCGAGGAACTCGTCGTGGATCGCGAAGGGACACGCGTACACGTCACCGACCGGGTCGATCAGACACACCACACGGCCCGCACCGCACAGGTTCAGCCCTGGCAACGCCTGCCCGTACGCGGAGAGATGGAAGAAGGAGTCGCCCGTGAGCACGCTGTCGCCGTGGGCCACCAGCCAGTCGTACAGCTGACGCTGCTGCTGCGGCAGCGGGTGGAGTTCGTCCCACACGTCCGCCCCGCGCCCGGAGGGGCGCAGCCGGGTCAGCCGCAGCTGTGCGCCATACCGGTCGGCGATCGCCTTGAACTCGTCCATCTGCGGGATGTTGTGGCGGGTGCACACCACCGAGATCTTGAAGTTCCGCATCCCGGCATCGGACAGGTTCCGCATCGCGCGCAGCGCCGTGTCGTACGAACCCCGTCCCCGCACCGCGTCGTTGACCTCTGCGGTCGCGCCGTCGAGCGAGATCTGGACGTCCACGTAGTCGTTGGCGGCGAGCCGCTCGGCGACCTCGGGGGTAATCCGTACGCCGTTCGTGGAGAACTTCACGCCCACGTGGTGGGCCGTGGCGTAGTCGAGCAGCTCGAAGAAGTCAGGGCGGACGGTGGGTTCGCCGCCGCCGATGTTGACGTAGAAGACCTGCATGGCCTCCAGCTCGTCGATGACGGCCTTGCACTCCTCGGTGCTCAGCTCGCGCGGGTCACGCCGCCCGGAGCTGGACAGGCAGTGCGCACAGGACAGGTTGCAGGCGTAGGTGAGTTCCCACGTCAGGCAGATCGGCGCGTCCAGGCCGCACTCGAAGAGATCCACCAGGCGGGAGGGGCCCGGCGTCGGTGCGGACCCCGGAAGGGGTGCGGTAATGGTCATGAGGTCTCGGTCCTTTCGACGACCATCGACGACTGGGCAAGCACCGCGAGTGCCTGCCCGTACCGCGGCAGATCTGCCTCGGCGACGCCCGCGGCGGCACAGGCCGACCGCGCGGTGGGCGCTGCCGCCAGCGCCTGGACCACCGCGAGCAGCGTGCGGTCCTTGAGGAACGACAGCTTGCGGGTGCCGAAGTGGTACAGCAGCGCACCAAATGGTTCCGGCCGCACCGAGACCTGCTCGTGCAGGTCCCAGGCGCGGTCCATATTCAGCGTGGCCATGTCCGCGGCCTAGTAGACGCCGCACATGCCGTCGATCGAGATCTCCTCGATCAGGTCATCGGCCTCGATGAGTTCCTCCGGCGAACCCGCCGCCTCGGGGATGTTCTGCTCGGGCTGGGCGGAGTTGATGACGTTGCTCATGGTGTTCTCCCTGTGCGGAGGGCCCGTACGGGTACCTGCGGGCAAAGGTGATCAGGCGATACGGCGGCGTACGCGGCCGTGCGTGCGTACGTACGACGCATCGCCGGCAGGGCAGCCGGGAACGCCGGACGTTCCCGTGGCCGCTGAGCCTGCCGTATGGACACCCGGAGCGTATTGGCACGCGATGCCAAAATGGAAGACCCATGCCGCGGGCCGTTTCCTGGCCCGCCCGCCGGAGTCCCGCTCCGTGCGGAACTCCCTCGCGCTACAGCCCGCCTCCTCTTGACACGCGGGGCAGGCCTACCGACACTAGCGCCGTTGAAAGGATCGCTCGTTCCGTTGAATGATCCACCGCCTTGGAGGCTCGCCCCGACGCCGGTGGTGCCACATCTGCCGCGGGCTTCCCTTCCCACTGTCGACGGATACCAGGGAGAACAAGTGACCTTTGTGGTGACACAGGCGTGCGTGGACATCCAGGACAAGAGCTGCGTGCAGGTATGCCCTGCCGACTGCATATACGAGGGCGGCCGGATGATGTACATCAATCCGGACCAGTGCATCGACTGCGGTGCGTGCGAGGAGGTCTGCCCGGTGTCGGCCATTCGCTACGACGCCGACCTGATGGGTGACGACGAGCAGTTCCTCGACCTCAACGCGCACTTCTTCGACGCCCTGGACTCCCCCAAGGGCGCCCGCAAGCTGGGAAAGATCGACCACGATGTCGAGTTCGTCGCGGCCCTCCCCCGCAAGGAGGCCTAGCGATGGCGCCGCTGCGAGTCGCCATCGTCGGCTCCGGCCCGGCAGGGGCCTTCTGTGCCCAGATCCTGGCCGAGGACACCACGCACGATGTCTCTGTCGACGTGTTCGAGCAACTGCCCACGCCGTTCGGGCTCGTACGGTATGGCGTCGCTCCAGATCACCAGAAGATCAAGTCGATCGTCGCATCCCTGACCGAGATCTTCGAGACCCCCTCCGTGCGGTTCCTCGGCAACGTGACCGTCGGCTCGGACATCACGATGGATGAACTGCACACGCACTACGACGCGGTGATCCTGGCCTCGGGGGCGCCGCTGGACCGCCGCCTCGGCACTCCGGGCGAAGACCTCACCGGTGTGGTCGCCGCACGCAACTTCGTGTCGTGGTATAGCGGTCACCCCGACGCGGCCTTCGATACCTCGGTTCTCACGGCGGAGCGGGCCATCGTGGTCGGCGTGGGAAATGTGGCACTCGATGTCGCTCGCATGCTGGTGCGCACACCCGACGAGCTAAGCAGGACCGATGTACCCGAGCATGTGATCGACACGCTGGCCGGCCACCGTGTCCGCGAGGTGTGCGTGGTCGGCCGACGAGGCCCCGAGCACGCCAAGTTCACGAACAAGGAGTTGCTGGAACTGGCCGAGGTGGAGGGTGCGGACCTGATCGTCCCTTCGGGCGATCTGGCGCTGTCCCAGCAAGCGCGGGCGGACACCCGGCCGGCGACCGCACGCCTGCTCGCCACCCTCCAGAAGATCGCTGACCGCAAGCCGCAGGGGCGGCCACGCTCCATCCGCTTCCTGTTCAACCGCACGCCGGTGGAGTTCGTGGGTGGCAGCTCGGTCTCCGCTGTACGTCTGGCTCACACGACACGTCCCGAAGTCGTCGAGGATCTCCAGTCCGGACTAGTGCTGCCCGCCGTCGGCTATCGCGGTGCCGCCCTGAGCGGGGTGCCCTTCGATGACACATCGGGCACCATCCCCCACCGTGACGCGCGAGTCCTCGATGGTGATCGGGTCCTGCCCGGCCTCTACGCAGTCGGCTGGGTCAAGCGGGGCCCCAGCGGTGTCATCGGGACGAACCGGCTCTGCGCGAGCGAGACGGTGGCCGCCCTCCTCAATGACGCGCCTGACTTGGCGGGGAAGGGTTCCGGTCCCTCGGGAGTCGACGCGCTCCTGCGCTCGCGTGGCGTCGCTGTCGTCGACTGGAGCCGCTGGCGGGCCATCGAGGCCGCCGAAGTCGCCCGCGGTGAGGCCATCGGCCGAACGCGCGTGAAGCTGCATGACAGGGCCGAGATGCTGCTCGCCGCCGGGGCGGCGTAGGGCGTCACCACTCGGCGTCCGGGCCCGTTCGAACCATCTGTGAAGTAAGAGGCCTCCCCGCCTTCGAGCAGGGGAGGCCTCTTGCGTTGCCGCCCCGGCTGGGGGCGACAATCGACCATAGGCAATCAAGCGAGCAAGAAGCCGCCAGCCTGATAGCGTTCTCTTTAAAGGAATCAAGTTTCTGCTATGCGGGACTCGGCGTACAGAAGGAGCAGGGAGTGGCGACGCAGAACACGACCCAGGACACGGTGGCCGCGCCTGAGCGCCAGCGCCATCCACTCGCACGTGGCATCGAGATCATCACCTTGATGATCGACGGTGGCGAGAAGGCCTACGGGGTGCGAGAGATCGGCAACCGACTGGGCGTCAGCGCGAGTACCGCTCACCGGCTCCTGGGCGACCTGGAGGAGCTGGGCATGGTCGGCCGCACGCCGGCGGGGAACTACCGGCTCGGGATGGAGTTTCTGCGCCTGGCCTGGACCGCGAACGCCCGCTTCCCCCTGCGCGAGGCCGCCCTCGATATCCTGTCCGACCTGGCGCAGGGCAGCGGCGAGTCATCCTTCTTCGCCGTAGTCAACGAGCAGCGCCGACAGATGATGTTCGCCATGTCGGTGGAGTCCTCACACCCCTTGCGGTACACGGTCCCGCAGGGTGTCTGGCTTCCGCTCCACGCGGGCGCGAGCGGTCTCGCCATTCTCGCCTTCCTCCCTCCCGAGACTCAGCACGTGATCACGCACGGCAAGCTGGACGCTCTCACGGACCGCACGTGGATCGACCCGGATCGGCTGGCAGAGCGTCTTGCCGGCATCCGCCGTGACGGCTACGCCATCTCCCACGGGGAGCGCATCGACGGAGCAATCGCCATCGCGGCGCCGGTTCTCGGACCGTCGAACGTCGTGATCGGTGACGTGGGCATCACCATCCCCGAGACCCGGTTCAACGCCGCCTCGACCCAGGAGCTCACCGCGCTCGTGCTGAAGTCCGCGGAGGCGTTGACGGCCCGGTTCACGGGCAACCGGCCCGGGGCGCCCGAGACGGAGCCCGACGACGTCTGAGGGCCTGTGGTGGACACCGCGGTGCCGCCACAGGCCCTCGGCGGACGCAGGAGCGCCCCACCGGTTACGACGCGTCGTAACC